>JBGPXN010000063.1:0-25325 GCA_041492755.1 Methylomirabilia bacterium | reverse complement strand
TGTAGAGGAAGAAGACGTTGGCTTCGCTACACGGTCCGAGGCAATCGGTGTAGGCCAGGCGCACGCGCCCGTCGAGCCCCGCGCGCCGGAACGCCCGCCGCACCGCCACGCGAAGCGCGCGCGGCAGGATCTTCGGTCCCCCGCGTTCGGGATGACCGCAGCAGCATCCGTCGCACACGAAGATGATCCCCGCATCCGCCATGTCGTCTCCTCGTCCGCCCGATTATCGCGCGGCTCGCGCAAAGCGCGGGCACCGGCCCCCCCGGATGCTCGCGAGATGAGCAATCCGCCGCCGCGGCGTCCACCCAAGTCCCCGATTCAACGACGGTTCGGATGCGGCATGCCCGTTGCTCTCCGTGCTGGCGTCGAGCACCCACTGATCCGGCTCATGGAGGCCACGATGATCATTCGACCGAAGATGCTGACGCTGCTCCTGCTCGCGCTCGTCGCGGTCGCTGGACCCGCGTTCGCCCAGTCGCGGCAAGAGACGCTCATCGTCGTGGTGGAGTCCGGCCCGAACAGCATGGACATCCACGGCGTCGGCGCGAACCGGCCCGCGTACCAGGCGTCCTGGAACCTCTACGACCGGCTCATGACCTACGGCGTCAAGACGCTGCCCGACGGCAGCCGCATGTACGACTACAACGTGCTCAAACCCGAGCTGGCGGAGAGCTGGACGCTGGCGCCCGACGGCACCGCGGTCACGTTCAAGCTGCGCAAGGACGCCAGGTTCCACGACGGCACGCCGGTCACCGCGAAAGACGTGAAGTGGTCCTTCGACCGCGCCGTCACCGTCGGCGGGTTCCCCACGTTCCAGATGAAGGCGGGCTCGCTGGAGAAGCCGGAGCAGTTCGTCGCGGTCGACGACTCCACGTTCCGGGTCACCTTCCTCCGCAAAGACAAGCTCACGCTGCCGGACCTCGCGGTCCCCGTACCCGTCATCATGAACTCCACGCTGGCCAAGAAACACGCCACCCCCACCGATCCGTGGGCGATGGAGTGGATCAAGAACAACGACGCGGGCAGCGGCGCCTACCGTCTGGAGTCGTGGAAGCCCGGCCAGGAGACGATCTCCGTGCGCTTCGACGACTGGAAGTCGGGGCCGCTACCCAGGATCAGGCGCGTGATCGTGCGCGAGGTTCCCTCCGCCGGCAACCGACGCGCGCTCCTCGAGCGCGGCGACGCCGACATCTCCTTCGACCTGCCGTCCAAGGACTTCTCGGAGATCGCCAAGGCCGGGAAGCTGGCGGTGGTCTCGCATCCGGTGGAGAACGCGTTCTTCTACGTCGGCATGAACGTCAAGAACCCGCCGTTCAACAATTTGAAGGTCCGGCAGGCCGTCGCCCACGCGGTGCCGTACGAGCAGGTCTTCTCAGCGGCGATGTTCGGGCGCGGCGTCCTGTTGAACGGCAACCCCATCGCCAGCCACACCTTCGGCCACGAGCTCGTGCCCGCGCCGTTCAAGACGGACATGGCCCGCGCCAAAGCACTCATGGCCGAGGCCGGCTTCCCCAACGGGTTCGAGACGACGCTGTCGTTCGACCAGGGTTTCGCCACCACGAACGAGCCGACGGCGGTGCTGCTGCAGGAATCACTGGCGCAGATCGGGATCAAGACCACGATCAACAAGATTCCGGGCGCGAACTGGCGCAACATGCTGCTCAAGAAGGAGATGCCGCTGTTCCTGAACGCCTTCGGGGGCTGGCTGAACTACCCCGAGTACTTCTTCTTCTGGAACTTCCACGGCCAGAACGCGGTGTTCAACACGTCGTCCTACCAGAACCCCGAGATGGACAAGCTGATCGACGCCGCCCGCTTCGAAGGCGACCAGAAAAAGTACACCGAGCTCGTCCGCGGCTTCGCCAAGATGGAGGTGGCCGACGTCCCGCGCGTCCCCATCGCGCAGCCGCTCCTCGACATCGCGATGCAGAAGAACGTCAAGGGGTATCAGTACTGGTTCCACCGGCAGCTCGACTACCGGCAGCTCTCGAAGGAGTAGCCTCGGGTTTCGAGGCTTCGCGGCTCAGCGGAGGCCGAGCGCGAAGCGGAGCGCCTGTTCGACGGCTGCCAGCTTTGCGGGAGCGAGCGGGGCAATCAGCCGACCGAGCGACGCCTTGGGAATCGTCGTGATGGTGTCCAGGTTGACGACGCAGGCCTTCGCCACGCCGTCCGCGGCGCTCAATGGGACCTCGGTCGGAATCCCGCGAACCCGCGTCGTGATCGGAGCAATCGTGATGAGCTCACGGACGTCATAGGCCTCGTTTCGCGAGAGCAGGAGGACGGGGCGCCGACCCGCAGGCGCTGGCAGCTCCGCCCACCAGATCTCGCCGCGCCGCATCTACCAGTCTTCGGTGGCGAGCAAGCGAACGGCGGCGGCCTGCGCGGCCTTCACCTCTCGGCGGCTCTCGGGCCGGCGCCGGTACCCGGCCTGGTACTCCAGGACCATCCCGACCTGCGCCTGGTGCTCGAGCCAGTGACGAAGCGCATCCTGGACCACCGTGCTTCGGCTCTTGCCCGTCGTCCGGCGGACCCGCTCGACTGCTCGGTACAGATCATCGGGAATGCTGACGGCGACTTTGGTGGCCGCTCGCGCCATCGCCCCGCCTCCTCTATCGAGTATGCAGATAGTATAACTCGATTCATACCGGGGATATGTCGCCAGAGGAACCTTACTGTAAGGGGCTGGAACCAGGAGTACTCCCTGCTCTCAGGGGAGCAGGTCGGCGATGGGGACGGTCGCAGCTGGCGCGGCCAGCGGCGTGACCGTGGCGGGTGGGTGGAGGAGCAAGACGGTGTGGTACCTCCATCCCGCTGGCGCGCCGATGTCGGCCACCGGATCCCGGTACACCTCCAGCACGTCCTCGGTGAGGTTGACGATCCAGTAGTCGGTGATGCCGGCGCGTGCATAAAGGCTCGCCTTGTACTGACGATCCAGCGCGAAGCTCGTGTCGGCGACCTCGACGACGAGCGCGGGCCGAGCGGGATGGTCAGCGACGTAGTCGCGGGGCTCGCCTGCGACGACAGAGACGTCCGGTTCCGGCTCCGAGTCGTCGTCGAGTGCGATCGGAAGCTGGCAGCGAACGTCCCACCCGCGGCCGAACGCGCGATGTAGCGCCCGAACCGCGAGTTGGACCGCTGTGGCGTGACGGCTACCCTGCGGTTCGCGGACGACGAGAAGCCCGCTCAGCAGCTCCAGCCGCTCGCCGGGCGCCCAGACACCGATCTCGGTGAGCCGGTCGTACTCCTTCCGGCTGAACCGTCGGGTCCGGAACTGCGGTGACGCCTCGCTCACGGCAGAGAAGGTACCTGGCGCGACGCGGTCGATCAATGCCTACGCGGCGCGGACGATGTGGGTGCCGGCGCGACCGGCGATGGCGTCGGCCATGCGGTCGAGCGAGGTGATGACCGCCTCGACGCCGCCCTGCTCGACGAACTGCACGGCGGCTTCGACCTTCGGTCCCATGCTGCCCGGCGGGAACTCGCCGGCCGCGAGCAACCGGCGCGCTTCGGCCAGCGGGAGCCGGTCGACGAAGCGCTCCCGCGGGGTGCCGAAGCCGATGGCGACGCGGTCGATGCCGGTGAGGAAGAAGGCGCGGTCGGCGCCGAGATCACGCGCGAGCACAGCGGTGGCGAGATCCTTCTCGATCACGGCCTCGATGCCGCGGATGCCCGCCGGCGTTTCCACGACCGGGATGCCGCCACCGCCGACGGCGATCGGCACGATGTCGGCGTCGACGAGCGCACGGATGAGCGGCGCCTCGATGACGCGCACCGGACGCGGCGAGGGCACCACGCGGCGCCAGCCGCGGCCCGCGTCCTCCACCACGCTCCAGCCGTGGTCGCGCGCGAGTCGCTGCGCCTGCGCCCTGGTGTAGAACGAGCCGATCGGTTTCGTGGGTTGCGTGAAGGCGGGATCGCCGGGATCGACCACGACCTGGGTGACGATCGCGCCGACCGGCCGATTCACGCCGCGCTCGCGGAGCAGATTGCCGAGCACTTGCTGGATCGCGTAGCCGAGACTGCCCTCCGTTTCGGCCACGCACAGATCGAGGCTGAGCGCCGGCATCACGACCTTGGAGATCTCCATGCGGAGCATCTCCTCGCCCACCTGCGGCCCGTTGCCGTGGGTCAGGACCACACGGTGGCCGGCCACGAGCAGATCGACGAGCGGCGGCAGCACCTTGGCGAGAGCGTCGAACCATTCCGTCGGGGCGCCGACGCCTTCGCGGGCGACGAGCGCGTTGCCGCCGACGGCCGCGACGATCAGGCTCATGACCCACCCATCCCGCCGGCACCCTCGTCATCGGCGAGGCGGGCCAGGATCGCGGCGATCCGCGGACCACCCACCGGCGGCCGCCAGTCCAGGTGCACCACGGGAACGCCGTCGGCCTCGAGCTCCTGAGCGAACACCTCGAGCCCGACGTTGATCACGGCCAGCGGTCGGCCCAGCAGGCGCTCGATGCTCATGACGATCCTCCCAGCAGCGTCGTCGCGAGATCGCGACGGAGCGTGAGCGCCGCGAAGCGCGCGGCCTCGGCGTTCGACGGCAGCACGATCGTGCCCGCCCCTTCCAGCGCCTCGGTCTGGCGCTGAAGTCCCTGCGGATCCCGCGCGGTGCCCGTGACCGACGCGACCACCGTCAGCGACCGCCCGGCGCGCTCGGCCGCGCGCCGCGCATCGAAGAGCGCCGTGACGAGTGGGGTGGCCGGGTCGGCGTGCGCCGCCTTGCCGAGCACCAGGTCGAGCAAGAGCACGCCAACGTCCGCGCGTTCCACCGAGTCCCGCACGCGCGCCGCGCGCGCCTCGGGATCGATCATCGGATGCGGCCGCCCCACCGTGAACTCGTCCTCGCCGAGATCGAGCACCCGGTGTGGGCCGCCACCGTGCGCTCCGTACGCGACGGCGCCGATCAGCGGCTCGAGCACCACCCGCGCCTCGTGGGCGAGGGTGCCGCCGGTGTAGAGACCGAGCAGCGCCCCGCTTCCACCGCGAATGCTCTCGAGCCGCGTGCGGACGGTTGCCGGATCACCAAACGAGCGCGGCGTCCATGCCTGACCACGCAGCGTCGCCACCGCGCAGCCCGCGGCGTCGTCCAGCGTCGCCACCCACCGGGCGTTGCCGTCGGCGCGCGGGGCGGCGCCGAGACAGCACACGACCACCGGCTTGCCGGTCGCGCGAATCGCCTGCTCGAGCGGGGACAGGACGCTCGGGGCGGGCGGCTTGGAGATGACGACGATCAGCTCGGTGCCGGTGTCGGCGGCCAGCGCGTGCAGGGCCAGCTTCGTCATCGCGCCATCGACGGCGGCCCCGAGGTCGCGGCCGCCCACGCCAATGGCGTGAGAGATCCCTTCGCCGAGGGCATCGAGTCGCGACACGACGGCCTGCAGCCCCGTCCCGGAGGCCGCCACGCAGCCGACGCGGCCACGCGTCACCACGTTGGCGAAGCCGAGGCCGACGCCGTTGACGTAAGCCGTCCCGCAGTCGGGCCCCATGCAGAAGAGCTGGCGCTCGACGGCCAGGCGCTTGAGGGCGATCTCGTCCTCGAGCGCGACGTTGTCGCTGAAGAGGAAGACGTGCAGCCCGGCCTTGAGCGCGCGCATCGCCTCGGCGGCGGCGTATTCGCCGGGCACCGAGATCGCGACGAGATTGGCGTCCGGAAGATCACGACGGGCGGAGCTCAGCGTGCGCGGCCGCCGCCGGCCGCTTTCTTCGACCACCCGCTGCCGCCGCTCGAAGAACTCGCGCGCCGCGCCCAGCGCCGCCTCCGCGTCCGCGTCGGTGGCGGCGGACACCACCAGCACGAGATCGCTCGGGCCCGCGTCCGCGGCCTCGGGCACGGCGAGACCGGCGCCGCGGAGCACGTCATGGTTGGCCGGCGTGCCCATGAGCGCGGCGGCTTCACGCACACCCGGCCGCTCGCGCAGCGTCGCGGCCAGGCGCATGAGCGCCATCGAATCCTGGTAGTAGGAGCGCCACACCACGGCGCGGACGGCGCCCGTCGTCATCGGTACGCTCCATCGAAAGCCAGCAGCGCCTCGGTGAACGGCTCGAGCGGCGGGGTGGCGATGCCGGCGCCGATGATGCGCGCGACCCGGCGATCGCGGTGGGCGATGGCCGTGTTGATCGACGGCACGATGCCGCTCTCCACCACCCGGCGAACGTCGATCCCGGTCGGTGCCCCGTCGCCGTCGACGGCGGCGATCGAGAACGCCGGGTTTGCCCCCGCGGTGATCTCCTGCATGCTCCGCGTGGTGGCGAGCGCGGCCTGGAAGGATTTCGCCCCGACGATCCGGATGACGGCCGGCGAGGCCACCATCGCCATGCCCCCGAGGCCGTACGTCTCCATGATCGCGGAGTCGCCGATGTCGCGGTTGGCGTCGGCCGCGCTGAACCCGGGGAAGTAGGCGCCGGCGACGACGCTGGCGGGGCCGGTGAACCAGCGATCGCCGAGGCCGGCCACGCGGATGCCGAACTCCACGCCGTTGCGCGCCATCGCCGACACCATCGTGGAGCCCTCGAGCCCCTCGATCGCGCGGGCCGCCGTCTTGGCCGCGCCCATGGCCCACGTCAGGAAGTGCTGGTCGTTGTCGCGGGTGAGGAAGCGCAGGACGCGCTCGAGCTGGGTCGGATCCTTCACCGCGCTCACCAGCGGCCCCGCGAGCCAGCGCGCGAGCAGCGACGTGGAGGCGGCATTGCGCATGTGCATCTCGTCGCCCATCGTGAGCGCCTGCGCCATCAGCGCGGTGAGGTCGAGCGGACCCTCACGATCGAGCACGGTCTGCAGCGCGGGCGCCAGCACCTCGTGGTTCCACGCCAGCCGCGCCAGGATCTCCGGCCCGTGCGCGCCGAAGCGGATCTGCGGCCCCGGCCCCGTCCCCATCGTCGACCACGCGCGCGTGCCGTTCACCGGGTCCTCGACCACGATAACGGGCATGCGCGGGGAGATGATGCCCGCCATCGGGCCGACGGCACCGCGCGAGTGACACGGCGCGAAGGCGATGTCCCCGGACTCCGCGAGTCGCTCCGCCTCGACCGGGTCAGCCGCCCAGCCTTCGTACTGGGCCGCGCACAGCACGGCGCCGCGCATCGGATCGCACATGCGGTCCCAGGCGATCGGGGGGCCGGCGTGCAACAGCGTCCGGCCGTTCAGGCCGAGCGCCTCGCGAGCCGTGCTCATCGCGATCCACGTCGGCCGGGCACGGCACAGGCGATCGACGGCCTCGCGGTTCGCGGCGGCGATGCTCACGGTCATGGGTCGATCACTCCAGAGAACAGGTGGCGATCAAAGAAAACAGGTGGCGATTAAAGGCTCGCCGTCCGGCGGTGTCAAGGCCGCGCGGCCTGTAGTGGACCACAGGATGTGATAGCTTGCTGCCTCATCGATGGGCAGAGCCGCGCGGCGGTGCCCGCGGCGCGGGCGCGCCGGCGACCTGGCGAACCCCCAAGTCCTCGATTTCACGAACGCGTGCAGGCGGCAGGCCATTTGCCAAGGAGGACCTTCGATGACGACTGTCGCACGGGTGCTCACGCTGATCCTGGCCGCATCGGCGCTGGCGGCGCCGGCGGCGGCGCAGGGCCGAGCCGAGACACTGGTGGTGCTGACGGAGTTCGGGCCGAACAGCATGGACATCCACGGCGTGGGCGCGAACTTCCGCGCCTACGGCGCGTCCTGGACCCTGTACGACCGGCTGCTCTCCCACGGAACGAAGACGCTGGCCGACGGCTCGCGGTCATACGACCACAACGTCCTCAAGCCGGAGCTGGCCGAGTCGTGGACGATGGCGCCCGACGGCATGTCGGTCACGTTCAAGCTGCGGAAGGATGCGAAGTTCCACGACGGCTCGCCGGTGACGGCCAGGGACGTGAAGTGGTCGTTCGACCGCGCGGTGACGGTCGGTGGCTTCCCGACCTTCCAGATGAAAGCCGGCTCGCTGGAGAAGCCCGACCAGTTCGTGGTCGTCGACGACTTCACCTTCCGCGTCACCTTCCTGCGCAAGGACAAGTGGACGCTGCCGGATCTCGCGGTGCCGGTGCCCGTCGTCATCAACTCCACCCTGGCCAGGAAGAACGCGACGGACAAGGACCCGTGGGCGATGGAGTGGCTCAAGAACAACGACGCCGGGGGCGGCGCGTACCGGCTGGAGTCGTGGAAGCCCGGTCAGGAGACGATTTACGTCCGCTTCGACGATTGGAAATCGGGGCCGCTGCCGAAGATCAAGCGCGTGATCGTGCGCGAAGTGCCGTCCGCGGGCAACCGCCGCGCGCTGCTCGAGCGCGGCGACGCCGACGTGTCCGTCGACTTCCCGCCCCGCGACGTGGCGGACATGGCCAAGAGCGGCAAGCTCACCGTGATCGGCACGCCGGTCGAGAACGCGGTGATCTACGTCGGCATGAACGCCAAGAATCCGCCGTTCAACAACGTCAAGGTGCGGCAGGCGGTGGCCCACGTCGTGCCGCGCGAGAAGATCTTCGAGGCGTCGATGTTCGGGCGCGGCGTCGTGCTGAACACCCCCGTCGCCAGCAACACGCCGGGGCACGACCCCGCCCTCTGGCCCTACAAGCACGACCGCGCGCGCGCCCGGGCGCTCCTCACGGAGGCCGGATTCCCCAACGGGTTCGAGACGACGCTGTCGTTCGACATCGGCAACACCACCGTCTACGAGCCGGCCGCCGTCATCTTGCAGGAGGCGCTGGCCGGGATCGGGATCAAGACGACGATCAACAAGATCACGCCCGCGAACTGGCGGGCCGCCCTGCTCAAGAAAGACCTGCCGATCTTCATCAACCAGTTCGGCGGCTGGCTGAACTATCCGGAGTACTTCTTCCTCTGGACCTACCACGGCCAGAACTCGCTGTTCAACACCTCGTCGTACCAGAACCCCGAGATCGACAAGCTGATCGAGGCAGCTCACCAGGAATCCGATCCCAAGAAATACGCCGACCTGGTGCGCGGCTTCACCCGCATCGCCATCGCCGATGTCCCCAAGGTGCCGCTGATGCAGCCGAACGCCGACGTGGCCATGCAGAAGAACGTCGGCGGCTATCAGTACTGGTTCCACCGCCAGCTCGACTTCCGCACCCTCACCAAGCAGTAGATGGTGCGCTCACCGCTGCTGCGGATGATCGGGCGCCGCCTGCTGGCCGCGGCGCCCGGCCTCATCGGCGTGGTGGTGGTCACGTTCCTGCTCAACCGCGCCCTGCCCGGCGATCCCGCCGCGTTCTTCGCGGGGCCGGCGGCGACCCAGCAGGCGATCGCCGAGATCCGGACCAAGCTCGGGCTCGACCGCAGCCTGCCCGAGCAGTTCGCCCTGTACGTTCGCGATCTCGCGCGCGGCGATCTCGGCCACTCCCTCACCACCGGACAACCGGTGACCGCCGACCTGCTCGCCCGCCTGCCCGCGTCGCTCGAGCTGACGCTCTGCGGTCTGGTCCTCGCCGTCTCGGTGGCGCTGCCGCTCGGAATCCTGGCCGCCACCCGGCCCGGCTCCTGGATCGATCATCTCGCGCGCCTGCTCACTACCGCCGGCGTGTCGCTGCCGATCTTCTTCACCGGGCTCGTGCTCGTGTACGTGTTCTATTACCTGCTCGGATGGGCGCCCGCGCCGCTCGGCCGGCTCGACGCGTTCTCCACCCCCCCGCGGCCCGTCACGCGAATGTTCCTGATCGACAGCGTGCTGGCCGGTGACGGCGCGCTGTTCTGGGCCACCGCCCGGCAGATGATCCTGCCCGCCGTCACCCTGGCCCTGTTCGCGATGGCGCCCATCGCCCGCATGACGCGCGCCGCGATGCTGGGCGTGCTGGCCAGCGACTTCGTGCGGACCGCGCGCGCGGCCGGCCTGTCGCGCCACACGGTGATGGTGACCTACGCGCTCCGCAACGCCCTGCTGCCCGTGATCACGCTCCTCGGCATGGTCTTCTCGTTCCTGCTCGGAGCCAACGTGGTCGTGGAGAAGGTCTTCGCGTGGCCGGGCATCGGGTCCTACGCGCTGGAGGCCCTGATCGCGTCGGACTACGCGCCAGTGCAGGGCTTCGTGCTCGCGATGGCGAGCCTCTACGTGCTCCTGAACCTCCTGATCGACGTCCTCTACGGCGTCATCGACGCCCGCGTGCGGATCGAGACGTGATCGCGCTCCTGCGCCACGGCCGCTATGTCGTCGGCGAGAACCCCGTGACGGGGGCGGCGTTCGCCCTCCTGCTCGTCCTGCTCTTCTTCGCGCTCTTCGGCGTCTGGATCGCGCCGTACGATCCCCTGGCCACCGACGCGGCCCAAACCCTCCAGCCGCCGTCACGCGCGCACTGGTTCGGTACCGACCAGGTCGGGCGTGACGTGCTGAGCCGGATGATCGTGGCCACCCGGCTCGATCTCGTCATCGCGGTGAGCGCGGTGGCGTTGTCGTTCGTGCTGGGGAGCGCCGCGGGCGCCTGCGCGGGCTTCTTCGGGGGCTGGACCGAGCGGCTGGTGAGCCGGCTCACCGACACGATCATGGCGTTTCCGCTCTTCGTGCTGGCCATGGCGATCGTGGCCGCGCTCGGCAACACCGTGGCCAACATCGTGTACGCCACCGCGATCATCAACCTGCCGTTCTACGCGCGCATGGCGCGCGCGGAGACCAACGTCCGCCGCGACGCCGGGTTCGTGGAGGCCGCGCGCCTGGCCGGCAACGGGCCGGGGCGCGTGCTCGCGTTCCACGTCTTCCCCAACTGCCTGCCGCCGATGATGGTGCAGGTGTCGCTGAACCTCGGCTGGGCCATCCTGAACGCGGCGGCGCTGTCGTTCATCGGCCTGGGCGTGCGCCCGCCCACACCGGAATGGGGCATCATGGTCGCCGACGGCGCCGCCTTCATGGTCTCGGGGGAATGGTGGGTCTCGCTCTTCCCCGGGCTGGCCCTCATGCTCGCCGTCTTCTGCTTCAACCTGCTCGGTGACGGCCTGCGCGACCTGATCGACCCGCGGCGGCGGACGTGACCGTTCCCGCCGCCGCCGTCCCGCTCCTGTCCGTCGAGGACCTCTCCGTCGAGTTCCAGACGCGCGACGGCGTGGTGCGCGCGCTCGAGGACGTCGCCTTCACGGTCGCGCGCGGCGAGACGGTTGGTCTGGTCGGCGAGAGCGGATCCGGGAAGTCGGTGAGCGCGCTCGCCATCCTGGGCATCCTGCATCCGGCCGCACGCATCACGAGCGGGCGCGCCGTCTTCGGCGGCCTCGATCTGATCGCCGCCTCGGAGACGCAGCGCGAGGAGTATCGCGGGCGGGAGCTGTCGATGATCTTCCAGAACCCGCGCACCGCGCTGAACCCGATCCGGACGGTGGGCCGGCAGATCGAGGACGTGCTCGTTCGCCACGCCAACCTGGGCCGCGCGCGCGTGCGCGCGCGAGCGCTCGAGCTGCTCGCGCAGGTGCAGATCGCCGATCCCGCCCGCGCGTGGGGGGCCTACCCGTTCGAGCTCTCGGGTGGGATGTGCCAGCGCGTGATGATCGCGCTCGCCGTCGCCTGCTCGCCCGCGTTGCTCATCGCCGACGAGCCGACCACCGGGCTCGACGTGACCACCCAGGCGGCCATTCTGGAGCTGATCGAAGATCTGGCCCGGCGCAGCCAGATGGCGACGGTGCTGATCACCCACGACCTGGCCCTGGTGGGCGAGCGCTGCGACCGGATCGTCGTCATGCACGCGGGGCACGTGGTGGAAACGGCGCCGACACTCGAGCTGTTCCGCGCTCCACGCCATCCCTACACCGCCCGGCTGATCGCCTCCACGCCGCGTGCCGGCGCGAGGCTCGCCGACCTCGCGCCCATTCCCGGCGGCGTGCCGGACCTGCGCGGCGTGCTGCCACCGTGCCGCTACCGGCTCCGCTGCGAGCGCGCCGCGCCCGCCTGCGACGAGCCGCCACTGCCCCGCCAGCAAATCGCGCGCGGCCACCTCGTCGCCTGCCGGTTCCCGTCGTGAGCGCGCCCGTCAGCCCATCTCCGGTCCCGGTCATGAGCGCGACGCCGCTCCTCGACGTCCGCTCGTTGAGCAAGCGCTTCCCGGTGCGGGGCACGCCGCGCGCCGTCCACGCCGTGGACGACGTGAGCTTTACCATCGCGTCCGGGGAGTGCGTGGGGCTGGTCGGCGAGTCAGGCTGTGGGAAGTCGACGATCGTCCGCCTGGTGACCCGGCTGCTCGATCCGACCGGCGGGCGGATCTTCTTCGCGGGCGAGGACGTCGGCTCGATCCCCGCCGCGCGCTTCGCGGCGACCGCCGCGCGCGCCGCCATCCAGATGGTGTTCCAGGACCCGGCGGACAGCCTCAACCCGCGCTTCACCGCCTTCGACACGATCGCCGAGCCGCTGAAGCGACTCGCCCGGATCACCGCGCGGGCCGAGCTCGACACGCGCGTCCGCGCGGCCGCCGACCTCGTCGGACTTCCGGCCGAGCTGCTGCGGCGCTTCCCGCATCAGCTCTCCGGCGGGCAGCAGCAGCGCGTGGGGATCGCGCGGGCCATCGCGGTGCGCCCGCGGCTGCTCGTGCTCGACGAGCCGACGTCGGCGCTCGACGTGTCCGTGCAGGCGGTGATCCTGCACGTGCTCGCCGACCTTCGCCAGCGACTCGGGATGACCTACCTGTTCGTCTCCCACGATCTCAACCTCGTCCGTCTCCTGAGCGACCGCGTGCTCGTGATGTACCTCGGCCGGATCGTCGAGGCGGGCCCCGTCGACACCGTGTTCGACCGCCCCGGCCATCCCTACACGCGGGCGCTGATCTCCGCGATTCCCGCGCTCGATCCGGGAGCCCGCCGGCCGCGCGTGCGCCTGGCCGGCGAGCCGGGCAGCCCGATCGATCCGTCGCCCACGGTGTGCCGGTTCTTCGGACGATGTCCCGACGGGCACGACCGCTGCGAGCGGGAGATGCCGGTGCTCAGAACCACCGGCGGCGATGGACATCAGGCCGCCTGTCACCTACTGGACTCCGCCATCGCGTCATCGCCAACGCCGTCGAGCCAGCGGCCGGAGCGGGAATCGCTGCCGGTCCCGCGTGGAGGAACGTCGTGAACACCCGAGAAGCGTCGTGAACACCCGGGACTTGGTCCGGTGGGCCGCCGACTGGGTGGCGGAGCATGCGATCCCCGATCCCGATGCGCGGCCGGCCTTCACCTACCGCCCGCGCGACCTCGTGATGCCGGCGCCGCCCCCGAGCGCGCGGGCCGCCGATCGGCCCCCCGGCTCCGTCCCGACCGTCGCCGCCCTCGCGCGCGCCATCCGCGACGGCTCGGCCAGCGCGCGCGACGTCGTGACCACATGTCTCGAGCGCATCGCCGCGCGGAACGCCGCCCTGCGTGCGTTCGTCACCGTGCTGGAGGCGGACGCTTTGGTCCACGCCGAACGGCTCGACGCCGAGCGCAGGGCGGGACGGCTACGCGGCACGCTGCACGGCGTGCCCATCTCGGTGAAAGACGTCATCCACGTCGCCGGCGTGCCGACGACGGCCAGCTCCAAGGTGCTCGACGATTGCGTGCCGCGCGAAGACGCCTGCGCGGTGGCCCGCCTGCGCGCCGCCGGCGCCATCATCATCGGCAAGACGGAGACGCACGAGTTCGCGCTGGGCGTGACGACGCCGCAGAGCCGCAACCCGTGGGATCCGAGCCGGATCCCCGGCGGCTCCACCGGCGGCTCGGCCATCGCCGTGGCCACGGGCATGGCGCCGGGCGCGCTCGGCACGGACACGCGCGCGTCCATCCGCGTGCCGGCGGCGCTCAGCGGCGTCGTGGGCTTCAAGCCGACGTTCGGTCTCGTGCCGACGCACGGCGTGGTCACGCTCTCGTGGTCGATGGACCACGTGGCCCCGATGGCCGCGACGGTCGAGGACGCCGCGCTGCTCCTCGACGTCGTGGCCGGGCCCGATCCCCGCGATCCCAACGCGGTGGGCCCGCCGGGTCCACCGTACGCGACCTATGCCGGACGCGCCGTCAACGGGTTGCGGATCGGCGTTCCCGCCGCTGCGCTCGACGGGGCCGAGCCGGACGTCGCGCGCGCGGTGGAGACGGCGCTCGACGGCTTGCGCGCGGCGGGCGTGGCGCTACGCACGATCGACGCGCCGTCGGCCGCGGATCTGGAGATGACGAACGCCGCCGGCATGATCGTGAGCCGCGCCGAGGCGGCCACCCTGCATGGCCCCTGGCTCGCCGCGCGCCTCCACCGCTACACGCCCGAGACCCGCGACCAGCTCCAGGAGGCGAGCCGCGTGCCGGCCACCGTCTACCTCGCGGCGCAGCGGCTGCGCGAGGAGTTCCGCCTCCGCATGCTGAGGCTCTTCGCGGACGTCGACGCGATCGCCCTGCCGACGTCGCTCGTGCAGGCGCCGCTGGTCGGCGACGCCGAGCGGTTCCTGCTGGTGCTCTCGCGCAATTGCATCCCGTGGAGCTTCATCGGCTTCCCGGCCGTGTCGGTTCCCTGCGGCCGCACCCGCGCGCGGCTGCCGGTCGGACTGCAGCTGGTGGCGCCACCGTTCGAAGATGGTCGGCTCGTCGCGCTCGGGACTGCGGTGGAAGCGCTCGCCCTCTACACGATCGAGATGCCCGTTGCCCACTGACGATGGCAGAATGTCGGTATGGCCCTACCGTCGGACCTCACCGCGCTCCTCCGCGAGCTCGTGCAGATCGGGATCGCCCTCACGAGCGAGCCGGATCTCTCGACCCTGCTCGAGCGCATCCTCACCGAGGCCCGGCGCTTCACCCACGCCGAGGCCGGAACGTTGTTCCTGCGCGAGGGCGACACCCTGCGCTTCACGGTGGTGGCCAACGACGTCCTCGCGCGGCGCGTGGGCGAGCGCGAGATGCGCCAGCAGCTCCACGCCCAGCCCTTGAAGCTCACCACCCACAGCATCGCCGGGTACGTCGCGAAGTCGGGCAACCTCGTGAACGTGCCCGACGCCTATGCGCTGCCGCCGGACGGCCCCTTCACCTTCAATCCCCGGTGGGACGAGCGCAACAACTACCGCACGCGCTCGCTCCTGGTCATCCCGCTGCAAGAGCCGTCGGGCGCCATGCTGGGCGTGCTCCAGCTCATCAACGCGCTGAACGACAAGAACGAGGTCGTTCCGTTCGATCCCGACTACGAGGACCTGGTGCACGCGCTCGCCTCGCAAGCCGCGGTCGCCATCCGCAATCACCAGCTCGAGGAGCTGTCCTTCAAGGACGGGCTCACCGGCGTCTACAACCGCCGCTACCTCAACGTGCGGCTGGAAGAGGAAGCGCGACGCCACGCGCGCTTCGCGCGTCCGGTGTCGCTCGTGCTCGTCGATCTCGATCACTTCAAGACGGTGAACGACACCCGGGGCCATCCGGCCGGCGACACCGCGCTGCAAGACGTCGGGCGGGTGCTGCTCGAGCACTCGCGCAGCTTCACGGTGATCTGCCGCTACGGCGGGGACGAGTTCGCGGTGATCCTGGTCGACACGCCGAAGATCGGCGCCGTCGCGTATGCCGAGCGGTTGCGCGGCGTCATCGCGGCCCAGGGCATCGGGGGCGGCAAGGTCACCGCCAGCCTGGGCGTCGCCTGCCTGCCCGAGGACGTGCCCTCCGTGCAGGACTTGATCCCGGCCGCGGACCGCGCGCTCTACATGGCCAAGCACGCGGGCCGCAACCGCGTCGGCGTGCTCGGCGACTGACCGGCTCTCAGAACCGCCGGGCGACACCGCCCAGCACCGAGCGCGGATGGCCCGGCGTGAAGTGCGCGTCGGGCACCCCCTCCAGTGGCTCGCCGCGCAGCCGCGACACGAAGAAGAACTGGGCCTCTCGCCCGTCGACGTCCGTGAGGTTCTCGATGCTGACGAACGCTTTCCGGTCCCGCCAGCGATACCGGCCGGTCAGGTCGAACAGCGTGTAGCCGCGCGCCGCCTGCGTCCGGTCCTCGCTGGCGGACCGGTCGGCCAGGTGCCGCATCGAGCTTGACGGCCTCCGTATTCTATCTATACTTTCACTCGAGAGAGATCACACTTTAGACAGGCGCAGGCCGGGAAGGCGCGGCTTGAATGAAAGAATGAACGGCAAGTTGGCTCTTGTGGGATCGGAGTCGCGCTGTCACCAGACACGCAGCATCGTTGTCAGGAGTCGCGGGAACGGCTTCGTCACCCAGAACTGCGAGGCGTGCGGCACCCCTCGGACCCTCGGGCAACGAGACCTGCCTGGTCTCGTGTGCGGGGCTTGCGGTCGCCAGCTCGCGCAGTTCATCAACGCGAACAAGAACTACGCATACTCGTGCCCCGCGTGCCGTGTCGAGTTTGAGCTAGCCGCGCTCGTGCCGCACTGGGACGAGTTCTTCGCGTGCTGCGGTTACGCGCTGGACACTGACGAACCGCGCGCACGCGCGATGCATCCGCTCACAAGTGACCAGCTTGCGGGACTCCGCGAAGCGCTACAGCGGCTTGCCGAGAAGGCCGGGTCATGAAGTCAGCGAGCGCGCTGCCCAACAACCAGATGCGGCAGACGAAGCCAGCGCCGAGGCGGCACTGATGAACGAACGGGGGCGTGATGTCCTGATGGGAGCTGCAGTGAACTCTGTGCGCCAGCTCCGCCGTGAGCCTGCGGACGGACGTGGCGGCTTCTCGGCAATGGGCCGGCTGCTCGACAGCATCGGCTGTATCTATCTGCTGATGGCGTCGGACAAGTTCGCCCTACCCGAGCAGCAGGCGGCGCACCAGCGATGTCAGCGAAAGCTCATCCGTCGCTACCGGGTCGAAGTCGAGGAGTGGGAGGCGATCAACCGGGAGAACGCGGCGGGTGCGGACTTCCTCACGATCGCCTGGGCTCACTGTCGCCCGGCGGCGGACGGGGTGTCCCTTGAGGAACTCGCACCGCCCGCCATCATCGTTCCGCCGGCGGCTCCCAACCCTGTGCTCTCGGGCCAGGCCGGACCCTGGCCGGTGAGATCCGGACAGCCAGAAGCGATAGTTTCGATGATCCCCGCGCCGGCGTCCGGCTACCTCAAGCCATGTCGCTCGTGCAGGAGGCGCATCTACATGCAGCCCGACCGCAACGGTTCCTGGCGACCGTACGAATCCTGGGCGGACGGTCACGCCGCCGAGCGCGAGTGGCAGCTCCACCGGTGCGCCTCTTGAGTAACCGCTAGTGGAACGAACCTCGGGGCGGGTCGACAAGTGGCACGAGAAGAAGTGCGAGTACCTGACTGGTCTCGCGAACCGCGGGATTTCGGCTACCTTGGGGGCGCGCCGGGGGGCGCGGTGGGCGAGCACGCCGAGCGGCGTCGTTGGAATCCTGGGCGCCAGCGAGCACCCCGCAGGAGACCACTGGTGGTTCGGGATCAGAGAGCACGAATTTCGTGAGCGCCAAGCTATCGGCGTGATCCTTCTTTGTGAATCGGGACACGACGTCCTGGACTTCGGGCTGACCGCCGCCCGCCTGCTCGAACTTCTGCCGAGGCTTGGGGCCGACCGGCGGAGCGGCGAGCGCAAGCTGAATCTCGTCCGCCGCGGCGAGCAGTACCTCCTGCAGATTCCCGGGGAGAGCCCCGTCGATGTGACCGATGCCCGGCACGACGTCAAGTGGCTCCTGGGTTCGGGTGATCCGGCGGCGAGCGCAACGTCGGCGCGGCATGGGTCACCGAAGGTCTCAGCCTCCGCCGCCGAGACACACCACTTCTTTGCTCAGGTCAAGGGAGGTGTGCTCAAACCCCTCGACCCCGTCGACCTCCAAGACGGTGAGATCCTCCTGGTGGAGGCAAGACGCGTAGCGACCGCCCCGGGCCATGCGTCGGTGCGGCGGATCGTGGCCGCCGGTGGACCAGCGGAGCTTCCGCGCGATTTCGCCACGAGACACGACGTGTACGCCCATGGCGCGTCGCAGCGCTAACACGCAGACACCTCTCTTCGTGGACACTGTGTACTGGCTCGCGCTCATGAACAAGAACGACCAGTGGCACGAGCGCGCGCTCGATTGGTCGGCCCGAAGCACGGGCCCTCTCGTCACGACCGAGGCCGTGCTCACGGAAGTCGCGGACGCGCTATGCCGAGCCGACCGGCGACGTTGGGCGATCGAGGCCATCCGGGCCGTGCGGAGCGACTCCGCGATCACGACCGTTGCGGGGAGTGCCTCGATGTTTTTGCGGGCCTTCGCGTTGTACTCCGAGCGACACGACAAGGACTGGAGTCTCACCGACTGCATCTCGTTCGTCGTGATGAAGGAACGCGCCCTCGACAGCGCACTCACCGCAGACATTCATTTCGTGCAGGCGGGGTTTCGCGCCCTCCTGCGTGAGTGATCGCTGCTGACCAAGAGTCTTCAAGCAAGTGCCTTCGACCTCCGCAATCGAGACGCTATTACCACAAACATTGACGAGACACGGACAGGGAGGACCAACAATTATTATGTCCCCCCTTCCTTCTGACCATCGACAGGAAGTGCCGTTGACCGGATACATCGCCTATACGGCATTCGAATGGTTCAACTTCATCCGAAAGAAGAAGAAAATCTGGAGGACGGCCGTGTTCTGGGAGCCTTCTGTTGAGCCGGAGCGGCGGCTCTCTCCAGGGTCCTACCTGTTTTTCTACGTCCTGTGGTCCCAGACTGTACGGCATGAGCGCCCAGCGGGTGGCCGCAGCATCCGCGGTGTTGGGCGCGTGGTAGCACGCGATTCCGATTCAATTGGGCAGGCGTGGCAGACGTTTGGTGAGCGGCTAGGTGCATGCAGCAAAGAGGGTCTCATCGCTGACATCCAGAATTTTAGCTATCGCCCAGAACCAGTTGGCGACAATTTTCTTTTCGGCTATTTACGCCTCCAGAGTATCCGCCTTTTCGATCCGCCCATCGTCCCTGACAAGTTCGGAATCGACATGCCGCGGTATTCGCCCCGGGGACCGCTCCGCGGTAGGCCCATTGGCGAAAGGGACGTCCGGGCGCTGCTGAGGGAGTCCGGACTCAAGAAAGTTAATGGAACCCGACTGTAGCCCGTTCGGCCTCCGATGCGCTCCGCGCTAGACCTAGAGCATAGGCGACATAAAGCCCCTTCTCGGACACGGGCGCCCTGGCGCCGCCCCCGCCCCTCTCGCCGCCGCTCGTTGTCGTGCGCCTCCGGTTTGCCACGCTGGCCGCTAGCCTGCTATACAGGGGCCGGCTGCGGCTGATCGCCCTCTTGCACGATCCGCGGGTCATCGAGGCTCTGCTTGCCTCCCCGTCTCGATCGTCGAGCAGCCCTGACTGCTCACCGCCCTGACTACTCGCTTCGACTGTTCTGCCACCAACCGCCATGCGCCCCAGTTCGTTCGCCGCCCGCCCCGCCCGGCTGGCCTATCTTTCGGGAGCGCTGCCCGGTTGTCCGAAGCGCCGAGCGCGGGCCAGCGGCACCCGCCGGGCCTGAGGCGAGCGAGAACGAGGGCGGGCCGGAGTGGACGTGTCCGAGAAGGGCCGGGTGTCTTGCTCCTGCCTCCCCCGGAGGCCAGTTTGCTCGTTTAGCCCAAAACGACTAATATGAGCTCCAAGGAGGCCAAGCCGTGAGCCCTGCCAGCGCCGCTCGCCCACCCGATCCCATCGTCGAGTTCCGTAATCGGCGGGGAGAGCCGCCGTCGTCGTTCACCGCGACCGACGCCAAGAAGCAGCTCGGGCGCGTCCTGGAACTGGTGCTCCAGGGGGGCGTGGTCGTCATCACCAAGCACGATGTGCCGAAGGCGATTCTGATTTCGGTGGATGAGTTCAACGCGCTCACGAAGGCGACGGGGCGCACGCTCGACGCGTTGACCGCGGACTTCGACGCGATGCTCGCGCGGATGCAGACGCCGAAGGCGCGGGCCCGGATGAAGGCGGCGTTCGGCGCCTCGCCGAAGGAGCTGGGCAAGGCCGCGGTGGCGGCCGCGCGCACGCGTGGCTGATGAAGCGCCGGAACCCTGCATCTACGTCCTGGCGGGAACGAACGGTGCCGGCAAGAGCAGCCTCGCCGGCGCCGCGTTTCGCCGATCGGGGGTGGAGTGCTTCAACCCCGACCAGGCCGCGCGGCTGATCCTCGCCCGCAACCCCGGCCTCGGCCAGACCGAGGCGAACAGCGCCGCCTGGCATCAGGGCCGGCGCCTGCTGGAGCGGGCCATCGCCGAGCGCAAGACGTTCGCGTTCGAGACGACGCTCGGCGGCACCACGATCGCGACGTTACTCCAGCGGGCAATGACGGCGGGGGTCGCGGTGCGCGTGTGGTACGTCGGCCTCGAAGGCTCGGAGCTGCACATCGCCCGGGTGCGGGCGCGGGTGGCGAGGGGCGGGCACGACATCCCCGAGGATCAGGTCCGCGCGCGCTACGACAGCAGCCGTCTCAATCTGATTCGTCTCTTACCCCACCTCACCGAGCTTCGCGTCTACGACAACAGCGCGGAGGCCGACCCGCACGCCGGCGTCGCCCCCGAGCCGACGCTCGCCCTGCACATGCGACGAGGCAAGATCGTGCGCTCGTGCCCGCTGGCGGAGGCGCCGAACTGGGCCAAGCCCATCCTGGCCGCGGCGATGAGCGCCGCCGCGGCGCGGTAACTCCCGGGCCCGGTGGTATGATGCGCCCACATTCCTCGTGGCACGGGAGGAGTCATGCCGACCGCTCGCCTCGCGTCCGTCACCGGCCCCATCGATCTCTACTACGAAGAGACCGGCCAGGGCTTCCCGCTCATCTGGTGCCACGAGTACGGGGGCGACTACCGTTCCTGGGAGCAGCAGGTGCGGTACTTCTCCAGGCGCTACCGGGTGGTGACCTGGAACTACCGCGGCTATCCGCCGTCGGAGGTGCCCAAGGACGGCGACGCCTACTCGGTCGAGATCCTGGTGGAGGACCTGCGCGCGCTCATGCAGCACCTCGGCATCCGCCACGCGCACGTCGGCGGCCTCTCGCTGGGCGGGGGCGTGACCGTCAACTTCGGCATCCGTCATCCCGATCTGGTCGCCAGCCTCGTCATCTGCGGCGCCGGCAGCGGCAGCGACAACCCCGAGGAGTTCGTCAAGAACGCCGCCCGGCAGGCCGACCTCTACGAGAAGGAGGGCGCCGAGGCCAAGGCGCGGAACTTCGCCGCCAACCCCGCCCGCCGCGGCTTCGCCGAGAAAGATCCCCGCGGCCACGCGGAGTTCATGCGCAACGTGCTCGATCACTCCGGCGTCGGCTCGGCCCTCATGGCGCGCGGCGTCCAGATGAAGCGCAAGACCATCTACCAACTGGAGTCCGAGCTGAGGAACATCGCGGCGCCGTCGCTGATCGTCGTCGGCGACCAGGACGAGCCCTGCCTGGGGCCGGGGCTCTTCATGAAGAAGCACATCCCGCACGCCGGCCTCGTGGTGGTGCCGATGACCGGCCACACGGTGAACATCGAGGAGCCGGGGCTGTTTAACCTGCTCGTCGCCGAGTTCCTGACCTCGGTCGAGAGCGGACGCTACGGACCGTGGAAAGGAGCCGCGCGATGAGCCACTACACGCTGGACCAGTTCCTCGCCGACACGCGCGCGACCATCACGAGCAAGGGCATCCCCTCGGGGCTGGCCGAGATCCGTGGCCACCTGGAGAAGACCGTCGAGGTCGCCGATCGCGCGCTGAACCAGCGCTGAGCGATGTGCCGCGCCGGGCTAGGCCCAGAGCGACGTGAGCGGAATCGTAAGGTCGGGGAAGGGCTCGGCGCGGAGCGGTTCGTCACCGGCCGCGCGGGCCGCCAACACGTAACCGACGGACTGCAAGACGTGCGTGTCGATCGAGCGAGCGAAGGGATCGACGATCCAGAAGTGAGGCACCCCGTACCGCCCGTAGAGCTGCAGCTTGGTGTGGCGGTCGATTTGCCCGCTGGACGGTGAGATGACCTCGACCGCGAGCGTGGGGGTGCCTCCAACGCCGCGCTCGCTGATGATCCCGAGGCGCGCGGTGGCGACGTACACGATGTCGGGCTGGACGATCGACGTATCGTGGAGGATCACGTCGAATGGGCTCACGTAGACCTCGCCGAGCCCGCGTGCCCGGACGTGGGTATCGAAGAGACTGAAGAGTGTGCCCACGACCCGCTGATGCGTCCGGCCCGGCGCCGCGGTCACCGAGAGCTCGCCATCGAGGATCTCGTAGCGCTTACCGTCATCGGGCAGCGCCACGTAGTCGGCGTACGTCAGCACGACTTTCACGGCCTCCATTGTAGCCTCCGTGCAGCACCCGGGCATCTTGCCGCTAGCCTGGCCCGGTGTCAGCGTCCAATGTTTCAGACGGTTACATTGCTGACCGCGCATCCCGGACCGGCGCCGACGGACACGACACCTGTCGAGCAGGATCGGTGGCTGACCGCCGATCCCGGCCACTGATCCCCGTGAGGAAGCCTACGGCAGCGTGAACGCGACGACGTGATCACCCATCTTCGTGCCGATTCCGCTGTGGCCGCCGGCGGCGATGACGACGAACTGCTTGCCGCTCGCGGCTCGATACGTCATGGGCGTCGCCTGTGCGCTGGCCGGCAGCTCCGCGCTCCACAGCACGTTGCCGGTCTCCACGTCGAAGGCGCGGAACGTCGTGTCGCGCGCCGCCGCCACGAACACCAGCCCGCCCGCGGTCGTGAGCGAGCCTCCGAGGTTGAACGAGCCCCATTCGCGCGCCTGGGCCATCATCGACACCTCCGGGGTCGTGCCGAGCGGCACCTCCCAGCGCACGTCGCCGGTGGCGAGATCGACCGCGGTGAGGGCGCCCCCCGGCGGTGGATTGCAGGGCAGGCCGAGCGGCGACAGCAAGGGCCCGCTGTACATCGCGTAGGGCGTGCCGTGCTGGGCGCCGAACCCGCGGCCTGGCCGCTGGGCGGTAGCCAGCGTTCGCCAGAACCGTTCGCGCGACGAGCCCGTTCACGATGGCGGGCGGAGACGTGACCTGGTAGCAGCAACGGTCGTCGACGACCCTGATCCCTCCCGTCAGATCGACCTCGCCGTTCCGGCCGAAGTCGGCGCAGGGTGCGCCGGTGGCCGCGTCGAGCGCGATGAGGCGCGCGTCGATGGTGCCGGTGAAGATGCGCCGGCGACACGCCTGCCCGGCGCGGGCCTCGGCGTCGAGCCACGTCGAGACACCGCGCGAGGTCACACGACGAGCCGGCGCGTGCGATCGACCTTCGGGTCGTAGGTCCAGCGCGCCTTGCCGGTCTCGGGATCGAGGGCGATCACGCGGTTGTAGGGCGTGCTGAGGAAGAGCGTGCCGTCCACCATGAGCAGCGTGGCTTCGAAGGCGGTGTGACTCCAGGGGCTCGCGCCGCCGACCTCTTCTGTGCGGTAGGTCCACGCGACACGGAGCCGGCTGACGTTCTCCCGAGCGATCTGGCTCAGCGGCGAGTACCGGGTGCCGCCGGCGTCGTTGCCGTAGCTGGGCCACTCCCCCGACCCGGCGCCGTCGCCGCGCAATGCGGGGAGACATCCAGCGAGAAGCATGATCACCGCGAGGATTCCGGCTCCGGCGATCCAGACCGCTCGGCCCGTTTCCACTCGTCGCATGGCCTCTCCCGTCATTCGAGTTGCTTTCGCAGCAGCAGATTCTGATGGCCACCGTTTACGTCGTCGCGTTGGGGCGGACACAGGGCGCCGCTCAACGCGACGCGAGTTTCTCCTCGCTGCGGCAATGCCCGCGATCGCGTTCGCGGCGAACCCCGTCTTTGCGCAGCAGACGAAAGTTGTCCGCATGGGTTATCTGTCAAACCGGTCCGAGAAGGGCGCCCGCGAGGCGGCATTCCTGAACGGATTGCGCGAGCATGGGTATGTTGATGGACGGAACATCGCTATCGAGTGGCGGTTTGTAGCCGGGAAGCTCGATCGGTTACCCAACCTTGCCGCCGAACTGGTCCGTCTGAAGGTTGACATTCTGGTCACGGCGGGCATCGCTGCAGCTCTGGCGGCGAAGCGGACGACCAACACGATCCCAATCGTAATGGCGAATGCCAGTGGTGATCCCGTGCGGCAGGGTCTTGTTGCCAGCCTGGCGCGGCCCGGCGGAAACGTTACGGGTCTCGTCGATGCCTCCCTGGGACTGGGCGGCAAGCGTCTCGATCTGCTCAAGCAGCTTGTTCCTACGATGTCTCGCGTTGCTATCCTTTGGGAACCCGCTAGTCCGTCCGCTTTGAGTCAGGTCAGAGAGGTCGAGGTCTGCACATCGACGACTACGTGGGCGCCGTCAACCGCCACTTCGTCGGCGTGGATCGCATGATGTGGTCCTCCGACTACCCCCACCAGGCCTCGTCGTGGCCGCACTCACAGGACGTGGTCGCGCGAGACTTCAAGGACGCGAGCCCGGACGACCGATTCAAGATCACGCGCGGCAACGTCGCCAAGCTCTACGGCTTCGTAGCTTTCACCATCTTGAGCGCACGCTCGGTCTCGTCGGATTCGCGCTCGTCGTCTTTCTCTGCGCACGCGTGCCCGCGCCCGCCGCCCCGCCCGAGGGGCAGCTCACCTGGGCGATCACCGTTGCGTTGGGGTGGTGTCCCGTTTGTTGTGGAAAAGGCAGGAGCAGCTTCCGGGGGTCTGTCAGGGTTCCAATGGTCACCCGAGCGTCACTCGATCACCTGATCCGCCCGTAGCAGCAGCGACGGCGGAATCGTCAGGCTGAGCGCCCTCGCCGTCTTCAGGTTGATGGTGAGGTAGTATCGGCTCGGCCGCTCGACAGGCAGGGCGCTCGGTGCGGCTCCCTTGAAGATCCGATCCACGTAGCTCGCGGCCCGGCGATAGTTGTCATCCTGGTTCGCGCCATACGACATCAATCCGCCGTCCCGGACGAGGAAGCTGAACTCATACATGGCGGGAATCCGGTGCACGAGCGCAAAGTCGATGACGCGCTTTCGGTTGAGCGACGTCAGTGCATCCGTGACCAGGAACAGCGCATCGGGGCGATTGAGACTCATGGCCGAAAATGCGGCATCGAAGTCGTTCGGCTCGCGGACGCCAAGCGGCTGCACCGTGACGTGCAGCATCTGGGCGGCCTTCTCCACTTCCCGGTAGCGCAACGTCATCCCCCGATCGTCCGCGTTCCAAAGCACAGCGATGCGCGCCGCTTTCGGCACGGCTTCCCTGAGGAACTCCAAACGTTTCGCACTGAGCTCGACAGACTGATCGGTAACGCCGGTCACGTTGCCCCCGGGCCGCGCGAGGCTCTCGATCAAGCCGATGCCGTCGGCATCACCGACCTGGGCCAACACGATCGGGATCGACGAGGTCGCCTGCTTGGCCGCCGCGGACGCCGGACCGCCTTGCGTCACGATGACGTCAACTTTGAGTCCGACGAGCTCGGCCGCGAGCCCAGGGAGCCGATTCTGTTTGGCGTCGGCCCACCGGCCCAGGTAGACGACGTTCTGCTGCTCGACATAACCGAGCTCCTGGAG
>JBGPXN010000316.1:0-2369 GCA_041492755.1 Methylomirabilia bacterium | reverse complement strand
TTCACGGTCGTGGGCGACGGCACCCAGACCCGTGACTTCACCTTCGTTCGCGACGTCGTCGACGCCTACGTCGCCGCCGCCCAGTCCAACGCCAGCGGCGAGGCCTTCAACGTGGGGACCGGCCGGCCGGTGAGCGTGAATCGCCTCGTCGAGCTGCTCGGCGGCGCCGTCGTGCACATCGCCAGGCGCCCGGGGGAGCCCGACTGTACCCATGCCGACGTCGGCAAGATCACCGGTCGGCTGGGCTGGCAGCCCAAGACCTCGTTCGAGGAAGGTGTGCGGATCATGCTCGACAACATCGAATACTGGCGGCAGGCGCCGGTGTGGACGCCCGAGGCCATCACCGAGGCCACGCGCGACTGGTTCCGTTACCTGGCGCCGGCGGGCTGACCGTGGCGCTGGCCTTCGCGCACAAGATCAAGTCCGTCGAGGAAGCGGCGACCGCGCTCGAGCGCGCCCGCGCCCTCGGCCAGCGGGTGGTGCAGTGCCACGGCGTGTTCGACCTCGTGCATCCCGGGCACATCCACCACTTCGCGGCGGCCCGCGAGCAGGGCGATCTGTTGATCGTGACCATCACGCCCGATCGGTTCGTGAACAAGGGCCCGGGGCGGCCCGTGTTCAACGAGCGGCTGCGCGCCGAGTCCATCGCCGCGCTGGAGGTCGTCGACCTGGTCGCCGTCAACGAGTGGCCGACCGCGGTGGAGGCCATCCAGCGGCTGCGCCCGAACGTGTACGTGAAGGGCAGCGACTACGCCGACGAGGACAGCGACCTCACCGGGAAGATCTCCGACGAGCGGCGGGCGGTGGAGGAGGCCGGAGGCCGCATCCACTTCACCGACGACATCACGTTTTCCTCCAGCGGCCTGCTCAACGAGCACTTCCCCGTGTACCCGGAGGAGGCGCGCGACTTCCTGCGCGGCTTCCGCCAGCGCTACACGGCCGACGACGTCATCGGCCTGCTCAAGGGCGTGAGCGGGCTGCGCGTGCTCGTCATCGGCGACACCATCATCGACGAGTATCACTACTGCGAGGCGATGGGGAAGTCGCCCAAGGAGCTGCTCGTCACCACGCGGTATCTCCGCGAGGAGCACTACGCGGGCGGGATCCTCGCCTGCGCCAACCACCTCGCCGGCTTTTGCGAGCGCGTCGACGTGGTGACGTGCCTGGGGACGAGGGACTCGCGCGAGGAGTTCATCCGCGGGCACCTCAAGCCGAACGTCACGCCGACGTTCTTCTACCGGCCCGACACCGGCACCGTCATCAAGCGCCGCTTCGTGGAGCAGGCGTTCCTGAGCAAGGTGTTCGAGATCGCGTTCCTGGACCACGCCGACCTGCCCGATGCCGTGGGCCGCCAGGTGGAGCGACACCTGCGGCAGGTCGTGGCCGGGTACGACCTCGTGCTCGTCGCCGACTACGGCCACGGCTTTCTCGGCCGCGACCTCATCAACGTCCTCGCCGGTGAGTCGCGCTTCCTGGCCGTGAACGTCCAGACCAACAGCGCGAACATCGGCTTCAACCTGATCACGAAGTATCCGCGGATCGACTACATCTGCATCGACGAGCCCGAGATCCGGCTGGCCGCGCACGACCGCTTCAGCCCGGTGGACGAGCTGATCCGCCGGCTGGCCAAGGAGGTCAACGGGCGCCGGTTCTCGATCACCCGTGGCCATCGCGGCGCCATGACCTCCGGCGAGAGCGAGGGCGTCTTCGAGATCCCCGTGTTCTCGCGCGAGATCGTCGACCGCGTGGGCGCCGGCGACGCGTACCTCGCCGTCACCGCTCCCTGCGTGGCCGCCGGCTATCCGATGGACGTGGTCGGGTTCATCGGCAACGCGGTGGGCGCGCTGGCCGTTCGCATCATCGGCAACAAGACGGCGGTGGAGCCGGTGCCGCTCTTCAAGTTCATCACGGCGTTGCTGAAATGACCGCGCGCTATCTCGCCGAGCTCGGCCAGGTCCTCACGCAAGTCCAGTGCGCGAACGGCGCGGGCACGCTCGCCCTCGCCGACGGCCTGGAGCAGGCGGTGGCGCTGGTCACGGACCAGACCGCGAAGGGGCGGAAGGTCATGTTCGTGGGCAACGGCGGGAGCGCGTCGATCGCCAGCCATCAGGCCACCGACTATCTCAAGAACGGCGGCATGCGGGCGCTGGCGTTCAACGACGGCGCCATGCTCACGTGCTTGTCGAACGATCTCGGCTACGAGCGCGTCTTCGAGAAGCAGGTGGCCATGCTGGCCGACGCCGGCGACGTCCTCATCGCCCTCTCGAGCTCGGGCAAGTCCGAGAACATCCTCCGGGCGGTGGCGGCGGGGGTGGCCGCGGGCACGCGGACGATCACGATGTCGGGATTCGCGCCCGACAACCCGCTGC
>JBGPXN010000202.1:0-8079 GCA_041492755.1 Methylomirabilia bacterium | reverse complement strand
GGACATGGTCAGAGTGCTGACCGCCCGCGCGCTCCGTCGCGCGCTGGAGCGGGCCGGCGGGGGACGGTGAGGCCGATGCGGGTTCAGCTCTCGATCAACGGCGAGAAGCACGAGGCCGACGTCGAGCCTCGCCTCCTGCTCGTGCACCTGATCCGTGACGTGCTGCGCCTGACCGGCACGCACATCGGCTGCGACACGACCCACTGCGGCGCCTGTGCCGTCATCCTGGACGGACGGGCGGTGAAGTCGTGCACGGTGTTCGCCGTACAGGCGCGCGGCAAGGAGATCATGACGGTGGAAGGGCTGGAGCAGGACGGCAAGCTCCATCCGCTCCAGGAAGGATTCATGGCGGAGCACGGGCTGCAGTGCGGCTACTGCACCCCGGGGATGCTGATGACGAGCTACGCGTTTCTCCAGAAGAACCCGACGCCCACCGATGACGACGTCCGCCGGGGCATCTCCGGCAACCTCTGCCGGTGCACCGGCTACGTCAACATCGTGAAGGCGGTCCAATACGCTGCCGCCAAGATCCGGCAGGGAGGCGCCGCATGACGCTCAGAACCTCGCTCGAAGTCGGAGGCATGGGGCATTCGATCAAGCGCAAGGAAGACCCGCGCTTCATCCGCGGCCGGGGCACCTACGTCGACGACGTCGTGCTCCCCGGCATGCTCTGGCTCGACATCGTGCGGAGCCCCCACGCCCACGCGAAGATCGTGAAGATCGACTCCGCGAAGGCCCTGGCCGTCCCTGGCGTGCTCGCGGTCATCACCGGCCAGGACCTTGCCAAGTACAACCTGCACTGGATGCCGACCCTGATGTCCGATACCCAGATGGTGCTGCCGGTCGAGAAGGTGATGTACCAGGCCCAGGAGGTCGCGGGCGTGCTGGCCACGAGCCGCTACGCCGCCGCCGACGGCGCCGCCGTCGTGGAAGTGGAGTACGAGCCGCTGCCGGTGGTCGTCGATCCGAAGAAGGCGCTCGAGCCGGGCGCGCCGATCTTGAGGACCGACAAGAAGGACAAAAAGGACAACCACATCTGGCACTGGGAGTGGGGCGACCGCGCCGCCACCGATCGCGCCTTCGCGGAGGCCGCCGTCACGGTGAAGGAGGACATCTACATCCCGCGCATCCACGTCGCCTCCATCGAGACGTGCGGGTGCATCGCCCACTTCGACAAGGCCCTCGACAAGCTGACGGTGTGGATGACCACGCAGGCCCCGCACGCGATCCGCACGGTGTTCGCGCTGGTGGCCGGGCACGTCGGGCTCGCCGAGCACAAGATCCGCATCATCGCTCCCGACATCGGCGGCGGCTTCGGCGGCAAGGTCCCGATCTACCCGGGCTACGTCATCGCCGTCGCCGCCTCCGTGCTCACGGGCAAGCCGGTGAAGTGGATCGAGGACCGCATGGAGAACCTCCAGGCGGACTCGTTCGCGCGCGACTATCACATCAGCGCCGAGCTGGCCGCGGCGAAAGACGGCCGGCTCACCGCGCTGCGCATCAAGACGCTGGCCGATCACGGCTACACCGACGCCGCCGCCAACCCGTCGAAGTTCCCGGCGGGCCTCTTCCACGTCTGCACGGGCTCCTACGATCTCAAGGCCGCCCACGTCGAGGTGGACGGCGTGTACACCAACAAGCCGCCGGGCGGAATCGCCTACCGCTGCTCGTTCCGCGTGACCGAGGCCGTGCACACGATCGAGCGCATGGTCGACATCATGGCCCACCAGCTCGGCGTGGATCCGGCCGAGTTCCGCATGAAGAACTTCATCCAGCCGGAGCAGTTCCCGTACAAGTCGGCGCTCGGCTGGGAGTACGACAGCGGCAACTACGGCGCCGCGCTCCAGAAGGCGATGGACATGATCGGCTACGCCGACCTCAGGCGCGAGCAGGCTGACAAGCGCGCCCGGGGGGAGCTGATGGGCATCGGCATCTCGAGCTTCACCGAGATCGTCGGGGCCGGCCCCTCCAAGCATTTCGACATCCTCGGCCTCAAGATGTTCGATAGCTGCGAGATCCGGATCCATCCCACCGGCAAGGCCATCGCCCGGTTCGGGACGAAGTCGCAGGGGCAGGGCCACGAGACCACGTACGCGCAGATCCTCGCCGAGGAGCTCGGGATTCCCGCGGCCGACATCCAGGTGGAGGAGGGCGACACCGACACCGCGCCGTACGGGCTCGGCACCTATGCGAGCCGCTCGACGCCCGTGGCCGGCGCCGCCGCCGCGATGGCCGCGCGCAAGATCCAGGACAAGGCCCGGAAGATCGCCGCCCACCTCCTGGAAGTCGCGGAAGCGGACCTCGAGTGGGAGCCGGGGAAGTTCTCGGTCAAGGGCGCGCCGGGAAAGTCCAAGACCATCCAGGACATTGCGTTCGCCGCCTACACGAATCATCCGCAGGGGATGGAAGCCGGGCTGGAAGCGGTCAGCTACTACGATCCACCGAACCTCACCTATCCGTTCGGTAGCTACATCTGCGTGGTGGACATCGACAAGGGCACGGGCGAGGTGAAGGTGCGCCGCTTCGTCGCCATCGACGACTGCGGCAACATCATCAATCCCATGATCGTCGAGGGTCAGATCCACGGCGGGCTCACCATGGGGTTTGCCCCCGCGCTGTTCGAGGAGATCTCCTACGACGAGGTCGGCAACATTCAGGGCGGGAGCTTCATCGACTACCTCGTGCCCACCGCGGTGGAGACGCCGAAGTGGGAGACCGGCAACACGTGCACGCCGTCACCGCACCACCCGCTCGGCGCCAAGGGCGTCGGCGAGTCCGCCACGGTGGGGGCGCCCGCCGCCATCGCCAACGCGGTGGTGGACGCGCTCTGGCACCTGGGCGTGCGGCACGTGGACATTCCGATCACGCCACCCAAGGTGTGGAAGCTCTTGCGCGAGAGGGGCGTCACCGAGTAGGCGGCACCGCGGGTGATGTTCGACGAGCTGCTCGCCGTCGCCGCCGACCTCCAGCGCCGCGGGGAGCCGTTCGCCCTGGCGACCGTCGTCCGGTGCGAGCGACCGACCTCGGCGAAGCCGGGCGCCAAGGCGCTGATCCGCGCGGACGGGACCGTCTCGGGCTGGGTCGGCGGCGCCTGCGCCGAGCCGGTCGTCGTGCGTGAGGCGCTGGCCGCGCTTCGCGACGGCCAGCCGCGGCTCGTCGGGCTGGTCGGCGACGCCGCGCGCGGTCCGGGCCGGACCGAGGGGATGCTCGACTACCCGATGACGTGTCACAGCGGCGGCACGCTGGAGATCTACGTGGAACCGTACCTCACCAAGCCGCTCCTTCTCATCGTCGGCCACGGACCGGTCGTCGAAACGCTCGCGGCCCTGGGCCGCGCCGCGGAATACGCGGTCGTCGTCATGGAAGACGACCTGCGCGAGGTGGCGAGGGCGCACGCCCTGACGGCGCGGGTCTCGGTGGTCGTGGCCACGCATGGGGACGCTGACGAGGAGGCGCTGGAGCAGATCCTCCGCTCCGACGCCGGCTACGTGAGCCTGGTGGCGAGCCGCCGGCGGGCCACCGTCATCGTGGAGAGTCTTCGGCACCGGGGCGTGCCGCTCGAGCGTCTCGGCCGGCTGAAGGCGCCCGCCGGGCTCGACATCGGGGCGGTGAGCCCGTCCGAGATCGCCGTGAGCATCCTGGCCGAGATCATCCAGCACCACCGAGGCCCCAAGCAGGCCGAGCTACTGGCGGCTGCTTCCGCGGCCACCACCGAGGCCGTGGATCCGATCTGCGGAATGACGGTCGACGTGGCGACGGCCGCGCATCGCTCCGAGACGGCGGACCGCGTCGTGTACTTCTGCTGCCGCCACTGCCAGGAACAGTTCGACCTGGACCCCGGGCGGTACCTCGCCGGCCCCGCGCGATGAGACCCTTCGTCTCCGCGCTCGTCCTCGCCGCCGGCGCGTCGACCCGTCTTGGCCAGCCCAAGCAGCTCTTGCCGCTGGGCTCGACCACGATGCTCGGCGCCGTGCTCGCCGAGGTCCGCGCGGCGTCGGCGCTCGACCAGGTGGTCGTCGTGCTCGGAGGTGCCGCGGACGCAGTTCGTCGGCAGGTCGACCTGAGCGAGGCCACGGTCGTCGAGAACCCACAGTTCCGCGAGGGGTGCGCGTCGTCCTATCAGGCCGGGCTCGCCGCGCTCGATCCGCGTGCGGAAGCGGTGGCGGTGATTCTCGGGGATCAGCCCGGCGTCGACAGGACCATCATCGATGCTGTGGTCGACGCGTGGCGCCGTACGCGCGATCCGGTCACGCTCGTGTCGTACCAGACGCGCGAGGGGCACCCGCTCGTGTTCGCGCGCAGCCTCTTTCCCGACCTCATCGCCCTGCACGGCGACAAGGCGGCCTGGAAGATCGTGGACGCGCATCGGTCCGCGCTGCGCCCGGTGGCCGTCGACCGGCCGCACCCGCGCGACGTGAACACCCGGGAGGAATACACGGCCTTCCTCCGCGACATGTAGAAGCAGCGCGCCTGCCGCGGGCACTATCTAGTGTCCTGGCCGACTTCGCGCGAACCGTGCCGAAGGACTGGCCGGGAAAGGCGCCGGTGTGGCGCGCCACTCGTCACCATTCGACGACGTCGAGACCCGGAATGCGCGGGAAGCTCCGCAGGTCTCGGGTCGCAACGCGGCCTCCTGTCGCCAGTGCGGTGGCGGCGATCAGCAGGTCATGACTCCCGACCGCCATTCCTTTCACTGCAAGCTCCGCCCAGACGCGCGCGTGCACTCGGGCGGCAAGGAGATCAAACGGAATCACAGGAAGCCTCGCGAGCAACTGTTCGACGAACGCGCTTCGTCGCGTGCGGATCCTCGCGGAGGGGGCCCGGTGGACGCCATGAAGGAGCTCCGACGCTGTGATCGCGGCAAGAGCGACTTCCTCGGTTGCGTGTGCGGTTACGACGCGATCCCAGTCGAGCCGGCCGCGCTCCGCCGCGATCAGAACGCTCGCGTCGATCAGCGTCGCCACGGTGACTTCGGCAGCTTCGGTTGGCGACGGGTGATGGTAGCCAGCGCCTTCCAGTAACCCGGGTCAGGCTTCGGGCCGGCGCGCAGGTGCATGGCGAGCTCCGCAACCGTACACCGGCTCGCCCCGGCGGGCGTGAGCCGGCCCACCGGCTCGCCCCCACGCTCGATGACGAAGCTCTCACTGCGATAGCGTACGCGGTTGAGGAGGTCGGAAAACGTGCGCGCTGCGCGGGTTGCGGAGATCGTCCGTTCCATGCAATCAGATTATCAGAGCTTGCCGCCGCATGTTTACCAGGTCAATTGAGCGACAACGGAGCCCGGATGACCCCACGCGAAAGTCTCACCGCATCGGCTATAGTCGCTTCCATGGCTCACGACACGACGATCCAGACCGAGGCCACCGAGCTCCTGCGCACGCTGATCCGGAACGCGTGCGTGAACGACGGCACCGCCGCCTCCGGCCAGGAGGTCAAGAGCGTCGACGCGCTCGAGGACTTCTTCGCCGGCTCGGGCCTGGCCCTCGAGCGTCACGAGTCGCTGCCGGGACGGGGTAGCCTGGTCGCGCGCATCGAGGGGCGCGACCGGCAGGCCCCGACGCTGCTGCTGATGGGCCACATGGACGTCGTGCCCGTGAATCCCGCGGGCTGGGAGCGCGATCCGTTCGCGGCCGAGGTGATCGACGGCATCGTCTGGGGCCGCGGCGCGATCGACATGCTCAACCTCACGGCCACGATGGCGGTGGCGATACGCCGTCTGGCCACGAGCGGATTCCGGCCGCGCGGGACGCTGATCTACCTGGCCGTCGCCGACGAGGAGGCGGGCGGCGTGCACGGCGCCGGCTATCTGACCGAGCGACTGCCCGAGCGCGTGCGCACCGACTACGTCATCACCGAGAGCGGCGGGGTGCCCATCCCGACCGCGTCGGGCCCAAAGCTGCCGGTCTCCATCGGCGAGAAGGGGGGCAACGGCCGCCGTCTCATCGTGCGCGGCACCCCCGGCCACGGCTCACGGCCGCTCCGCACCGACAACGCGCTCGTGACCGCGGCCGAGGTCGTGCGCCGCGTCGCCGCCTACAACCCGAAGGCGCGCGTGCTCGAGGTGTGGAAGCAGTACGTCAAGGCACTCGAGATCGATCCGGAGCTGACCAGGGCGCTGACCGATCCCGACCGCGTGCTGGAGACGGCGCGGACGTTCGAGCCGCTCTCGCTCGCGCGCATGGCGCACGCGTGCACGCACACGACGTTCTCGCCGAACGTGGTCCGCGGCGGCAGCAAGATCAACATCATCCCCGACACCGTCGAGATCGACGTCGACATCCGCGCGCTGCCCGGCGTGACGCCCGACGACGTGGACGCGATGCTCGCGGAGGCGCTCGGCGATCTCGCCGCGCGCGTCGAGATCACGCGGCTCCGCAGCCAGGAGGGCTCGCTCAGCTCCTTCGACACGCCGCTCCGCGCCACCCTCTCGCGCGTCGCCACCGCGCTCGTCCCGGGCAGCCGCGTGGTGCCGTCGATGTCCACCGGCGGCACCGACGCCAAATTCTGGCGGTGGAAGGGCGTGCCCGCGTACGGCTTCGGCCTGCACTCGCCACGGATCCCGTACACCGAGTATCCGTTGATGTTCCACGGCCACAACGAGCGAGTGGACGTCGACAGCTTGCGGCTGTCGGCGACGATGTGGGAAGCCGTCTGCCGCGAATTCCTCGGGTGACGGAGGTTCCCGGCCTTCACTGGCTCCCGGAGGCGGCGTGCTGGAGCCGTTCGTCGACGGTCAAGAGCTCCAACCGGGCCAATTGGCGACGCGCGAGGACAAACGTCGCGAGGTGAATCGCGTCGAGTGTCCGGAGCGGCATCGCATGGGCCACCGCGCAGGCCGTCTCGCAGATCCTCCGGCTGATTTCCCATAGCTCGCAGCGAGACCAGATCGCGGCGACATCTCTCTCGGCGTCTGCAAGTCGTTCTTCAGCGGCACGACCGAGCGTGCGCAGCCGCACGAATGCTCGGCAAGACTCGACCAGGGACAGGCGAGAGGTGACGAGCACGGGCGCCAACCGAATGCGCCGTTCGACCTCCGGCGACGTTCCCGCCTCGAGCGTCGCGCGCAGCACGGCCGAGGTGTCTAGATAGAGCGGCGGCCCCGACGCCGGCTCAGATGCGGTCGCCACGAACCTCGTCGAGAAGTTGCGACGCCGTGCCGGCCGGCAGCCCCAGTCCCTTGACCTTCCATGTCCACTCGCCCTTGGGCAAGCTCGGCCTGGTAATCTCCCCGGCATCGGCCAGCGCCTGGAGCTGGTCCTCGATCGACAGCTCCGTCGAACGCTGGCGATGTGCTGGGCGAAGCTCGGCGATGACCTCGTCGCGGTCGGTGATGAGAATGACCTCGCCCGTCTTGACGAGTCTGAGGTATTCGGACAGCCGGGCTTTCAGTTGCTTGACGCCAACCGCCTTCATGGCGATTGATAGTAGTCCCCGGTGGTCACGGGGGTCAAGTGCCGTACCTCGATCTGCCGTCCGGCCGTTCGACGTCTGCTCCGGCCATCGCCTGCGATCACTCAGTTCAATCGCGCGAGCGCCTCCGCCTTCCGGCGCTCCGTCTCCGCCACGGCCCGCGCGCGGTTCAGGATGACCAGCGCGCGCTTGTAGACCGGGACGTCCACCATCTTGCCGTCGACGTTGACCGACGCCGTCCCGCGACGCACGCCGTCTTCGAACGCGGCGACCATGCGCTCCGCGTACTCGACCTTGACGGGATCGGGGGAGAACACCCGGTTCAGCACGACGACCTGGTCCGGGTGGATGCACCCGGCGCCGAGGCAGCCGAGCTGCCGGGCCCGCTGCGCGGCGCCCTCGAACACCGCGATGTCGCGGAAGTCGGCGATGCTGCCGAGCAGGCCGGTCGGCGTGATGCCGGTGGCCTTGCAGACCGTGACGATCGTCGACACCGCGTAGAGCAGCTCGATGCCGTCGGGCGAGGGCTCCACGCCGAGCTCCAGGCAGTAGTCCTCGACCCCGACGCTTATCGTCGCGATCCGGTCGCTCGCGGCGGCGATCTCCCGCGCGGCCAGGAGCCCGCGCGGCGTCTCGATGGCGAGGCTCAGGCGAACGTGGCCGCGCGGC
>JBGPXN010000208.1:0-7644 GCA_041492755.1 Methylomirabilia bacterium | reverse complement strand
AGGCCCATGAGTTTGGCCGCTCTCCTACCGATTGTCGTCTTGCCGACGCAAGCAACCCCTGTCACGAATAGGCGCACCGTCACCCCCTCCGATGGTTCTGGCTGTCGTCCGAACGGCCACGATGACTTGTGTCGGCTGAGCAACGCGAAGCCGACGTCGAGTCAATCGTGATGTTCGGCCCGGACTGAGCAACCGGGACCTTCCACAGACAGTTCGTCGCACCGCTCCTTTCTGGCCGGCATCCTTACCGCACGTCCGACGCAGATTCAATTTGCCCGATTGCTGCCCAGATCGTGGCTACCACTTGTTCGACTGCCTCGCCCCGATCTCGCCCCCTGGCCAGAACGGGGCCTGCGGTCTCGATGAGCGACCGCCATGGCGCCTCGCGGTAGCGCGCAGCCGTGAGGCTCGCCGGCCGCGCCTGAACGGTGTACACGGCAAGGAGCAGCTCGGCGAAGACCGCGAACGGCCCACGCAGCTTCTGGACCTGCCATTGGCGGCGGCGACCAATGTCCGTGTCCGTCAGCACACGCAGGCCACTGCTGATCGGGTCCCCACAGGCGTATCCCACCGTGATACGCCCGCGGAAGGCCACGGTGATGGCCCCGGTGCACAGCGGGCACGGCTCGAAGGTCGAGTACACCGCCCACCCTTCTGCCGTTCTCGATCTCTCGGTGTCGATCTGGGCGATGGCGTTCAGCTCTGCGTGGGCGAGCCATGACCCGGCGAGCTGACCACGTGGGGGGTCGTCCACGTCGAAGATGCGGTTGCGCGCCTCAGCGGCAATCACATCGTGCGGGTCGACCACGACCGCGCCGACAGGAATGGTACAGGCGACGTAGGCAGCCCACGCTTGGCGGAAGGCGCAACACCAGTGCTCAGGCAGTCGACTCCACCCTTCATCAACGACCACAAGATCCCTCCTCTCCGTACTGGAGCTTGGGCCGAACTAGAATTCGGCTGCAGCATCGCGAATCTACCAAAAGATGCCGGCATCTACTACGGGATGCCAGCATCTGTCGGTAGATATTGCCGAGCATCCATGCGTGGATGCTCGGCCATCTGCGGCTGGCATCTACAATTGGATGCCATTCTCCTTCGCGATGCGGGGAAGTCGTGTTCGCAGACCGGTATATCCCGTCGGCTGTGTATCGGTTTCGCACCAGTGATTGCCGGGGCAGAAGCGTGGGCACGAGCAGCGGCGCCGGGAGGTTGGGAACCATCGTGACGTGAGCGTAGTCCTGGACACGTGTGCCTTGCAAGGTGTTTCCCGGGGCCGGGGGAAAGGGATCAGGCGGGGGGCGGGAGGAGGGCGCGAATCTCGACGCGCGTGCTGGGCGCGGCGCCGAGCATCCGGAGCGTTCCGGTGGAGACGAGGCCATATTGGCCGTCGCCCTCCGCGATGGCAGCGAGCCAGAGGCGGAGGGGAGCGCCCTGCGGGTCGACGAGCTCGAGCACCGCGCCCACGCGGGCGCCGAGTCGCTCCGCCAATGCGGGCGGCAGGACGATGGCGGAGACGCGCGTTTCGTCGAGGGCATCCGTCGGGTGCAGCTCTACGTGGACGCGCGCCGCGTCGAGGGCCTGGCGTCGCGTGCGCGTCGCCGCCTCGTCGACGGCGTCCCCGTCGAAGACCACACCGTAGGCGGCCTCGGCGACCGCGCGGCTGATCGTGCCCTCGGCGACATCGGTGGCGACTCGTGACGAGTCCCGTGTCAGCGCATCGCCGTAGCCGCCTCCGCCGGAAGTCTCCATGACGACCACGTCCTCGGGGCTCAAGACGAACCCGCTGACCTTCCCCGGCAGCGGTGACGGCTCGATCACGACGTCACCACGTCTGACGTAGAAGCGGTTCGGGGCGCCGGCGCCGCCGCCGCACACTCCGTAGGGTGGCAGCACGCCCTTCTCCGCGAGGACTGAGAGCTGGGCGTCGCGGGTCAGGACGCGGACCTCGCGCACGAGGCCGAGGCCTCCCCGCCACCGGCCGGGCCCGCCCGAGTCGGGACGCAGCGCGCAGCTCTCGACGCGCAGCGGGTACTGCTGCTCGATCGCCTCGACGGGCTGGATCGTCGTGATGTCGCTCTCCGTGAACGCGCGCACGGTGTTGTTGCCGTCGCCGCCCTCGAAGGCGCCCGTCCCCGCCGCCGGGTACTCGTAGAAGATGAACGTGCCCTCGCCTTTGGGGGTCGGTCCGCCGACGTAACAATGATTTCCCCCGCCCTTGAGGTCGCCGGTCACCTTGCCTTCCATGGCGCGGGCGAGCGCGCCCATCACCGCGGATTCCACGCAATACTTGACCTCCACCATCCCGCCGCACGGCGCCGGCCGCCGGGCGTTGACGACCGTGCCCTCGGGTGCGATGACGCGCAGCGGACGGAAGGCGCCGGAGTTGATCTCGCCGCCGGGGTCGAGGAACGACTTGAGGATCGTGAACGCCCCCGTCGGCGCCATGGCCGGCCCCACGTTGGTCGGCCCCGCGGTCTGCGGCGACGTCCCCGTCAGATCGACGGTGATGGACTCGTCCTCGACGGTGACCGTCGCGCGCACGCGCAAGGGCTCGAGGCGGTCGCGCCCGCCCTCGAGGTACGCCTCGTACTCGTACTGCCCGCGCGGCAGCTCGCGGATGCGCCGGCGCATGCGCTGCTCGGCGCGGTCGAGCAGCTCGGTGATCGCGGCGTGCAGCGTCGGCCGCCCGTACCGCGCGAGCAGCGCCGCCACGCGCTCGGCGGCCTTGCGGCAGGTGCCGATCATCGCGCGAAAGTCACCCTCGCGCTCGCGGGGACCGCGCATGTTGCCGAAGATCAAATCGAGCGCGGCCTGGTTCGGCCGGCCGCGCTCGTACACCTTGATCGGCGGGATGCGCACGCCCTCCTGGTAGATCTCGGTCACCCGCCCGGACAGGCTGCCCGGGCTCATGCCGCCGACGTCTCCCCAGTGGGCGCGCACGACGGGAAATAGGAAGAGGTCACGCCCGCCACCCGGCCCGTCCGCGAACATCGGGTAAATCATGGCGACGTCATTGAGGTGAGTCCCGCCGGTGTACGGGTCGTTGTGCAGGAAGATGTCGCCCTCGTGGATGTCGTCACCGAAGCGCTCGTTCACCGCCTTCATCGACCACGCGATCGGCACAATGTGGAGCGGATGGTCCTGCCCGCGCGACATGGCGATGATCTGCGCGTCGCCGTCCATGAGCACGCACGAGAAGTCCTCGCCCTCGTAGAGGATCGAGGAGTAAGCGGTGCGGACGAGCGTGATGCGCATCTCGCGCACGATCGACGAAAGCGCCTCGCGGACCACCTCGAGGGTGATGGGGTCGACGCTCACGAGCGTTCCAGGACAAGATCGCCGAGGCCGTCGAGACGCGCCGACCAGCCGGGCGGGATCACGGTGGTGGCGCCGAACTCCTCGACGATCGCGGGACCGCTCAGCACAGCGCTCGCCGGCAGCGCGTCGCGCTCGTAGACGTCGACGCTCAGCTCCTGTCCGCCAAACCACGCCGGACGCGTCCCCAACCGGGCGCCTCCCGCGTCCCCCGTGTCCGCCTGCCGCGGCGGCGGCGGCTTGTCGACGACGCCGTGCTCCGCGATGCGGACGTTGACCAGCTCGACGTCACCCGCCGGATCGGCATGACCGTACGTGAGGAGGTGGCGCTCGTGGAACTGGCGGGCGATCGCGTCGAGATCGAGCGCTCCCGCCTGGACGGGCACGCTCAACTCGAACGCTTGACCGACGTAGCGGAGATCGAGCGCGCGATCGATGCGGCGCACCGTCGGCGCGAAGCCTTCGACCTCGAGACGCCGGCTCGCGGCGGTCTCCATCTCCACGAAGGCGGCGTCGATGGCGTCCCGTTCATCACGCAGAAGTCCGATGCGTGTCCGCGCGTCGTCGTGCTTGACGTCGGACACGAGCAGGCCCAGCGCCGAGAAGTTGCCGGGGTATCGCGGCACGAGCACGCGCGGGATACCCAGCTCCTCGGCGATGAGCGCGGCGTGCATCGGCCCCGCCCCCCCGTACGCCACCAGCGTGAAGTCGCGCGGGTCGTGCCCCCGCGCGATCGAGACCTCGCGGATCGAGGACGTCATGCGAGCGACCGCGATGCTCACGATCCCTTCGGCCAGCGCGTGGACGGTGAGGCCGCCGACGTGCGTCGCCAGCGAGGCCACCGCATCGCGCGCGCGCCCGGCATCGAGACGGATGGCGCCGCCCAGCGGTCGGTCGATCCCCATGCGCCCGAGCACGACGTTGGCGTCGGTCACCGTCGCCTCACGGCCGCCGAGGCCGTACGCGGCCGGTCCGGGGCGCGCCCCCGCACTGCGCGGGCCGACCTGCAGGCTGCCGTCCACGTCAATCCACGCGATGCTGCCGCCGCCGGCGCCCACTGTCCGGATGTCGATCTGCGGGATCTTGACGGGGAACGCGCCGACCTCGTTGTCCACGGTCGTGAGCGGCGTGCCCCCGCGCACGAGGCAGACGTCCGTGCTCGTGCCTCCCATGTCGTACGTGATGAAGTCCCCGAGTCCGGCGTGGGCCGCGAGGAAGCACGCCTGACTCACGCCACCCGCGGGCCCCGAGACGATCGTCTTGATCGGGAGCCGGCGCGCCGTGTCGACGGTCATCATGCCACCGCTCGAGCCCACGGTGAGAACGCCGTAGGCGTAGCCGGACTCGAACAGGCGCTTCTCGAGACCGCTCAGGTAGCGGTCCATCAACGGCTGCAGATACGCGTTCAGGACGGTGGTCGAGAAGCGCTCGAACTCCCGGTACTCGGGGACCACGTCGAAGGAGACGGACACGGAGACGCCGGGTAATCGCCGGGAGCAGATGTCGGCGAGAGCGCGCTCGTGAGCCGGGTTCGCGTACGCGTGCAGCAGGCAGATCGCGATGGCCTCCGGGGCGGCGGCGGCCACCGTTTCGAGGACGGCGCCAGCAGCGACGGGATCGAGCGGACGGAGCACGGAACCGTCGGCGAGCACGCGCTCGACGACCTCGAAACGGAGCGGCCGGTCGACGAAGGGCCGCGGCCGCACGAACGTCGGTACGAAGAGCGCCGGGATATTGCGCTTGGTCCGCCCGATCTCAATGAGATCGCGGAACCCCGCGGTCGTCAGCAGCGCCACGCGCGCGCCGCGCCGCTCGAGGATGGCGTTCGTCCCGACCGTCGTGCCGTGGACGAGGCGCCGGACCGCGCGACTGTCGATGCCGAGCGCCGCGAGCCCGGCCAGGACCGCCGCCGCCTCGTCAAGCGGTTGCGACGGGACCTTGCCGACGCGCACTTCGCCCGACGCCGTGTCGACGGCGGTAACGTCGGTAAAGGTGCCGCCGACATCGACGCCCACGACAAACATGCCCGCAGAGTATCACCGGGCCGTGCACGCCGCGCCGATCGGGGGATCCAGGGGGGGATGCCGCACCTGCCTCGACACTTGACCCGGTGGAAGCCGTCGCGCGACGACACCCGCCCGCGGCCTGGCGGGTCGGCGTGTCCGATAAGGGCCTTTGTGTCTCCTACCGTGCTCGTGCAGAGCCTCGCGCTGGCGAAGCGCGCCGCCGGTGGGGACATCGTCGAGGTGCGGCGGCGGCGACGGCCGTGAATGGGGTGCCGGAATCCCAGGCGCGTCTGGGCAGTGGGACGCGTCCCACGCGTCCCCAGGAAGATACAGTAAGCCCGCCGGGATGAACTATGATGCTAAGGGTTTAGGTCCGGGCGGGCTTGAGCAGCGGAATCGGGCAGGAGCGGGGTGCCGACGATCCCGCCCGCCGGCGCCGGATAGAGGAGGATACACACGGAGGCCTCCAGGAGACCGGCATGACCGGCAGCACCTACAAGGATCTTGAGAAGCTCGAATCCTCCCTCTGGGAGGCCGCGGACAACCTCCGCGCCAACTCCAAGCTGACCTCCAGCGACTATTTCATGCCAGTCCTGGGGGTGATCTTCCTTCGCCACGCGGCCAACCGGTTCGAGGCGGCGACCCGGCAAATCGAGGAGGATCAATCTGCCGGGCGCATGCCGAAGCGTAAGGTGCTCCCGGCCGACTACCTCCGCCGCCGCGCCCTCTGGCTCCCCGAGAAAGCCCGCTACGACTGGATCATGCAGCAGGCGGCCACCAGCGGCAGCGACCTGCCCAAACTCGTGACCGAGGCCATGACCGCGATCGAGGCCGAGTTCGAGCCGCTCCAGGGCGTTTTGCCGAAGGACTTCGGGATCTTCGAAACCAAGGTGCTCGAAGACCTGATGCGCCTCTTCAACAGCGAGCAGATCAAGCAGGCGACCGGCGATGTCTTCGGCCGCATCTACGAGTACTTCTTGGCCAAGTTCTCGATCCAGAAGGCGCACGACAACGGCGAATTCTTCACGCCGTCCTCGATCGTCCAGACCATCGTCAACGTCATCGAGCCCGATCACGGCATCGTCTTCGACCCGGCCTGCGGCTCAGGCGGCATGTTCGTCCAGTCCAGCCACTTCATCGAGCACGAAGGCGGCGACACGGCCAAGAAGGTCGTCTTTTACGGCCAGGAGAAGAACCGCGACACGATCCGCATCGCGCAGATGAATCTTGCCGTCCACGGGCTCGAAGGGAAGATTGTCGACGCAATCACCTACTACCAGGACGACCACAACCTCGCCGGCAAGTGCAATTTCGTGATGGCCAATCCGCCGTTCAACGTGGACCTCGTGGACGCCGAGCGGATCAAGGGCGACCCGCGCCTCCCCTTCGGGTTGCCCGGCGTGAACAAGGCCAAGAAGGTCGGCAATGGTAACTACCTCTGGATCTCCTACTTCTGGAGCTACCTGAGCGAGAAAGGGCGCGCCGGCTTTGTCATGTCCTCCCAGGCGTCGAGCGCCGGGCACGGCGAGAAGGAGGTCCGCCAGAAGATCGTCGAGACGGGCGACGTGGACGTGATGATCTCCATCCGCTCAAACTTCTTCTACACCCGCACCGTCCCCTGCGAGCTGTGGCACTTCGACCGGGCGAAGCCCGCGGAGCGCAAGGACAAGGTGCTGATGCTCGACGCGCGCAACGTCTACCGCAAGGTCACGCGGAAGATCTACGACTTCTCCCCCGAGCAGATGAAGAACCTCGCAGCCATCGTCTGGCTCTACCGCGGCCAGCGGGAGCGATTCCTTGAGCTTGTGAAGGACTACCTCGGGCGGGTCTGCACGGAGGGCAGCGCGGTCCCGGTTGCCCTCGCCACCTTCGAGACCACGCTCGCGGACCTGCGCGGGCGCTTCGAGCGGCTCGCCGACGCGGTGGCGAAGCACGCTGAGCTTGAGGCGGAGAAGAAGAAGCCGCTCGCTGATGCCGCAACCGAACTACGCGACGCGGTCACGCTCTACGGGGCCGACGGGAAGAAGGTCCTCGCCACCCTGCGCGCCTTCGGTGAAAAATACGCCAAGGCACTGCCCGACGCGAACGGCGCGCAGCACGCCGCGCGCAAGGCGTTCGACTCCATCGCCGATGCGATCCGCGGCCTCACCAAGCAGGTGGACCTGCTCTACAAGCTCGCTGCGCGCGTCGCCGACCTCGGTGCCGAGCTGGCGGCCGACGACCTCATCTCCGTCGCCTATGACCGCCGCGCCACGGCAAAGCTCCTGAAGCAACTCGACGAGGAGCGCAAGGCTGCCGTCGAGCAACTCAAGCACGCTGT
>JBGPXN010000059.1:0-25998 GCA_041492755.1 Methylomirabilia bacterium | reverse complement strand
CGGTACTGGCCGTCGGGCTGGATCATGTAGCCGGTCAGCTCCTCGATCAGCTCGTCGCTTTCGCGCTCGTCCAGACCCTCGATGCGCACGATCTGGCCAGGATCGAAGTAGAGCGCCTTGCGCTTGGTCTCGGGATGGGTGCGGATGATCGGATGGAAGACCGGCGTCCAGTCGCGGTCCTCCTCATTCAGCAGCGCCGTCGCCTTCCGGCGGCCGCCGTAGGTGAAGGCCCCGGTGCGGCCGTCGAGGCGCTGCTTCAGCCGCTGGGGCAGCGCGTCGTACGCCGCGTACATGCTGGCGAACAACGTGTCGCCGCCGGTGCTCGGCACGGCGAGCGCATAGAGCTGGGTCGCCTTGAACGGCTCCTGATCGTACGCGCCGTCGGTGTGCCAGCCCTCGGCGCCGCGACGATAGATCGCCATGTCGAGCGTGCCGTCTGCCCCGAGCTTGTTGGCGCCCAGCATGGTGATCTCGGGATAGTCCGCGTGGCGCGTGCTCTTCGAGGGGTGCGGGTGCACCACCCCGAAGCGCCGGCTATAGCGCAGGAAGTCCTGGATCTCGAGGTCCTGGCCCGGCACGACGAGGACGTTGGAGTCGAGCCACGCGCGATAGATCTCCCCGAAGCCGGTGTCGTCCAGCCTTTTGACGTCGACCCCGTGGATCTCGGCGCCGATCTGCGGTCCTAGGCGCTTGACCTGCATCATCGAGCCCGCCTCCCTCTTGATGGTGGAACGAGAGGATACGCCATCACCGACCTCGCCGCCGGCTATAGCACCGAGCGCACGAGACCGCCGTCGACCAGGATGGTGGTGCCGGTGATGTAGCTGGCCTTGCCCGACGCGAGGAACGCGACCAGGGAGGCCAGCTCCTTCGGCTCACCGATGCGTCCCACCGCGGTCTCGGCCGCCCGCCGGGCGAGCGCTTCCTCGACCGGGATGCCCAGCTCCTTCGCCCGCGCCGTCACGTTGGACAGCATGCGCTCGCTCAGGATGGACCCGGGGCAGACGTTGTTGACGAGGATGCCATCCCGCCCGACTTCGTCGGCGAGGCTCTTGGCGAAGGCGACGACCCCCATGCGGGTGGCGCCGGAGAGCGCGAGGTTCGGAATGGGCTGGTAGACCGTGCTGGCCAGGATGTTGATGATCCGGCCGCCGCCCTGCTTGCGGAGGTGCGGGATCGCTTCGCGCGACATCCGTGCGAAGAACAGCAGCGACCGCTGGATCGCCGTCGCCCACTGCTCCTCGGTGGCGCTCACCGCCCGGGCCAGCGGCGGGCCGCCCGAGTTGTTGACGAGGACGTCGAGCCGCCCGAAGCGCTCGACGGTGGAGGCGATCAGGTACTGGATGGTCTCGTGCCGGTCCAGGTCGCCGGCGAGCGCCAGGATGTCCGCGCCGCTGCGGTCACGGACCTCCTTCGCCGCGCGCTCCAGATCGGCCTGGGTGCGGCTGCACATGACCACCGCGGCGCCCTCCTCGGCCAGCGCGTCCGCGCAGGCGCGGCCGAGCCCCTTGCTCGCGCCGCCGACGATGGCCACCTTCCCCTTCAGCTCTAGATCCATGGACCCGCCTCCTCGCTGATTGCACGGCGGAACGGTACTACGAACCGGCGCTCGATCTCCAGACCACCTCGCGACCCCGCGTTATCATCGGTCTCCACGTCGATGCTGACCCCCCGGCGGATGACCACGTGTCGCTGACCTCCAACCCACGGCTGCTCGTCGCGCTCTCCGGGCTGCACTTCACGCTCTTCGCCATCCCGGTCATCACGCTGTTCTGGAAGGACCAGATCGGGATGTCGGTCACCGACATTATGGTGCTCCAGGCGGTGTTCGGGGTGGCCATCGTGCTGCTGGAGTTTCCCTCCGGCTACCTCGCCGATCGGGTCGGGTACCGCGCCTCGCTGCTGGTGGGCGCGATCCTCGCGATCATCGGCTGGATCGCGTATGCGAGGGGCGAGAGCTTCGCCGCCATCGTGGTGGCCGAGAGCATCCTGGGTGCGGCGTCGGCGTTCATCTCCGGCGCCGATCGCGCGCTGCTCTGGGTGTCACTCGAGGCCGCGGACCGGAAGGACGAGTACCTGCGCTGGGACGGTCGGGTGCGCGCAGCCGCACAGACGAGCGAGGCGGCGAGCGCCGCCGTCGGCGGATGGCTCTACGCGCTGCACCCGCGGTTGCCGCTCTGGATGCAGGTGCCGGCGGCGGCGATGGCGCTGGCGACCGTGATCGCCCTCGCGGAAGTCCCGCGGCCGAAGGCGACGGACGGATCGCACCTGCGGCGGGCCGTGCACGTGCTGCGCTTCAGCCTCTGGCGGCATCGACGGCTGCCGGCCACCCTCGGACTCGCGGTCACGCTCGGCCTGTCGAGCTTCGTGATGGTCTGGCTGATCCAGCCGTACATGCAGGCGCGGAGCGTGCCGGTGGCGTGGTTCGGCCCGTTCTGGGCCGGCGCGCATCTCTGGCTGGCCGGCGTGTCGCTCGTCAGCGCGCGGGTACGGGAGATCTTCGGCGTGCGGGGCGCGCTGCTCGTCTGCTGGCTGCTCATTCCGCTCGGCTACGCGGGGCTGGCGGCGAGCGCGTCGTGGTGGGGCGCCGGGTTCTATCTCTGCTTCATGACGCTGCGCGGCCTGCAGGGCCCGATCGTCGCGAGCGTCATCCAGGAAGATGCCCCGCCCGAAGACCGGGCGGCGGTGCTCTCACTGGCAGCGCTGCTCTTCAGGCTGGCCTTCGTCGTCACCGGCCCGGCGCTCGGCGCGCTCGTGGACCGTGCCGGGATGGAAACGGCGCTGATCGTCGCGGGCGCCGGCTTCAGCGTTGCCAGTCTCGCCGCGCTCGCCGCATTCTCCCGCGCGCATCGCCGGGCGCGCGGCGCGGTCGACTAGCCGTCGCCAACCCGGCCGCGCTCACCGCGCCGGCTTGCGCGAGATGCTGATCAGGTGCGGGGACGTGAGGCGATTGGGCCAGTGGAAGCGGCGATCCAACGCCTGAGCGGCGCGCCGGACGAAACGGGCGGCCGATTGGTGGAACGGAGTCTGGGCCGGCGAATCTGACCAGAAGTCCATGGTCCCGTGGTACCCGTCGTGGACGATTTGCATCCCGCGCGCCTCCAGCCGCCGCCGCCAGCGCCCGACGTCCATCGCGCGCAGCACGTGGCGCTGGAGGTTCGCGCCGTCGAGCACGCGATGGAGAACGTACTGAAGGCCGCGAAAGTTCGGGCACGACACGACGAGCGTGCCGCCGGGCTTCACGAGGTCGACGTGCCGCCCGAGAACGTCCTCGAACCGCTCGAAGTGCTCGACGAAGCCGAACGAGCACACGAGCTCGTACGGCTCGGGCGAGTCGAACGTGAAGAAGTCGCCCTGGTAGAGCCGGTGCACCACGACGTCGTGCGCCTCGAGGTACTGCCGCATCCGGTCGAGCACGAGCGGGGTGGCGTCGATGCCGCTGGCGCGGTAGCCGAACCGGCGGCCGAAGTGGATGAGGAAGTTCCCGGGATAGCAACCGACCTCGAAGCACGTGGCGTTCGGCCCGGCGCGGGGAACGTAGCGATCGAAGAGCGCCGAGAACGCGACGTGTGTGGGGTCATACCGGAGGGCGATCTCCGCGTTGTGCTGATCCCAGTACGACTGGTCGACGACCGGCTGACCGGCCGAGCCGATGCCGCTCGCCGCCGGGGCCCGGTTCTTCAGGCCACGCGTCGCCATGCCGGCGGTGTCTCGTCGTGCCCAGTCACCGGGCCGCGCCCGGCGCCACCCAGGAGCAGGACGTGTAGATCGGGATACCGGCGATCGTCGCGACGCGCACCTTGCCGCCCATTTCACACTCTGGCGCCGCAAATCGAATGCCAGCAGGCCTTGCAAGAGAATGCGCGGCGGCGGCGCAGGCTCGCCTCGCCGGCGCGCCCGGGGGAGCAAGCCGCAGGACGCTACACGGGCCCGAGGTGGTCGGCGAGGATCGTGGCCAGGGTGGCGGGGCCGAACGGCTTGTCGATGACGGGCCGGCCGGCCGATCGCAAGAACTCCTGCGTCTCCGGCTCCACCGTGTCCCCGGTGATGAAGACGATGCGCTCGGTGAACGGACTGCCGCTGGCCACCAGCCGCTTCCAGAGCTTCTGACCGGACAGGTCCGGCATCTTGAGATCGAGGGTGACGACGTCGTAGGGCGCGTTCGTCGACGTGAGGCATCGCCAGCCCGCCTCACCGCTGCTCGCGACCGTCACCGCCTGCCCGAGGTCCTCGAGCAACGCGCGCAGCGTGTCGGCCACGTCCTTCTCATCGTCGATGACGAGAACGTGGCCGGCCCTGAGCACTGGCGGGGCCATGATCGCCGGCGCCACGAGGACGGCGGCGTCCTGATCGTGAAGCGGCAGCTCGATGGTCATGCGAGCGCCGCGCCCGGGCGGGCTTTCGGCCACGAGGCGGCCGCGGTGGGCCTCCACGATGCTGTAGCAGATCGACAGACCCAGCCCGGTGCCTTGCCCCACGGGTTTGGTGGTGTAGAAGGGCTCGAAGATGCGGGGCAGCACGTCCGGCGGGATGCCCGCCCCGTCGTCATCGACGGTCACGCGCACGAGGCCGTCGCCGGCGGCAAGTCCGACGGTGATCGTGCGACCGCCGTTGGCCCGGCAGGCGTGCTCGGCGTTGAGCAGCAGGTTGAGCATCACCTGCTCGAGCTGTGTGGCGTCGCCGAGGACGGGCGGGACGTCGCGCTGGATCTCGCGCGCGACCGAGATGCCGCTCACGCGGAGCGAGTGTTCGCGCAAGGCCAGGACGCGCTCGGTCACGTCGGCGAGGTTGACCACGGACAGATGGGGCTCGCTCGGCCGCGCGAAGTTCTGCAGCTCCTTCACGATGCGGGCGGCGCGATGGGCGGCGAGAAGGATCTTGTCGGCGCGGTCGCGGACGGCGGGATCCGGGGCCTTGTGCTGCAGGAGCTGGGCGTGCCCGACGACGACGGCGAGCGGATTGTTCAGCTCGTGGGCGACGCCGCCGATGAGCTGGCCGACGGCGGCGAGCTTGCCCGCCTGCAGCAGCTGAGCTTGCGCGTTCTCGAGCTGCCGGAGCTGCGTGCGCACCTCCGCGTAGAGCCGCGCGTTTTCCAGCGCGAGCGCCGCCTGGTCGGCGAAAACTTGCACGAGCCGGATCTCCTCGTCGCGGAAGACCCGGCCCTGACGGTCGGTGATGACGAGCACGCCGACGACGGCTTCCTGCGCGAACAACGGCACCGCGAGGACGGAGCGCCGGTCGTCGGCGATGAGGCTTTCGCGTAGCGACGGGGGCACGATGAGCCGGGGGTCGTTCAGGAGGTCTTGGGTGATCACGGGGCGGCGTTCCCGAAGCGCGCGGCCCGACGCGCCCTGGCCCGCCGGGACGAGGACGGGACCGAGCCCGCTGCCGCTCCCGGCCAACCGATCGAGATCGTCCGAGTCGGGGCGCTTGCGGAGGAGCACCGCGGTGCGCGCGCCGAGGAGGCGCCGCGTGCTTTGGGTGATGCGCCGGCCGACCTCCTCCGTCTCCAGCGACTGCGAGATGAGCCGACCCACACCCGCCAGCGTCTCGGCTTCCCGCCGGCGCCGTTCGGTCTCCTCGAACAGCCGGGCGTTCCTGACGGCGACGCCGACGTGATCCGCGAGCCGCCGCAGGACGGCTTCGTCCCGATCGCTGAAGGGCCTGGCCGTCCGGTTCGCGACGTAGAGAAGCCCGTCGATCCGGCGCTCGCTCCGGATCGGCACCACCACGACGGCCACGATCTCTTCCCGGGCTGCGTCCGCCGCGTAGTCGCGGGTGACGCGGGGGTCGGTCCGATAGTCGTCCGTGCGGAATGGCTCGCCGGTGACCAGCACGCGGCCGCCGCAGCCCTTGCCCGGCTCGATGTGGAACTCGGTGTTCGGCCCCCGGATGCCGAGCCGGCGGCGAAACAGCATCTCGCCCGTGGCGGGCTCCCGCAGGGCCACCACGGCGATATCGCTCTGACAAAGGTCCTGGGCCCCCTGGACCACGCGCTCGAGCACGGTGTCGATGTCGAGCGAGCCGCCGATCGTGCTGGCCAGCTCGGCGAGCACTTCCGCCTCGCGGCGGCGGCGCTCGGCCTCCTCGAACAACCGCGCGTTGTCCAGGGCGATGGCCGCCTGCACGGCGAACACTTGCAGGAGATCGACTTCCTCCGGGCTGAACGGCCGAACCTCGTCGTGGTACACGACGAGGGCACCGAGCACGCGCTCGTTGGCCAGAAGCGGCGCCGAAAGGACGGCGCGGTAACCCTCGGCTTCGATGCCGTGCCGGGTGCCCGGCGTGAGCTCGAGCGCGGGATCGTTCAGGATGTCCGCGGTCCAGATCGGGCGCCGCTCGTGAATCGCCATCGGCGTGGTGCCGTCCCGCCAGTGCAGGGGGCGCACGCGCTGGGCGAACTGCGCGCTCAGCCCGCGCCCGGCGACGAATTCGATGACGAAGTCGCTCTGCTCGGGGGTGACGATGGCGAGGCCCGAGCGTCGCGTGTTCAACAGCAGGCAGGCCCGGTCGACGATCAGGTCGAACACCGCGTGGAGATCGAGCGCGCCGCTGATGGCGCGACTGACCTCGAGCATGGAGCCCGCTTCCTTCACGCGCCGGCGAAGCGCGGCCTCCGTCTGGCGGTGCGCGGTGACGTCGTGAGGAAGGACCAGCGTGAGCAGCCGCCCGTCGGCTTCGAAATCCTGTACGGTCACCTCGACCTCGATGGTCGAGCCGTCCTTCCGCCGGTGCTGCCACGTGCCGGCGTCGACGATTCCCTGCTCGGACCGTGCGGTCACGCTCTCCACGAGCGCGCGCACCGTCTCCGGCGGCCGAATGTCCTTGACGCTCATTCCGAGGAATTCGTCGGCGGAGTATCCGTAGTGACGGACGGCGGCGTCGTTGACGGCCACGAAGGCGAACGTCTGGCGGTCGAACACCCACATGGGATGGGGATTCTTCTCGAAGAGAAGCCGGTACGGCTCTGGGATCCGGGGATGTGAGTCCACGCCGGATGGGGAATCGTAGCACGGGGGGTGGATAATGCCGGCATGCCGCTGGTCCCGCTGTTCGCTGCGCTCCTGCTCTTGGTGTCGCCCGCGGCGGCGCAGAATGCGCCGCTGCTGGTCGACGCGCGTTGGCTGCAGCCCCGACTCGCCGACCCGGGGCTGCGCGTCGTGGACATGGGCACCGACCCAGGAGACTATACTTCATCCTGCGTATGCTCGGCTTTCCGTCGCTGGCGGGGTATGACCGTTCGTGGGCCCAGTGGGGAAACCGCGTCGACTTACCGATCGCGCGGTGAGGCCGCCGGCTATCCGCCCAAGTAGGCGCGACGGACGTGATCATCTGCCAGCAGATCGGCGGCGGCGCCCGCGAGGACGATCCTCCCGGTTTCCATGACGTAGGCGCGATCGGCCATTCGCAGGGCGAGGAACGCGTTCTGCTCGACCATCAAGACGGTCGTGCCCCGGCGGCGGATGTCGGCGATGATCTCGAACGTCGTTTCCACCATGGTGGGGGCGAGACCGAGCGAGGGCTCGTCGAAGAGGATCAGGCGGGGGCGGGCCATGAGCGCGCGCGCGATGGCGAGCATCTGCTGCTCGCCGCCGGACAGTGTCCCGGCCATCTGGCGCCAGCGCTCGCGCAAGATCGGGAAATGGTCGCAGACCTGCGCGGTGTCCGCCTCCACGGCGCGCCGGTCGCGCCGAACGTAGGCCCCCATGTCGAGGTTCTCGGCGACGGTCAGGTGCGGGAACACCCGGCGGCCTTCCGGGCAGTGCGCGATGCCGGCCTCGAGGATGTCCGCCGGCTCGCGCCCGTGGATGTCACGGCCCGCGAACACGATCCGCCCGTGCTGCGGGACGAGCAGCCCGGAGATCGTGCGCAGGGTCGACGTCTTGCCGGCGCCGTTGGCGCCGAGCAGGCAGACGAGCTCGCCGGGCCGGACTTCCAGGTCCACGTCGCGCAGGGCGACCACCGGCCCGTAACCTGCACGCACGCTTTCCAGGCGGAGCAGCGCGCCGTCAGGCGGCACCGGCGCCTCCCAGGTACGCGCGGATGACTTCGGGGTCGGCCTGCACGGCGGCGGGCGCGCCGCGCGCGATGACCCGGCCATGGTTGAGCACGATGACGGTGTCGCTGACGTCCATGACGAGCCGCATGTCGTGCTCCACGAGGAAGATCGTCACCCCCTGTTCGCGGATCGCCCGGATCAGCGCGCTCACCGCGGTCTTCTCCGCCGTGGTCAGGCCGGCCGCGGGCTCGTCCAGCAGCAACAGCCGCGGCGCGGCCGCCAGAGCGACCGCGAGCTCGACCAGCCGCAGTTCTCCGTAGGACAAGGCGCTCGCGACCTCGTCGCGCCGACTGGTGAGGCCGACGAACTCGATGATGTCGACCGCCTGCGCCGCCAGTCCGGCCTCTTCATCCTGCACGCGACGCCGGCGCGCGATGGTGCCGGCGAGCCCGGCGCGGCCCTGCAGGTGCAGGCCGATCATGACGTTGTCGGTGACGGTGAGGGCCGGGAACACGCTGGTCTTCTGGAACGTCCGCACCACGCCGCGGCGCGCGACGTCACACGGCCGCAAGCCGGAGAGGCGGCCGTCCGCGAAGACCACGTCGCCGCCGGTGGGTGTCAAGTAGCCGGTGATCGCGTTGAACGCCGTGGTCTTGCCGGCGCCGTTCGGTCCGATGAGGCTCGTGATCGTTCCCGGCTCGACGTCGAACGACACGCCGCCGAGGGCGGCGACGCCGCCGAACCGGACGGTGAGATCGCGTACCTGCAGTCGCGCCCCCGCCGGCGCCGGGCGCTTGGGCAGCGCCGCGTGCCCTCCACCCGCCGCCCGCGTTGGCGCGATGGGGGGCGGCGATGACGCCGCCCCGACCGCATGGCCCTTCGCCGCGGGCAGCGGTGCCGGCGTCTCCGTGGGCGTCCGCCGTCGGGCTGAAAGGGCCGGCACGATGCCGCTCGGCAAGAAGAACACGAGGAGCAGAAGGATCACGCCGTACGCGAGCATCTGCCACTGCCACGACGTGGCTTCGCGGAGCGCCTCCGGCAGCGCGGTGAACAGCACCGCGCCGACGACTGGCCCGGCCAGCGTGCCTTTGCCGCCGGCGATGACCATGATCACCATCGTCACCGTATAGGTGAAGAGGAAAACCTCGGGGCTCACGAACTTCGTGTAGTGCGCGTACAGGCTCCCGGCCATCCCCGCCATGCCGGCGCTCACGACCGCCGCGATCACAAGATAGCGGGTGCCGTCGACGCCGACCGACTCGGCCAGCGGCTCGTTTTCGCGCAGCGCCACGAACGCGCGACCGATACGCGAGTGGACGAGACGCCGGCAAACGAGCCAGGAGAGCGCGGCGCCGGCGAGGACGAGGTAGTAGTACGCCGTCTTGCTGCGAAGGCTCCACGGCCCGAGCGTCGGCACCGGGATGCCCGGCAACCCGAGCGGACCATTGGTGAGCTCCATCCAGTTCACGCTCACCAGCGACACGACGCCCGCGAAGCTGATCGTCACCAGCACGAAGTACGCGCCACGCAGCTTGAGGGCGAGCCGGCCGATGGCCCAGCCCGCCACCCCGGCCAGGGCCACCGCCGCCGGCAGCGCGAGCCAGAACGACCACTCGCGTTGCAGCGTGAGGAGCGCGGACGTGTAGGCGCCGATGCCGAAGAACGCCGCGTGCCCGAGCGAGAGCTGGCCGGTGTAGCCGAGCAGGAGATTCAGGCTCATGGCGAGCACGGCGAAGATGCCCGCCATGATCGCGACGTGCAGGTAGTACGGATTCTGCAGCCAGAACGGCGCCAGCAGCGCGGCCGTCGCCAGCAGGCCGCGGCCGAGCCGGCTCATGGAGCGGGCGTCATCCGATCCGTTCGGCGCGCGCGAAGAGACCGGAGGGGCGCAGCAGCAGGACCAGGATGATGATCACGAAGCCGGCCGCGTCGCGATAGCCCGAGGACACGTAGCCCGCGCCGAGCTCTTCGGCGATGCCGAGGAGCAGACCGCCTGCGGTCGCGCCCGCCAGGTTGCCGAGACCGCCGAGGATCACGACGGAGAACGCCTTGAGCGAGGCGAGATCGCCCATGGAAGGGTAGACGAGGAAGACCGGTCCGAGCAGCGCGCCGGCGGCGGCGGCCAGGCCGGAGCCCAGCGCGAAGGTCGCCGTGTTGATCCGGTGGATGCGAACACCCATCAGCGCGGCGGTATCCGCGTCCTGGAACGTCGCCCGCATAGCGCGACCGAGACGCGTACGGTGAACGAGCAGATGGACGCCGGCGATGAGGACGAAGGCGGCGACGAGGACGAACAGCCGCAGGGGCGCGATCGAGAGCGGTCCAAGCACGAGGGGCGCGGTGGGGAAAGGATGGGGCACGCTCTTGGCGACCCCGCCCCAGGCCAGCAGCTCGGTGTTCTGCATGGCGATCCACAGCCCGATCATGACCAGCATGACGGTGTCGATCGACTCACCGCGCAGCGGGCGCAACACGACCCGCTCGCAGAGCCCGCCCAGGACGACGCCCGCGACGATGGCGACGGCGATGGCCAGGAAGAAATGCAGCCCGGCCAGGGCGACGGCCGCGAACGCCACGTACGCGCCGAGGGCGTAGAACTCGCCGTGGGCGAAGTTCACGACGTTCATGAGGCCGAAGATCAAGGTGAGGCCGATGCCGAGCAGGGCGTACGTCCCGCCCAGCACCAGCCCATTCACCAGGTGCTGCGACAGCTGCTCCAGACTATTGACATGGGGGCCACGAAATGGCCCCCATACCCCCAACGCTCGGCAGCGCCTCGGGGAACCCGGGGCGCTCCTCGACACCGCCAGCGCTCGGCAGGGCCCCGGCGAAGCCGGGGCGCTCCTCGATATCCGGCATGCTTCTAGTTCTTGGCGAAGTCGGGAAGGGCGATCTTGCCGTCCTTGATCTGGACGATGAAGATGCTGGGCTTGCTCTGGCCGCTTTCCTTGCCGGCGGGGCCGTCCTTCTCGAACTTGATCGGGCCGTTGACGCCCATGAGGCGGACCTTCCACAGCGCGTCACGAATCGCCTTCGCCTCCGGCGCGCCCGCGAGGCGCGCGGCCTCGGCGATGGTGGCGATGCCGTCGTGACCGCGGAAGCCCTCGGTCAGGCCCTCGAAGGGATGGCCGCGCTTGCTCCATTCGTCGACGAGGGCCTTGGCGAGCTTGCCATCCGGCATGGCTTCCGGGAACCACGGCATGAAGAAGAGGATGTGGTAGGTGCCCTCGGCCGCCGCGCCCGCCTGCTTGATGAGCTGGTTGGGCGACGACGAGCCGCCGGTGGTGACGATCTTGCGCTGCAGGCGCTGCTCCTGCGCCTGCTTCAGCACGAGCGTGATCTGCTCGACGCTGGTGGTCAGGAAGAGCGTATCGCTGCCGCTGCCCTTGATCTTGGTGATCTGCGCGTTCATGTCGGTGGCGGCCTGGTCCATGAACTCCGCGTTGGTGACGGCCGCGCCCTTCTTCTTCAGCATGTCGCCGAAGGCGCTGACGGCGCCGCGCCCCCAGTCGGTGTTGACGGCGAGGAAGTCGGCGCGCTTGACGGCGAGCTTGTCGACGTAGCGCTCGAGGCCGAGGGCCTCCATCTCGCTCGGGGGACTGATCCGGAACACCCAGGGGTTGCCGCGCTTGGTGATGGTGGCCGCGCTGGACGTCTCCACCACCATGGGCACGCCGTACTCCTCGAGCTTGGGCATGGCCGCCAGCGTCATCGAGCTGCCCCAGGCCCCCATGATGGCGGGAACCTTGTCGCGGACGATGAGCTTCTCGGCGGCGCTGGCCGCCTCCTTGGGATCCGACTTGTTGTCCTCGATCACCAGCTCGAGCCGGCGGCCGTTCACGCCGCCCTTGGCGTTGATCCAGTCCCGCGCGATCTCGGCGCCCATCCGCACGTAGTTGCCCGACGCCGCGACCGGTCCGGACAGCGGCTGGATGACGCCGATCTTGAGGGGAGCCTGCTGCGCGGCGCCTCCCGTCGCAAGCACGGCGGCGGCCGCGAGGGCGGCGAGCGAGGTCCAGAACCAGCGCTTCGTCATGACCACACCTCCATGGGATGCGATTACCAGCGACGCTTGCACGAGGGTTGCAAGACTCAGGGCTCTCGGGTCGCCGAGATAATAACAGGACTGGCGGATTGCGGTTCCCGTCGCGGGATCGGCGAATCCGTTGCCGCAAAGGGAGGCACGAATGCCCTCACCCAAGGCGAAAACGTTGTCCAATCACTGGATCACGCTGCACCAGGAAGGGATCCCGGCCGGCTTCAAGCCGCTGCTCGTCATGGACGTGTGGGAGGACGCGTTCATGCGGGACGTCGAACAGCGTTTGCGCGAGGAGGCCGCCGTTCGCCCGGCGGCCTGAGCCCGTCCATGCGCGCGGTGATCGTGCTCGCCCTGCTGGTCGTCGCCGGCGGTGCCGGATGCACGCCCCTCACGGGACGTCCGGTGGGCCGCTGGGTCGACGACAAGACGATCACCGCGCGCGTGAAGGCGCGGCTGACCGCGACGGGATTCGCCTCGCTCACGCGAATCCACGTGGACACGTACGAGGGCCGCGTCTATTTGACCGGCGCGGTGACTCGCCCGGAGCTCAAGCAAAGAATCGAGGAGCTCGTTGCGACCGTGCCCGGTGTCGACCAGGTCATCGCGAATCTGCCCGTGGCTCCGGCGCTCGTCAGCCTGGCCGCCGCCGAGGGCGAGCCCATGCCGGCCGCGCTCCCACGTCTCGATGATCGCCACCCACTCCTGCGCCGGCTCCGGCTTGGCCGGCTCGAGGTTGAGACGGGCACCCCGGGCTGGACGCAGTACGCAGCGTACGACCCGGCGGGTCGGCTGGTCGCAACCGTGTATTCGACGACGGCCGCCGAGATGCGTCAGCAAGGCGTGGCCGGCCTCCACCCGGGGGACCGCCCCATCGATCACGTGTCGATCTACCCACGCACGTCGTCGGCCGGAGCGTATTACGATGTCGTCCTTTGGCACGTTTCGCGGGACGACATGGCACCACTTCAGTAGCGTTTCCAGGCCCTTATTGAGCGGCACACGGCCGACTGGCCGCTCACTCCGACCGGCTAATTTCTTACCGGTGCCGGCCCCGCGGTTAGCACGCTCCAACCGGTTGGAAAGTTTGTAAAATTGCCGTTCTTCATCCGCTTCTGGCGATCACGCCTGGTATGACCGGCCAGAAATTAGCCGGTGCCGCCCGGCAAAGCTTGCCTACCCCCCGGCAAAATCCTCTTAGTTCAAGCACTTCCGCAGTCGGTGAGTGTGGCATGGCCTTTGCCGTTACCGGGGTGCCGCGAGATGAACAGAATTGTACGGACCAAGCAGTCGGACCCAGGTTCCGCATGGGCAGGAGAAAACGATATGGCCACTAGCGTGGAAGTCAGGCGGTCGGTCGGGTCTCCGGGCCTGGTCGTCGCCCCTGTCGTCGCGGGCTTCCAATGGGCTCGTGAGCGGAGTGTCTCCATTGCCTATGGGCTGGTCTACGACCGGATCTTCGAGTGCTTCACGCCGTACCGCGATCTCGAAGAGGAGATCCGCGGCCTCATCGATACGGCAGCGGGCGCGGCTGACCACCGGAACGTCCGGATCCTCGACTTCGGGTGTGGGCCGGGGAACTTCGCCTTTGCGCTGGCGGAGGCTGGCTTTTGCGTGGTGGGACTGGACCCCTACGCCGCCGTCGTGGACGTCGCCCGTGAAAAACGCCGGTCCCGGCGGCTCTCGAATCTAACGTTCACGCGGGCTGACTTGGCCGCCGGTGGCGGGTTCCGGGATGGGGAGTTCGACCAGGTCATCAGCATTCATTCTCTGTACGTGCACCCGGCGCCCCAGCGCGTCCTGCAGGAAGCGTGGCGGGTCCTCAAGCCGGGCGGCCACCTCGTCGTCGTGAACCACGCGCGCCGCGTCGGCCTGCGGTCGAGTTTCAGAGAGCTGTGGCGCCGGGAAGGGCTGCGTAGCGCCGCCCGCGCGCTCCTGTGGCTCGTTCCCAACGCGGTCTTCGAGGCGACGCGCAAGCCGGGCGGCCCCCACTACTGGGATGAGACCGAGTTCTCCGCGCGCCTTCGCGCCGTCGGCTTCACCGTGTTGGAGGCGCGCCGGACGTTCTTCGACGGCGCCAGCGTGCTGGTGTGGGCGCGAAAGGACGCCGCCGCGCGATGACCGGAACGGCCACGGACGTGACTCAGTCGCCAGCGGTTTTTGGCTGGAAGTCGACGGCCCAGCGCAGCGCGCTGCGGCAGGCCGTCGAACGGCTGACCGCCCGTGGGTACGGGCTCACCTACGACGCCGTGGTCACTGGCTTCCGTCCGTGGGAATCGCTCTTGAACGAAGTGGCCGCGCTGGTCCAGCGATCGGGCGCGCCGGGCGGGCGCCGGCCGTTCGTGCTGGACGCGGCGTGCGGGACCGGCACCGCCGCCGCCCGACTGGTCGCCGCGGGCTTCACCGTCGTGGGCGTCGACTCCATCGGGCACCTCGTCAGCGTCGCTCGCCGCCGGCACCCGGGCGTGGTCTTCCATCACGTGGACCTCGCGTCGGGATCGGTCCCGGGCGCCGGCGCGTACGACGCGCTCGTCAGCCTGCACACGCTCAACTGGCACCCGCAGCCGCTGGCGTTCCTCGAGGCTTGCCGGCGGGCGCTGCGCCCAGGTGGCTACGCGATCGTGCTGGCGTATAGCCGGCCGCCGCAAGTCCGCTCGACGTTCGCCTCCATCCGCACCGACGAAGGTCTCGGCGCCGCCACGCGCTCGTTGCGCTGGCTGCTGCCGACGGCGCTGTTCGAGGCGCTCCGGCACTACGAAGCACGGTACTACGATCGCGAGGCCCTGGCCCGGGACCTGACCGGCGCCGGCTTCGAGATCGTCGAATCTCGCCGGACTTTTTTGTCCGGCGTCAGCCTCATGGCCTGGGCCCGTGCCGGCCGGGGCGAAGGGCGCCACGGCGCCGCAGTCAATATTGAGGAGGAATCCCGATGAAGCGCACGACTAAATTTGCAGCAACTTTGACGTTCCTGACCGTGCTGATCGCCGCCGCGCCGTTCCCCGCCGCGGCCCGGAACGACAACGACCACCAAGGCAATGGCCATCACGAGAACGACGACAGGAACTTCCCGCCCATGCTGGGCGCGCCCGGTGCGGTCTTCTACGAGGTGACCGAGCGCATGAAGCTCATCAACAGACGGGGGGCCGGATTCCGGGTGGCCACCTCGGCGCTCCGGGGCACCGCCGATCGCGGCACGCCGTTCTGCCCGGACGCGCTGTTGGCGAACAATCCCGATCCCAGAGTGAGCTCCGCGCAGTTCTGCGACCTCGTCGCGATTGGATCGGACCGCGTCAATCTCGCGACCGGCCTCGGGACCTTCGAGGCGACCATCGACATGATCGTCCCTGGTGACAACGACACCGACGGACCTGAGCTCGTGATCGGCACGATCAAGGTCAGCGGTGACATGGACTTCAGCCCGGCGTTCGCCGCGTCGCCGCTCCCCTTCGGCACCATCAAGGGCAAGGTCCTCACGCGGCGGGGGCGGCCCCAGCTCTTCAGCGGCACGTTCCGGCTGCCCTTCCAGGTCGGCGGGGTCCTGCTGTACCTCGACACCCTCGACGGTCAGCCGACCGGCGGCGTGATTCCCATCCAGCAGCCCGGGGAGCTTTCGCTGACGCTGCCCCTGGTTCGCTTCGAAGTCTGGTTCGAGTAGGAGGCTGGGCGGTCATGGTTCCGAACCTGGTGACGATGGCCGCCCTCGATCAGGAGAGAAGCCTCACCATGCCGGATGCGCGTGCGCGGGAATCGTGGGACGGGGACTCGTGGGAAGGCGTGACGGTCGTTCGCGGCCGGAGGGTGTATCTGCGCACCCTCTGCCGCGACGACCTGCCGTATCTCGCCGAGTGGGCGGACGATCCCTTTCAGAAGGAGATGGTCGGGAGCGACCTGCTCAGCACGTTCAAGGAGGTCTACCGGGAGTCGCCGAGTTTCCTCAAGGCCCTCCATGCCGACCCGACCCAGGTCGTGTACGTCATCGCGAGCGACCGATGGTCCAAGCCGATCGGCCTCGTCCGCCTTTTTAACCTGCACGTCAAGGACGGATATGCTTTCCTGGAGACCATCGTGGCCGACCAGAAAGGGATCCGGATGGGGTTTGGGGTCGAGGCGTCGCGCCTGATCGCGTGGTGGGCCATGGACGTTCTCGGCCTCCGCCGTCTGGAGGCCAAGGTCTTTCCGCACAACCTCCTCAGCATCAACACCATGAAGCGACGGGGTTGGAAGCTCGAGGGCGTGCTGCGCGAGGCCGCCCTCTACAAAGGCGAGTACATCGACCTGCTCGTCTTCGGTATCCTGCGTCAGGAGCTCGAGCTTCAGCGCAAGGCCGATACCTGGACGCCGACGTACTATCCGGTCCCGCATCCGTGACGCCGCACCAACTCCTGCCGCTCGTCGCGCTGCTGCTGAACGTCACGCTCGCGGCGATCACCCTCCTCCGCAACGCCGGCAGCCGCCTGAACCGGATCTTCGCCTACTTCGTCACCTCGCTGGCGATCTGGAACGGCGGCGTGTTCATGCTGCGGCAGAGCCCCGACCCCGCGACCGCCTACTTCTGGGAGATCGTCATCCACGTCGGCCTGGTGATGGTGCCGGCGTTCTACTACCACTTCGTGCTCATCTTCCTGGACGCCACCAGCAAGCGCCGACGCTCGCTGGCCTTCGTCTACGGGCTGTCCGCGCTCTTCAGCGTCCTCAACGTGACCGGGTCACCGTTGTTCATGAAGGGCGTGACGACCACGGTCTGGGGCTGGGCGCCGGCGCCGGGCCCGCTTTACCTGCCCTTCTTCCTCGAAGTGAACGCCGTCCTCGTGCTCGGCCCCGTGCTGCTTCTGCGCGCCCGCCGGCGGTCGATGGAGTCGAGCTTCCGCCGCAACCGCGCGATGATGATCGTGCTGGCGACGCTGGTCACGCTCGCCGGCGGTTTCGTGGACTTCGCCCGCTTCATCGTCGCCCGCTTCGTCCCGGCCGCCGAGCACTTCTATCCGCTGGGCATCCCCGCCAACATGATCTTCGCCCTGTTGCTGGGGCTGTCCATCGTCCGCTACCGGCTCTTCGACGTCAGCCTGGCCGTGCGGAAGGGTCTTGCCTACGTGGTGGCGGGCGGCGCCGTCACCGGGATGGTCGTGGGCATCGCCCGCACGCTCGAGAGGTACTTCGGCTGGGACGACATCGAGGTTTTGTGGGTCGTCGTCCCCGTCGGTGTCGGCATCGCGCTCCTCCTCAACCCGGCGAGCGCGGCGATGAGCCGCCTGATGATGAGCAAGCGCCGCGGGTGTCACGACGCGCTGGTGACGCTCAGCAAGCGGATGAGCTCGATCCTCAATTTCGGGAAACTCGTGGACACGCTCGTCCTGGGCCTCGTACGGGGCGTCCCGCTCACCCACTGCGCGGTGCTCATGTTCGACCGCGAGAGCAACACGTTCGTGGTCGCGCGCGAGGAGTGGGCCACCGATCGGATGGGCGCCATCCGTCCGCTCTACGCCAGCAGCACGATCGTCCGCTGGCTGCAGCGCGAGGAAGGCGTGCTCGTCAAGGAAGAGGTCAAGCTCAACCCGCGCATGGCCGAGCACTTCGAAGCGGCCGAAGGCGAGCTGGACGAGGTCTGGGCCAACCTCATCGTGCCGCTGAAGGTCGAGCAGAACCTCATCGGGATCCTGCTCCTCGGTGAGAAGCTCTCCGGTGAGATCTTCGACGCCGACGAGCTGCAGCTGGTGTCCGTGCTCGCCAACCAGACCGCGGTGGCGCTCGAGAACGCGCGGCTCTACGACGAGCTGGCTTCCTCCAACGTGCGGCTCATGCAGGCCAGCCGTCACAAGTCGCAGTTCCTGGCCAGCATGTCCCACGAGCTCCGCACGCCTCTGAACTCGGTCATCGGCTTCTCCAAGGTCCTCATGAACGAGATCGACGGCGAGCTGAACCCGACGCAGCAGACGTACATCCGCTCCATCCACAACAGCAGCTCGCACCTGCTCCAGCTCATCAACGGTGTGCTCGACATCTCGCGCATCGAGGCGGGTAAGCTCGAGGTCCGGCGCGAGCCGGTCGACTTGAACGAGCTCATCGACGGCTGCCTGGCGTCGGCCACCGCGCTCGCCCAGGGCAAGCCGGTGCGGATCGAGCGCGACGTGGCGGAGTCGCTGCCCGTGGTCGAGGGCGACGCCACCAAGCTGAAGCAGATTCTGCTCAACCTTCTCTCCAACGCGGTGAAGTTCACGGCGGCCGGGCGGGTCGTGCTCCGCGTGCGGCCGACGCCGGACAGCGTGCACTTCATGGTCGCCGACAGCGGCCCCGGCATCCGGGAAGAAGACCTGCAGCGCATCTTCGAGCCGTTCGAGCGGGTGCAGAATCCGCAGACGGCGGAAGTGGGCGGCACCGGCCTCGGCCTCGCCGTGAGCAAGAAGTTCGTCGAGCTCCACGGCGGCCGGATCTGGGCCGAGAGCCAGCAGCATCGCGGCTCGACCTTCCACTTCACGCTGCCGGCCAGCACCGCGCGCTCGCAAGAAATGGTGACCGCATGACGACGATGGCCCGGCGGGACGCGAAGCGGCCCACCATTCTCTACATCGAGGACAACCCCGAGAACCGGATGCTCGTGCGGTCGGTCCTCACCCCGGCCGGCTACACGGTGCACGACGCCGAGGACGGCCTGGCCGGCATCGAGGCCGCGCTCCGGGAGCCGCCCGCGCTGATCCTGCTCGACATCAACCTGCCCACCATCGATGGCTACGAAGTGGTGGCGGTTCTCCGGTCGCTGCCGCAGCTGGCCAACACGCCGGTGGTGGCGGTGACCGCCTACACGATGCCGGGCGATCGCCAGCGCACGCTCGTGGCCGGCTGCGACGGCTATATTCAGAAGCCGATCGACGTCGACGAGCTGCCCAAGCAGATCGCCGAGTTCCTGCACGGAAAGCGGGAGCGGCTGGCCCAGAGCGAAGAGGGCGTCTTCCTGCGCGAGCTGAACCAGCATCTCGTCTACCGGCTGCTGCAGCGGGTGGAGGAGCTCAAGCGGGTCAACGGCCACTTCATTCGGCGGGCCAGCCAGCTCGAGGCGCTCCATACCGCCATGCGCGACGTCACCTCGGAGCTGGACCAGCGCACGCTGCTCGAGCAACTGCTCCCCGCGGTGGGGCGCGCGCTCGGCACCCGGCGACTCACCGTGGAGCTCACCGAGCCGGAAGGCTTGCGGGTGGAGGTGGAGGGCACCGAGCCGGTGCCGAGCCTGCTCGCGACGGCGACGGGGACGGAAGCGCAGGGCTGGACGGACGTCGAGTGGCGGACGCCACTCACGGCGCGGGGCCACGACCTCGGCGTGATGAGCGCGCGCTACGTGCTGCCGCCGGGCGCGGCCGGGGAAGAGGAGCAGCTCCTCAAGATCGTCGCCAACCAGGTCGCGACCTGCATCGAGAACTCGCAGTTGTACGAGCGCATGAAGGCGGCGCTGCGGACGGTGGAGGAATCGCAGCGCCGGATCGTGCAGGGCGAGCGGCTGCGCGCGCTCGGCGAGATGGCGGGTGGCGTCGCGCACGACTTCAACAACATCCTGGCCATCATCATCGCGCGCGCGGAGGTCCTGAGCGTCAGCGTCGACGATCCGACCGTCCAGCGCCAGATCGACGTCATCGTGCGGGCGGCCCTCGACGGTACCCAGACGGTCAAGCGTATCCAGGAGTTCACTCGCATCCGCCGCGCCCGCGACTTTCAGGTGGTGGATCTCAACCAGCTCATCGTCGAGCTGCGCGAGCTGACCCGGTCCCGCTGGAAGGACGAGGCCGAGGCCAAGGGCATCCGCTACGAGCTGCGGCTGGAGACGGCGCCGGTCCCCGCGGTCCAGGGCAATCCCTCGGAGATCCGCGAGGCGCTCACGAACATCCTGTTCAACGCGCTCGACGCGATGCCGGCCGGCGGCACGGTGACCTTCATCACCAGCGTGGAAGAGGGGCGCGTCGTGTGCTCGATCGCCGACACCGGGATCGGGATGCCCGACGACGTGCGCCAGCGCGTGTTCGATCCGTTCTTCACCACCAAGGGCGAGCGCGGCACCGGCCTGGGGCTCAGCGTCGTCTACGGCATCGTGACGCGCCACGGGGGTGAAGTCGATGTGCGCAGCAAGGTGGGCGCCGGCAGCACCTTCACCCTGCGCCTGCCGATCTCCAAGACCCCCGACGTCGTCGTCGGTATCGCGCCCACCCCGGGCCCGTGCGAGCGGGCGCGGGTGCTGATCGTGGACGACGAGCCCGAGGTGCGCGCCGCGCTGCGAGATCTCCTCGTGCGTGATGGCCACAGCGTCGTCGCGTGTATGGACGGCGAATCGGCGCTCGAAGCCTTCGACAGTGACCAATTCGACCTCGTCATCACCGACCTCGGGATGGCCGGCTTGTCCGGGTGGGACGTCGCGCGACTCATCAAGGAACGCGCGCCGCGCACGCCGGTCGCGATGGTCACGGGCTGGAGCGACCGCATCGACTCCGACGAGGCCGAGCGCCACGGCGTCGAGCACGTGATCGCCAAGCCGTTCCGGCGCGATGACCTGCGCCGTGTGCTGGCGGCAGCGACGTCCCTCGGCGGGGGCCTCCGCCCCCCTTCCGACGCGACGCGGGCCTGACGGCCCGCGTCGCTGCCTCCCCCCCCCCAAAGCAGGATTGGGCTGGCGGAGCTGGCGCGCGGAGCGGTCGGTCTTTTGCGCGCCTCGTGCTTCGACCGTCACCCGCTCCACGGTTCATCGCTGCGGGGGCGGGTATACTGACGTTCCATGAGGCTCGAATCCCGATCCATGACGGCTCGCGTCCGGGGATTCTTCGTCCGTGCTTCCGTCGTGCTCCTTGCGCGTCACATCCGCTCGGCGTCGCGCATTGCTGATCTCCGGCGTCTCCGCACGGTGGTGCTCGGTGTCGGCCTGATGGCGACGACCGCGATCGGAGTGGGGAGGGCGGCGGAGGGCGACGTGCCGCGGGAGCCGCTGGAGCGCGTGCAGTATCACCTGCGGCGGGCGCAGCCGCTGACCGAGCACTTCGAGGGCGTGCTGCGCGAGGACTGTCCGAAGTTCACGTCGTCGGCGGAGTGGCGTGCGTACATGCAGACCGAGGTCGATCGAATGATCCTGCTCGCCGCCCACATGGAGCAAGCCTGGGTCGAGGCCAAGCGGGCCCCCGACGATGAGGTCCGTCGCGTGGCCAAGGCGCCACGGCGCCGGCTGCCGGAGGCGCAGACGCTCATCGACAAGCTCTCGTCGTGCGCGCAGGACAACGGCGCGTCGCTGTCGGTCGCGTCGCTCTATCGCCGGCTCGAGCGCGACGTGCCCCGGCGCCAGGCCGACATCGCGTTGCCGCCGGCGCCGTAGCGGCCCCTCGACTTCGCCCAATCGATCGGCGAGCGGCGGCTCGACATGCCCGCGGCCGTGCGGTATGGTCCGGCCCATGAGCCGCTCACCGTTTTCCCTCGAAGGCAAGACCGCCATCGTCACCGGGGGCGGCACCGGCATCGGCAAGTCGATCGCGATCGAATTCGCGCGTGCCGGCGCCCACGTCGGTATTTGCAGCCGCAAGCTGGAACACCTGGAGCCCGTGGCCACGGCGATCCACGACCTCGGCCGGAAATCCTTTGCCGTCGCACTCGACGTCCGTCAGGAAGACCAGGTGAAGACCGTCGTGGAGCGCGCAGTGAGCGAGTTCGGACGGCTCGACGTCATGGTCAACAACGCGGGCGCATCGTTCCGCGCCAAGCCCGAGGACATCTCCGCCAACGGTTGGAACACCGTGGTCGGCATCAACCTCACCGGTGTCTTTCTCGGGTGCAAGTGGGCGGCGCGCCAGATGATGACGCAGGCCACCGGCGGCGTGATCATCAACCTATCGTCCATTGCCGGCGTCTACGGGTCGACGATGATGTCGCACTACGGCGCCGCCAAGGCCGCGGTCATCAACGCTACGCGCGCGTTTGCGGTGGCGTGGGCGCGCCGCGGGGTTCGGGTCAACTGCATTGCGCCCGGCCCGATCGAGACCGAGGGCTACCTCGACGTCCTTCACAAGACCGACCCCGACGCCGACCAGACGTACCGCACGGTCGCCAGTCGGACGGGTATGGGGCGCTGGGGACGCGTGGAGGAGATCGCGTGGCCGGCGATTTTTCTCGCGTCGGATGCCTCGTCGTACATGACGGGTGAGACGATCGTCATCGACGGCGGGCCGGCGCCGCGGGAGATGGAAGGCTAGCGCCTCTTCCACCGCATGCGCGCGCTCGTGATCGGGGCCTCCGGCCAGATCGGAGCGGCCCTCGCCGAAGTCTTCACCACCCGGGGTCACGTCGTCGTCGGCACTCACCGCGGACATCCGGATCCGCGCACCCACCCGCTCGATCTTCACGACGTCGACGCGGTCGAGAGCATGGTCGAGGCGGCGGCGGCGGACTGGGTATTCTGCCCTGCCGGCCTTACGGCTGTCGATCACTGCGAGGATCACAAAGACGAGGCGCGCGCGCTGAATCGCGACGGCCCCGCCGCCGCCGCGCGCGCGGCCGCCCGCCGCGGGGCCGGCTTCCTCTTCTACTCGACCGACTACGTCTTCGACGGTGCCGCCGGGCCGTACGGAGAGGATGCCGTACCCCATCCGATCTCGGTCTACGGCCGGAGCAAGCTCGAAGGCGAGCACGCGGTGCGCGCCGCGAACCCGCGCACCGTTATCGTCCGCACGAACGTCGTGTACGGCGCCCACCGCGACGAGAAGAACTTTGTCTACGCCGTGCTCCGCGCCGCCCGCGCGGGCACGCCGATGCGCGTCGTCACCGATCAGCTGTCCAACCCCACGTACGGACCCGATCTCGCCGCGGCCTCCGTGGAGCTCGCGGAGCGTGGTCTGCTGGGGGTGATCAACGTGGCCGGAGACGCGGTGCTGCCGCGCCTCGACTTCGCGCGCCTCGTGTGCGACGAGTTCGGGCTCGACCCAGGCCTGCTCGTGCCGGTGACGACCGCGGAGCTGAATCAGCGCGCGCCGCGCCCGCTCTGGGCCGGGCTGACGGTCGACCGCGCCCGCGGGTTGCTGGCCACACCGCTACGCGGGCCGCGGGCCGGGCTCACCGCGATGCGGCAGGCGCTGGAGGCTGCCGCCGAGCGGCCACGGTGAGTTGCGACGGACCGTCCGTCGGTTGACACTCAATAGGGTGGTCAGTAGGATAGACCGTTGCGTCGACCGTGGTGACCGTAGCTCAATTGGTTAGAGCACTGGACTGTGGCTCCAGGGGTTGTGGGTTCAATTCCCATCGGTCACCCCAGCACTCTGGATCACCGATGCGCCTGTAGCTCAGTTGGATAGAGCGTTGGCCTCCGAAGCCAAAGGCCACAGGTTCGAATCCTGTCAGGCGCACCACATCGGATCGGAGGTTCGCCGGGCCGTTAGCTCAGTTGGTAGAGCAGCTGACTCTTAATCAGCGGGTCCAAGGTTCGAGTCCTTGACGGCCCACCAAATGAATCGGGCGCTTCCAGCCATCGGAAGCGCCCGATTCTGCGTAATCAGCGGGTCCATGAACACGCTCAACAACGAGCGTTGGTTGACGCGAACTTCAAGACCATCGATCAGGCTGATGGGTCAGTACAGTCAGCCGCACCCCAAGGCCTGGGCCACGAAGATCGACGCCTTCGACGCGTACGGTCTTGGTGAGCCGGAGTCCAACCAGCGTGAGACACGAGCGCCGCGGAGCCGCGCGCGTGTCATGGTATTTGCGGCTGACTTCGCGCAGCCGCCGCTCGAGAAATCGGCGCTCGCGGTCATTGGTGACCAGGGTAAGGGCTCGCGCGTAGCTCTTCGCCGCTTCCTCCGAGGATCCGACGCGGCGCAGCAGATCGGCCCGCGTGGCATGGAGCAGGTGATAGCGGTCGAGATCGCCGTCCGCGGCGAGCGCATCGATGAGTGCGAGCGCGGGCCGCGGGCCGTCCGCCATCGCGATCGCCGCCGCGCGGTTCAGGGACACGATGGGAGAAGGCTGTACGCGCTCGAGAAGGTCGTAGAGCCGGACGATCTGAGGCCAGTCCGTATCTTCGGCGCGCGCCGCCTGACAATGCAGGGCCGCGATCGCCGCCTGCAGCGCGAACGGGCCAGGCCCGCCCCGGAGCGCCTCCTCGACGAGCGGCAGCGCTTCGGCGATCTGCCGGTGATCCCAGCGGCGGCGATCCTGCTCTTCGAGAAGGACGAGATCCCCGACCCCATCGAGCCGGGCCTCGCGCCGGGAATCGTGGAGCAGCATGAGCGCGAGAAGCGCGGTGGCTTCCGCCGCCGGCGGCGCCATCAAGGTCCTCACCAGGCGTCCAAGCCGGATCGCCTCGGCGCAAAGATCGGTCCTCACCAGGGCATCGCCCCGCGTGGCGGCATAGCCTTCGGTGAACACCAGATAGATCACCGTCAGCACCGCGTCGAGCCGTGCGGGCATGTCGTTCGTGTCGGGTACCGTATACGGAATGCGCGCGTCGCGGATCTTGCCCTTCGCGCGGACGAGCCGCTGCGCCATCGTCGCCGCGGGCACGAGAAACGCGCGCGCGATCTCGTCCGTCTCGAGGCCGCCCAGCGTGCGGAGCGTGAGCGCGACCTGGGCCTCGAGGGCCAGCGCCGGGTGACAGCAGGTGAAGATCAGCCGAAGGCGATCGTCGGGAATCTCGTGCGGGTCGTACGGCTCCGCGATCGGCTGGCCGAAGCCGGCCGCGGTGTACGCGTCCAGCTTCTCCTCGAACCGGGCCCGGCGCCGGATGCGGTCGATGGCCTTGTGCCGGGCCGTCTGGATGATCCAGGCGCGCGGGACCTCGGGCACGCCGGACACCGGCCACTGGTCCACCGCGGCGGCAAAGGCTTCCTGCGCCGCGTCTTCGGCGACGTCGAAGTCACGAACGAGCCGGGTCAAGGTGGCGACGATCCGGCCCCAATCGGAGCGATACACGGCGTCGACCGTCGCGTGGGCGTCCCGAGCCATACGCCACGATAGAATAATTCCCGGCCGGGTGTCGATTCACGCCGCCGCTGTTCGACCTACTGATGGAGGGACCCGTGAAATACATGCTGCTGATTTGCCGCGACGAGCAGGTCTGGGACAGGCTCAGCGTGACCGAGCGACAGCAGATCTACGCGGAGAGCATGGAGCTCGCGCAAGAGCTGACGTCGCGCGGGCAGTATCTGAGCGGCTTTCCGCTGCACCCGTCGTCATCGGCGACCAGCGTCCGGGTGCGCGACGGCAAGCGGCTCGTGACCGACGGTCCGTTCGCGGAGACCCGCGAGCAGCTCGGCGGCTACATGCTCATCGACGTCAAGGATCTCGACGAGGCCATCGGCATCGTCGCACGCATTCCCTTGGCCCGCACGAGCACGGTCGAAGTCCGGCCCGTGAGGGAAGGCGCGCCAAGTTGATGGAGGGTTCCACTGCACCAGCACAGAAACCATCGCGCTCCTCGAGAGGGGTGTGGCGACGGTCGCCGCAGCGATCCGTGAGCTGAGCGAGTCAACTTCATGGCCAAGGCCGTCCACCTGTTCATGAGCATGGATAGAATGATCGGCGACAACTTTGAGAAGGGGCTGGCGCGAATGAAATCGATCATTGAGGCGGCGCCGTCGACGGCAAGGAGTCAGGGATGAGTGAGGTACGGGTACTCGTTGGTACACGCAAGGGCGCGTTCGTCCTGACCTCGGACGGCAAGCGCGAACGGTGGGACATCAGTGGCCCCCACTTCGGCGGTTGGGAGATCTATCACCTCAAGGGATCTCCCGCTGACCCGAATCGGCTGTATGCCTCGCAATCCAGCGGCTGGTTCGGGCAGGTGATCCAGCGCTCCAACGACGGCGGCAAGACGTGGGAGCCGGTGGGCAACAAGTTCGTGTACGACGGCGTCCCCGGCACTCACCAGTGGTACGACGGCACGCCGCACCCCTGGGAGTTCGCGCGAGTCTGGCATCTCGAACCATCGCTGACCGATCCGGACACGGTCTACGCCGGG
>JBGPXN010000045.1:0-31049 GCA_041492755.1 Methylomirabilia bacterium | reverse complement strand
CCCGAGAACCAGCATCACCAGGAGTACGAGGCTCAGTCGCTTCACGGCGGGCTCCTTTGGCGTGGGGGGCCCCGAGATGGCCCCCCACCCCCCCAACGTTCGGAGCACCCCGGCAAAGCCGTGGCGCTCCTCTGATCTCCTCGGGGGCCCCGACCTGGCCCCCGATTCCCCCAACGTTCGGAGCACCCCGGCAAAGCCGTGGCGCTCCGCGACACGGCGGTATTCCGGCATGCGCTTGCTCATATTCTTAGAGCGCCGATTCGTCGCGCTCGCCGGTTCGGATGCGGATCGCGGCCTCGACCGGGTAGACGAAGATCTTGCCGTCCCCGATGTTGCCGGTCTTGGCCGCGGCCGCGACGATCTCGCCGACCTTGCCCGCCAGGTGGTCCGGCACCACGACCTCGATCTTGATCTTGGGGAGGAAGTCGACCGTGTACTCGCCGCCTCGATAGAGCTCGGTGTGCCCCTTCTGGCGCCCGAAGCCGCGCACCTCCGACACGGTCATGCCGATGACACCGATGGCCGTGAGGGCTTCCTTGACTTCGTCCAGCTTGAACGGCTTGATGATGGCTTCGATCTTTTTCATGCACAGGCCCTCCGGTCCCGCCGTGGTTGAGCAACGCCCATGCCGAACCCTGCTAGTCTTCACGGCGCGAAAAGTCAATCACTTGCGCCTCCGCGCCGCCGTCTGGCTGCTCACTGAATAGGCAGATATCGTGGCGCTGCTCACCGTGCGGGCGCAGGCACCGAGGGGGCGGGGCGGGCTCGAACGTCGTCTACGCGGGCCGCTGCGGGATGTTGTGCTTCCGCATCTTCGAGTAGAGCGTCGGCCGGCGCAGGCCCAGGAGCGCCGCCGCCGCCTGCTTGTTCCACCGCGTCGTCTCGAGCGCCTTGAGGATCGAGGCGCGCTCGATCTCCTCCAGCGATCCGGCCGGGACCGCCGAGGGCGCAACCGCGGGGCCGGCCAGGGCATCCCGCGGGGCCTGCTGGAGCGCCTCCGGGAGGTCCTCGAGCCCGATCTCCTTGCTGCGGGACACGAGCACCGCGCGCTCGATCGCATGCTGCAGCTCGCGGACGTTGCCCGGCCAGGCGTGGGCGAGCATGCGCCGGTAGGCCTCCGGCTCGATGCCCTCCACCTCGCGCCCGTGCTTGGCCGTATAGCGATCGAGGAAGGCGCGCACCAGCACCGGGATGTCCTCTCGCCGCTCGCGCAGCGGGGGCACCACGATACTGACGGTGTTGATGCGGAAGTACAGGTCCTGCCGCAGGCGCCCCTCCTTCACCGCGGCATCCGGGTTGCGGTTGGTGGACGAGATGAGCCGGAAGTCCACCGCCACCGATTTGGTCCCGCCCAGGCGCCGCACCGAACGCTCTTCGAGCACCCGTAGCAATTTCGCCTGCAAATCGACCGGCATCTCGGTGATCTCGTCGAGCAGCAGCGAGCCGGTATGGGCCTCTTCCAGCAACCCGGACTTTTCGGTGGTGGCCCCGGTGAAGGCGCCCCGCGCGTGGCCGAAGAGCTCCGACTCGATGAGGTCTTTTGGCAGCGCCGCGCAATTGATCTTGATCCAGGGACCATCGCGGCGGCGGCTGCGCTCGTGCAACGCGTTGGCGACGAGCTCCTTGCCGGTGCCGCTCTCGCCGACGATGAGCACGTTGGCGTCGGCGTCGGCCACGGTGGCGACGGTCTGCAGCACTTTCTGCATGGCCGGCGCGGCGCACAGGATCTCGCCGTCGGCGGTCTGCTCCCCGAGGCGGCGCTTGAGGTCGATGTTCTCGGCGCGCAACTTGCGATGCTCGAGCGCGGTCTTGACGAGGCCCAGCACTTCGTCCGGATCGAAGGGCTTCTCCAGGACGTAGAAGGCCCCCGCCCCCTTGGTCGCCTCCATCGCCTTGCGCACCGATCCATAGGCCGTCACCACGATGACCTCGAGCAGCCGGTCGCGCTCGCGCAGCTCGCGAGTGAGCGCGATGCCGTCGCCGTCGGGCAGCATCAGGTCCACGATGGCCGCGTGGACCTCGCACTGGGCAATGACCGAGCGCGCCGTCTGCACGCTGCCCGCGATACGGACGGCGTACCCTTCCGACTCGAGCGTGATGCGCAGCCCGTCGACGATGCTCGGCTCGTCGTCGACCACCAGCACCGTCCGCCCCGTCGCCTTCACGGCGCGGGCTCCCCGGCCGGCGGCGCGCCCACGGGCAGGCGCACGCGCGCGCGCGTGCCCTTGCCGGGCGCGCTCTCGACCGACAACGCGCCGCCGTGGCGGTCGACCACCGAGCGAATGATGGCCATCCCGAGCCCGGTACCCTCGGGCTTGGTGGTGAAGAACAGGTCGAACATCCGCGACACCGTCTCCTCGTTCATGCCGGCGCCGGTGTCCTCGACGTCCACGAGCACGCTGTCGGCGTCGGCCAGGTAGCTCGTACTCACCACGAGCCGGCCCCCGGGCGAGAGCGCCTCGAGCCCGTTCAGCATCAGGTTGAGGAACGCCTTGCGCAGCTCACGGGCGTCGAGGACCGGCTCGGGGCAGCCGGCGTCGTAGCGCCGTTCGATGGTCACGTCGATCATCGGAGCCCGCGCCTGGGCGAGAGCCAGGCATTCGTCGAGCAGCGGCGCCAGCGCCACCGGCACCCGGTGCAGCTCCGGCGGCCGGCCGAACGCGGTGATCTCCGTCACCACCGCGGCCAGGTGATCGACCAACTTCGTGATCTTGCCCGCGATCTCCTCGCCTTCGCTGTCCTCGGCCCGGGCCATGCGGCCTTCCAGGTGGCGCGCGTAGAGCCGCAGTCCGGCCAGCGGGTTCTTCAACTCGTGGGCGACCTGCGTCGCCATGCGCCCGAGCGCGGCGAGCGCGCCGCTCCGCAGCCGCTCGAGCTCGTGGGTGTTGCGGATGGCGACGGCGGCCTGCGCGGAGAAGAGCGCCAGCAGCTCGAGGTCGTCGTCGGTGGTCTCGACGCGCGCCGGCGCTTCGATGACGAGCGCGCCGGCGGGCCCGCGCGCGGCCACCAGCGGCGCCGCCATGACGGTGCTGCCGTCGCGCCCGGCCGTCGTGATCGGCGTGCCCTTGTCCATCGCGAGCGACGCGGCCGCCTCCAGCGTCGCCGACTCGGGCGCCGGCGAGCCCGCGGTCGCCATGGGGATCAGCCGGCCATCGACGAGCTGGAAGACGACCGAGCGCTCGGCCTCCGTCGCCTCCACCGCCGCCTGCGCCACCGCCTCGAGGATGCGCGCCATGACGCCCGACGAGGCGAGCGTCTCACCGACCGACCGCAGCCGCTCGCGATCCCGCGCCCAGCGGCGGGCGGCGAGCGCGCGGTTGATCTTGGCGCGCAGCTCGTCGCGCACGAACGGCTTGGTGAGGTAGTCGAAGGCGCCGCGCTGCACGGCCTCCACCGCGGTCTCGATCGTCCCGTGCGCGGTCATGATCAGCACGGGCAGGCGGGGCTGGCGGGCGTGCAGCGCCTCCATGAGCCGGATACCATCCACCGGCTCCATGCGTAAATCTACCAGGGCCAAATCGAAGCGGCTGGCGCTGACGCTGTCCGTCGCGCGCTCGGGATCGCGGGTCGCGGTGACGTCGAAGCCCAGCGCGGCCAGTCGCATCTCGAGGACCTCCAGGATGGCGCCGTCGTCGTCGACGACGAGGATCTTCCGCTTCATCGTCGGCGGCGCTCGAGCTCCAGGTCGATCCGCTTGAGCCGCTCGAGGTCGCCGCGCAACCGTTCGGACTCCGCGGTCACGCGCTGCAGCTCCTGTCGATTGCGTTGCACCTCGCCGTCGCGCACGGCCAGCGCCTCCCGCGCCTGCTGAAGGTCGCGCTCGCGCGCCGAGAGCGCCTGCTGAAGGTCGCGCTCCCGCGCCAAGAGCGCCTGGCGCAGGCGCTCCACCTCCTCGCGGGCCGCGATGAGGCGGGCGACGGCGTCACGGCTGCTGCGCGCGCGCGGCGCGGCGGCGTCGTCCGGATACCGGACGAGCAGCTCGTCATACGCCGCGACGGCGCGAGCGTACTCGCCCTGATCGAGCAGCCGGTCGGCCTTCACCAGCAGCGTGCCCGACGGACGTTCGAAGACGGACCACGAGGTGCATCCTGCGAAGGCAAGGATGATGGCAGCGACCGCGAGGCGGGTCAAGAGGCTTTCCGCCGGGGCAGCAACACGGTGAAACGGCTGCCCTTGCCTTCCGACGACTCGACGGTGACGCGCCCGCCGTGCGCCTCGACGATGCCGCGCACGATGGCCAGCCCGAGTCCGGTGCCGCCCTTGCTTTGATCGGCCTGGCGATACCAGTCGAAGACGTGCGGCAGCGCGATGGCCGGGATGCCGACGCCGGTGTCCTCCACCTGCAGCTCCACCTCCTCGCCCGCGTCCACCAGACGCGTGGTGATGCGGCCGGTGCGGGGCGTGAACCGTAGCGCATTGGCGACCAGGTTGACCACGACCTGGACGAGACGGTCCTCGTCGCCCATGAGCGTGAACGCGGTGGGGGCGCCCACCCGCTCGCGCTCGATGGTGATGCCGGATTCCTCGGCCGGCGGCCGCAGCTCGTCCAGGGCCCGGCCCACAACGTGGTCGAGATCGACGGGCTGCCGCTCGATCGGCAGCATGCCGGCGCGGAGGCGCGAGAGGTCGAGGAGCTGGTTCACGAGGCGGAGCAGCCGATCGGAGCTCTGTCCGATGATCGCGACCAGGCGCGCCTGCTTGGGGTTCAGCTCCCCGGGAATGTTGTCGCGCAGCAGATGCGCGGCCTCGCGCATCGACGTGAGCGGCGAACGCAGCTCGTGCGATACCGTGGCCAGGAAGGATTCCTTCAGCTCGTCGAGCTGCCGCAGCCGCAGCGCCATCGCGTTGAAGGAGCGCGCGAGGTCGGCGACCTCGTCGCGTCCGTCCACCCGCAGCGGCTCGCGGAAGGCACCCGCCGCCAGGGCGGTCGTGGCCGCGGACAGGCCGCGCAGCGAACGGGTGAGGCGCAAGGCGACGAGCGCGGTGCCGCCCAGCGCGAGGACGAGGGCGGCACCGACGGCGACGAGAATGGTCGTCCAGGTGCGCGCTTCCAGCCGGGCCGCTTCAGCCTGCGCCTCGGCGACCGACGTCTCGATCGCCTTGGCGAGACCGTTGAGCAGTTCGTCCACCCGATCGGCGTGCGGCCGCGCATCGGAAGCCGCCGCCCGCTGGCCGAGCGCCCATTGTCCGCGCCGGACGAGGTCTTGAGCACGGCCGATGGCGTCGCGGTACCGGTCGAACGCGGCGATGGCTTCTTGAAGCTGGTCGCGCTCACCGCGAGACGACACGACCTCACGCAGTTCTCCGAGCTCCCGGCGGAGCTGGCCCGCCCGCTCGGCCCAGGCGCCGGCGTAGCGCGGATCATGATCCTGTAGCGCGAGCGACTTGTCCCCCATCTTGTCGAGGGCGGCGAACTCGCTCTGGACATCGGTGGTCCGGCGGAGCGCGGGCACGTTACGGGTGGCGATGTCGCGATTGACGCCGATGAGCTGGCGCATCGACTCGATGCTGTAGGCGCCGACGCCGACCAGCACGACGACGACCGATGCACAGGTGACGAAGATCTTGGAGGCTAGTCGCATCCGTCGCTCACGAGCCCCCGCCCGCGGGCCCGCCGGTCGGAAAGGCGGTGGAAGCCGGAATCACCGTCAGCCCGGTCGTCACAGGCCGGTCGAAGTCGCCGACGCGGACGGTTCGGCTCCCGTGGAGGATCCGGACGTCTCTCCGAGGGTGCCGCGAATCCGGCCGCGGATCAAGTTTCCCGATCAGCGAGCCGTGCCGGCATCACGACGCCGCCGGCGCCGGGTCGATGCCCGTGCCGGCCGCCGTCCGGCGGTCGGCGTGCACGTTTCTCCCGTGCGTCTGCGCCGGCCGGTGGAAGAACGCGATCAGAAAGAGCGCCGCGGGCACGGACCACATGAGCCACGGGCGCAGGTGGGATATCACTGGCAGACCGACGGCGACACAATGCGGCTTGACGTCCTACAGACCCGCGGCGTTGGCCGCGGCGCTCAGGAACTCACGCATCGCCGCGAGGCCTTCCGGAGCCTCGTCGTAAATGCTCCGGTGCTCGACGCGCACGTAGCCGTGCGCAATCCGATTGCGGAGGCCCGTCGCAGCCCGCATCGCGTCGGCCACACGCTGCGTGATCGCCCCACGATCGGCCAGCAAGTCAAACGCCGCTCCTGCCGCATCTGGCGGCTCCCAGCCCTCGATGTCCTCGGTCTGAGCGGCCTGCCACAGCTCGCGGTACTTGTCCCGCACGGAGAGGTCGAGTTCGTCTGCCAGTTCGGCCGGCAAGCGCGCCGAACGGATCAGTTCCAGCACGTCGGCAAGATCACGCAGCCGGTGAGGCGCGCTCATGCCCGACGCCAGCTTCAACTCCACGAGGACGTTCAGCGGGAGCAGGACGATACGCGCACCTCGGACGGCGACCCGCGCCGGATCGGGAAAGCGGACGGGCTTGGGCCGTCCATCGCCGGGATACTCGCCCGCCAGGACGACATCGATGGGGACACCATTCTCCGTGTCCCGCAGACCTCGGCGGCCGGGGAACTTCTCCACGTATCCGTGCCCGAGCGCACGGGCCTTCAGTGCCTCCAACCCATCGCGCGTGAGCAGAACATCGACGTCGGTCGTGACGCGCTGGTAACCGTACTCGTTGAGCGCCATCGCGCCGATGATGGCGTACGGAATGCGGGTTTCGTCCAACACGCGCACCAGCTTGGTCAGGGCGCGTTGCACGTCCGCATCGCCCATGAAGAACCTCGTCGCGTACGCGACCCCGGTCCAGAACCGGGCTTCGTCAGCCGGCTGCAACTCGGAGGGCCGTTCGGACACGCTACGAGTATACGCGGAGGGTGCAGGGGACGGCGGTGGGCCTCGCGACTTACTGGCCGTCCCCCTGCGGGGCCGCGCTGATCTTCCGCATCGTCGTCGTTGCCCATCCAGAACTCGCCGGCCGGCACCAGGACCATCTCGGCGCCGTCTTCGGTCGTCACGACCCTCGGCGGAGCGAGCGCCTCCAGATCGATCACGACCTCTCCCAATCCTTGTAGCCGGTCTTGCGGGCGCGCAGCCGGTGGACGCCCACGTCGAGATCTCCCGACGACAGCCGCGATCCCGGCCCAACCTCGCCAAGCCGCCGGTCGCCAAGGAAGACCTCCACGCCCGGCACCCGAGCGGTGATCGCGAACGAGCCGAACTCTTTGCTCGGCGGCGCCGGAGCGGCGGGAGCGGGTGCTGCCGGCGGCGGTGCAACCTTCGTCACCGGGCGAAGCTGAGCCGGCTCGGTTCGGGGAGCCGGTGGCTCGTCCGCGACGCGGGCGGGGGGAGGTGCTGCCGTTGTCGTCGTCGTTGTACTCGCGACAGGCGCCGGTGGCGTCACGACGTCTGAGCCGCTCCGACTCTGAGAGAAGAAGATGCTAGTCTTGGATGGCCTGGCCCGTCTGCATCAGGTAGCTCGGCCCTGGCACGCTATGAAGCTCGTAGCACCAGGTGGTGAAGCCTGCGGCCTCGAGACCTTCCGAGAGACCGAGGGCGAGGACCCGCCGGGATGATACCCCGTATCAAACTCGCGGCGTTGACGCCCATCCGGGCCGCCGGTATCGTGCATCCGATGGCAACCGCTGAGACGCCTCCCCTCGCTCTCCGACGCTGGAAGCGCGTCGAGTACGAGCGGCTCGTCGAGATGGGCGTGTTCGCTTCGGATGAGCGGCTCGAGCTCCTCGATGGGCTCCTCGTCGTCCGCGAGCCGCAGGGCGTACCGCACGCGGCGGCCAATCGTCTGGTCCTCGCCGCCCTCCGGCGCGCATTCGGCGAGGGCTGGATGATCGAGGCGCAGTTCCCCGTCGCGCTCGACGACGACTCGGAGCCCGAGCCCGACGTGTGCGTCGTCCCCGGCGGCCCACGCGACTACCGGCATGCTCATCCCTCGCATCCGGTGTTGATCGTCGAGGTCGCGGAATCGAGCCTGCGCAAGGACCGCGCGCACAAGGCGAGCCTGTACGCGCGCGCCGGAATCACCGACTTCTGGATCGTCAACCTGGTCGAGCGAGTCCTCGAGGTTCATCGCGATCCCCAGCCCGCACCCGCGGCGCTGTACGGTTGGAGCTACCGCGCGGTCGCGATCCTGCGTGCCCCGGAGACCATCTCACCGCTCGCCGCCCCCGCCGCATCGATCGCGGTCTCCGACCTTTTTCCCTGATCTGAGAAGCTCGCGGGGAGTGCACGCCACGCGTTTGCAAAGCCCTGCCCGCTGACCTACGATAAGCCTCCGTCGCCGCCGTCACGCGTCCACGGGGGACATCTCCAATGGAATTCGGCATCTCGGTTCCGGGTCGTGGCCCGCTCGCCGTACCCAACGTCATCCTCAAGATGGCGGAGACGGCCGAGTCGCTCCGCTACACCTCCGTGTTCGTCACCGATCACGTCGTCCTTCCCGTGTCCTCGGCCGGCTCCGTCTATCCCTACGCCGAGAGTGGCAAGCTGCCCGGCGGCGCCGCGCAGGACTATCTCGAGCCCCTGGCGCTGCTCTCGCACCTCGCCCACGCGACGCGACGGATCCTGCTCGGCACCAGCGTGCTCGTCATCCCGTATCGCAACCCGCTCGTCACGGCCAAGACGCTCGCCACCATCGACGTGCTCTCGGGCGGGCGCGTGATCCTCGGCGCGGGGGTGGGCTGGCTCCGCGAGGAGTTCGAGGCGCTGCACACCCCGCCCTTCGAGGAGCGCGGGCGCGTGACCGACGAGTACCTGGCCCTGATGCGCGCGGTATGGACGAGCGATCCGGTGACCTTCGAGGGACGCTACTACTCCATGCGCGACGTCCATGCCTTGCCGAAGCCCGCCCGCGCTGGCGGCCTGCCGATCTGGATCGGTGGTCACACCTCGGCCGCGCTCAAACGGGTGGCCCGGCTCGCCGATGGGTGGCACCCGATCGGTCTGCGGCCGCCCGCGACCCTCCTGCCCGAGCAATACGAGGCGAAGGTCAAGGAGCTGCACGGCTACGCGCAGGCGGCCGGACGCGATCCGGAGTCGATCACGCTCACGCTGCGCGTGCCGATGGAAGTCCGGCCACGCGCCGCGAAATCGCCGGGTGGCGACCGGCCGCTCTTCCAGGGCACGGCGGCGGAGGTGGTCGCCGACATCCGGCGCTACCAGGCGCTCGGCGTGTCGCATGTGGTGTTCGATCCCGTCCGCCCCAACCTTCGCGCATTCTTACAGTCTCTCGAGCGCTTCGCGGCCGAGGTCCGGCCGAAGGTGCGCCGATGATCTCTCACGCCGACGCCTCCGCGCTCATCGAGGGCCCGGCGGCCGGGCTCGACGATCTCCTGGCCCGCGCCACCGAGGTCCGCGACCGCGGCCACGGGCAGACGGTGACGTTTTCCAAGAAGGTCTTCGTCCCGCTCACCACGTTGTGCCGGGACGACTGCGGCTACTGCACGTTCAAGCGTGATCCCGGCCAGGCCGGCGCGCACACCATGACGCCCGAGGAAGTCGTCGCGCTCGTGCAGGCCGGCGGCCGCCTCGGCGCCAAGGAAGCGCTGTTCTCGCTGGGCGACCGGCCCGAGGCCCGCTTCGCCGAGCAGCGCGAGTTCCTGCGCCGGCACGGCCACCGCACGACGCTCGACTACGTCCGCGCGATGTGCGCGCTCACTCTCGCCGAATCATCGTTGCTCCCCCACGTGAACCCGGGGTTGATGGGCGAGCGCGATCTGGCCGCGCTGCGCGAGGTGTCGGTCAGCATGGGGATCATGCTGGAGTCGGTGTCGGAGCGCTTGCTCGGGCCGGGCCAGGCGCATCACCGCGCGCCCGACAAGGTGCCGGCGCGCCGCCTGCGCACGATCGAGCTGGCCGGCAAGCTCAACGTTCCCTTCACCACCGGCATCCTGATCGGCATCGGCGAGACGCCGCGCGAACGTGTCGACGCGCTCGCCGCCATCCGCGACCTGCACGAGCGCCACGGTCACGTGCAGGAAGTCATCATCCAGAACTTCCGCGCCAAGGCGCGCATCCCGATGGCGGCGGCGCCCGAGCCGACGTTCGACGACCTGCTCCGCACGCTGGCGGTGGCGCGGCTGCTGCTCGGGCCGGACGTGAACATCCAGGCCCCGCCCAACCTCTCACCCGGCGCCTACGCGCGGCTCATCGGCGCCGGGCTCAACGACTGGGGCGGCATTTCGCCGCTCACCATCGACCACATCAATCCTGAAGCGCCCTGGCCGGTGATCCCGGCGCTGCGGCGCGCGACCGACGAGGCCGGCAAGGTCCTTCGCGAGCGCCTGGCGATCTATCCCGAGTATGCCCGGCGTCCGGAGTTCCTGGCCGAATCGTTGCGCCCGCGCGTCGAACCGCTGATCGACGGCGACGGCCTCGTGAAGGAAGCATATGAGCACTGGCGACACTGGTAGCCTCCGTCCCACCCTCGATTTCGCCTCTCGCGACGTGCGACGCATTCTCGGCGCCGTGCTGGACGGTGCCGAGCTCTCGGTGGAGGACGGCATCACGCTGACCGCCGTCACCGGCCCGGATCTCCTCGCGCTCACCGTCGCCGCCGATACCATGCGCCGCCGGCACGTCGGGGACGTGGTGACGTTCATCGTCAACCGCAACATCAACTTCACCAACGTCTGCATCAAGCACTGCACGTTCTGCGCGTTCAGCCGCGACCACCGGGAGGAGGAAGGCTACTTCCTGCCCATGGAGGAAGTCGTGCGGCGCGCGGAAGAGGCGTGGTCGATGGGCGCGACCGAAGTCTGCATCCAGGCCGGACTGCCGCCCAAGCTCGACGGCCGCCACTACATCGACGTGGCCCGGGCCATCAAGCGCGCGCTCCCCGACATCCACCTGCACGCGTTCTCGCCGGAAGAAGTCCTCTACGGCTCGGTGCGCTCGGGACTGCCCATCAAGGACTACCTGCTCGAGCTGAAGGAGGCCGGGCTCGGAACCTTGCCCGGGACGTCGGCCGAGATCCTCGACCAGGAGATTCGCGACGTCATCGCGCGGGGCCGGATCACCGTCGATCAGTGGATCGAGGTCATCACCACCGCCCACGCGCTGGGCATCCGCACGACGTCGACCATCATGTACGGCCACGTCGAGACGCCCGCGCACTGGATCCGTCACATGGCCCTGCTCCGGAGCATCCAGAAGGACACGGGCGGCTTCACCGAGTTCGTTCCGCTCTCGTTCATCCACTCGGAAGCGCCCATGTGGTCCAAGCAGCTGGTGGCCGGCGTGCGCCCCGGCGCCACCGGCGCCGAAGTGGTCAAGATGCACGCGCTCGCCCGGCTGCTGCTCGGCGAGAGCATCCGCAACGTCCAGGCGTCATGGGTCAAGGAAGGACCGAAGCTCGCGCAGCTCCTGCTCGACGCGGGCGCCAACGACCTCGGCGGCACCTTGATCAACGAGTCGATCTCGACCTCGGCCGGCGCCGGCTACGGGCAGCTGGTGCCGCCCGGCGAGTTGCGCCGTCTGATCCGCGACGCCGGGCGCGTGCCGGCGCAGCGCGACACGCTCTACGGCATCGTGCGCACGGACACCGGCGACGACGCGACGGCGTCGCCGCTCGACAGCATCGGCGACGCGGAGGCGCGCTTCGGCTCGTACCGGCGCTTGATCGCCTCCGGCGAATTCCGCTTCAGCCGACGGTAGCCGTGACCAATGGCGTGTGGTATTAATTCACGTCGAATTCAGCGCTACCTCGAACAGGAGGACATCACGTGGCCAAGCAGATGACGAAGTCCGCGACCCTCACGTACCTTTCGCAGAAGACCACCCTCTCGAAGAAGCAGATCGCCGATGTCTTCGACGAGACGCTGAACCTCGCCACCAAGGAAGCCAAGAACGGCTTCGTGGTCCCGGGCTTCGGGAAATTGGTCCTCGCGAATCGGAAGGCGCGAATCGGCCGGAATCCTCAGACCGGCGAGCCGATCAAGATCCCGGCCAAGCGTGTGTGCAAGTTCCGTCTCTCCAAGAGCCTCAAGGACACGGTGCTTGGGAAGAAGTAGATCGCGGGCGCCCCGCTCCGCGCCGGCGCGGAAGGCGGCGCCTCCCGCCGACGCCCCGCCCTCGGGAGGCGGGCGGCCATCCGGTCCATCGCTCCCGGCGGCCACGCTGCCGAGAGTGTGGCAGGGCGTCGGCTATCGGCCGCTGGCCGACGTGGCGGCGGCCCGACCCCTTCTCGACTTTGCCGCCATCGCGTGGCCGGCCGGTCCGGTCGCGTTCGGATGGGGCGCCTTCGCGAGCGCCGCTCATGGTGAGCAACTGGTGGGCGCGCTCCTCGCCGAGCGCGCCGACGCCGCCGCATTCCTGCACGGCCCCGTGGTGATCACCGAGGACGATCCGCGCGAGGTCGCCACCCAGCTCGTGGCGGCCGCGCTCGATCACGCCGCCGCCGGCGGCTGCGACACCGTCTACGCGCGCCCACACGGTCTCGATCGCATCTGGGTGCGCTTCGGATTCATCCCCCTCCCCGAGAGCACGCTGCCCCCGGCCCTGGCCGGGCGGCCGGGGGTCGGTCTGTTTGCGTGGCGGGGCGGCACCGCGCTCTGGACCCTGCGCGAGTCCGCGCGCGACGCGAGCTGACTTCGTGACGCGTCGGCGGTAATCGATGCGCATCACCGCCCTCGCGGGAGGGACAGGAGCGGCCAAGCTCCTGCGCGGGCTCGCCGCCTGTCTCGACGCCCGTGACCTCACCATCGTCGGCAACACCGGCGACGACACCGAGGTGTGGGGACTGCACGTCTCGCCCGATCTGGACACCGCCACCTACGCGCTCGCCGGCCGACTCGACGTCGGCCGGGGCTGGGGCCTGGCCGACGAAACGTTCCAGTGTCGGGAGGCGATGGGGCGACTTGGCGAGGAGACCTGGTTCAACCTCGGCGATCGCGATCTCGCCACGCACCTCTACCGGACGCGCCGGCTGCGCGAGGGCCACCCGCTGTCCGCGATCACCGGCGAGATCGCGCGCCGGCTCGGCGTGGCCGCGCGCGTCCTGCCCATGAGCGACGAGCCCGTACGCACGCGCGTGCGCGCGGCCGGCGCGGACGGGGACGACGCCTGGCTGACCTTTCAGGAATATTTCGTTCGCGAGCGCGCGAAGGTGGAGGTGCGCGACGTGGTGTTCGCGGGGGCGGAGGCGGCGCGGCCGGCGCCGGGCGTGCTCGAGGCCATCCGCGACGCCGATCTCGTCGTCGTGTGTCCATCCAACCCGGTGACGTCGGTCGGCCCCATCCTGGCCGTGCCCGGCATCGCGCGCGCGCTCGACGCCACCGTGGCCCCGGTGGTGGGCGTCAGCCCGATCGTCGGCGCCGCCGCGGTGAGCGGTCCCGCCGGCGATCTCATGCGCGCGCGCGGGCTCGCCGTTTCGCCCGTGGGCGTGGCGCACGCCTACGCGCCGTGGCTCGACGCGCTGGTCGTCGAGCCCGCCGACCGCACCTTCGAGCCGGCGCTCCGCGCGGCGCGCGTCACGCCGCTCTACGCCTCCATCGTCATGACCGATCGTCAGAGCGAGGTCGCGCTCGCCACCACGATCCTGGCCGCGCGCGCCCAGCTCGCCCGGGCCTGCTAGTGCGGATTATTCATGAACGCGCACTCCGCGGGAGGCGGCGGGTCCTGTCGCCTCCCGCGTGGTTCGCTCATGAATAATCCGGGCTAGGCCATGGTCGTCGCGGCCGTGCCGGTCAAGGATCTGGTCAATGCCAAGCGGCGGCTCCTGCGCGTGCTCGCCGCCGACGAACGGATGGCGCTGGCGCGCGCCATGCTCAGCGACGTGCTCCGCGCCTTTCAGCCGACGGGGATCGACGTGGTGTGGGTCGTCACGCGGGACGGCGAGGTGGCCGCCATCGCCCAGGCGCTCGGCGCGCACGTCCTCGCCGAGGCGGAGAACCGCGGCCACACGACGGCGGTGGCTCTGGCCCAGGCGCGCGCCCGCCAGGCCGGCGCCCGGCTCTTCGCCACCGTGCCCGGCGACGTCCCCGCCGTGACGGCCGCCGAGATCCGCACGCTGGTCGAGACCGGTGCCGGCCACCCCAAGCGCGCCGTCTTCGTGCCGTCGCGCTCCGGACTCGGGACCAACGGCGTCGCCGTCGCGCCGCCCGACGCGATGCCGCTCACGTTCGGCGAGCCGTCGTTCGAGAATCACCTCGCCGTGGCGCGTGAGCGCGGCTTCATCCCGCACGTGGTGAAGCTTCGCGGTCTCGGTCTGGACGTCGACGACGCCGAAGACCTCCACGCCCTGGTGGCGGAAGCTCCGGACACCGAGAGCGGGCGACTCGTGGCGAGCTGGGCGCGCACCGGCCGCCTCGCCGCGCCGGCCGGCTGACCATGGCCCCGCGCTACGAAGTCATCGGCATCGAGAACATCGCCGAGGTGCGTCCCGGTGACGACGTCGCGCGGCTCATCGTCGACGCGGCCGCGCGTCAGGACACGCCCCTGCACCCCGGCGACGTGCTCGTCATCGGCCAGAAGATCGTCTCCAAGGCCGAGGGCCGGCTCCTGCGCCTCGACGACGTCACCCCCTCGCCGGTGGCGGACTCGCTGGCCCGCGGGCTCGGGCGCGATCCGCGCCTGGTCGAGGTCATCCTGCGCGAATCCCGGCGCGTGGTCCGCATGGACAAGGGCATCCTGATCACGGAGACGCACCACGGCTGGATCTGCGCCAACGCCGGCGTCGATCAGTCCAACGTCGACGCGGGCTGGGTCGTGCTGCTGCCGGAAGACCCGGACGGCTCCGCGCGCACGCTGCGCGAGCGGCTGCGCGCGCGCACCGGCGTCGAGGTCGGCATCGTCATCGCCGACACGTTCGGCCGGCCGTGGCGCGAGGGACTCACCAACGTGGCGATCGGCGTCAGCGGCCTGGCGCCGCTGCGGAGCTACCTCGGTGAGCGCGACCCCGCCGGCTACCTGCTGCAGGCCACCATCCTGGCCGTGGCCGACGAGCTGGCGAGCGCGGCCGAGCTGGTGATGGGCAAGCTCGACCGCATCCCCGTCGCGATCGTGCGCGGGCTCGGCCTCGTCACCAGCGACGAGGGATCGAAGCCGCTGCTGCGCGATCCCGCCCGGGACCTGTTCCGCTGACGGAGATCGAGGAGCGCCACGGCTGGGCCGGGGCGCTCCGAGTCACACACGGAGGCAGCACGGATGAACATCGCCATTCTGGGCGGCACCGGCAAGGAGGGTGTGGGACTGGCGCAGCGCTGGGCCCAGGCCGGGCACTCGATCATCATCGGCTCGCGTGACGCGGACCGCGCGAAGCAGAAGGCGGTCGAGCTGCGCGAGAGCACCGGTAAGATCGCCATCATCGGCCACACCAACGTGGAGGCGGCCCAGCTCGGCGAGATCATCGTGCTCGCCTTGCCGGCGGCCGGGCTGGCGGCCACGCTGCCCCCGGTGGCGCCCAACTGCCGCGGCAAGGTCGTGATCAGCACCGTGGTGCCGCTGACGTTCGGTGGTCCGCGCCTGTTCACGCCGCCGGCGGCCGGCTCGTCGGCGGAGGAGGCGCAGGCGCTGCTTCCCGACGCGCGCGTGGTGGCGGCGTTCAATCACATCGCGGCCCACGAGCTCGCGAGCACCGATCACCCGATCGAGTGCGACCTGCTCATGTGCGGCGGCGACGCGGCCGCCAAGCAGACGGTGTCCGAGCTGGCAGCCACCATGGAGCTGCGCGCGGTCGACGTCGGCGCCCTCAGCAACGCGGCCTGCCTGGAGGGCATCACCGCGGTGCTCGCGACCATCAACCGGCGCTACAAGCTCAAGAACTCGGGAATCAAGATCACGGGCCTGTGACCCCGGCGCGCTGACCGGCGCACTGGCCATCCGCGCCCCGGTCACGCCCGCGCGGCCACCCGCTCACCCGCCGGTCAGCCGGCGCACCGCCGTGTCGACGTCCGTGAAGTCGGTGAAGAGCAGATCCGGCGCGCACGCCGACAGCTCTTCCGCGGCGTGGTTGCCGGTGGCGACGGCCACGGCGACGGCGCCGCACGCGCGGGCGCAATCGACGTCGAGCGGCGTGTCGCCGATGATCGTCACGCGCTCGAAGGGAAACTCACGGCCGGCCACCGCCCGCGCGCGGGCGCACGCGATGGCGGGCAGGCGGCGGCGGTCGATGTCGTCGGAGCCGTAGGCGCCGAGGCGGAAGCGCGGCCAGAGCCCGGGAGGGCCGAGCTTCACGCGCGCGCCGGCCTCGATGTTGCCGGTCAGCAGCCCGACCAGCGCATCGTCGCGCGCGGCGAGCGCGTCGACCACGCGATCGATCCCGGGCATCACACGCACCCGCCGCCCGTCGGCGACGAGGGCGCTCAGCTCGTTCACGTACGCGTGGAAGCACGCCGGTAGCCGCGCGCGGATCTCGGTGTCGGCGAGGCCCGCCGCGCCCATGAGGTCGAACACGATGCGCGGATCGGTCCGGCCGCGGAAGTCGTAGCTCGCGATCGGGCCGGCGCTGCCGTAGACCGCTTCGAGCGCGCGGCCGATGGCGAGGCGACCGGCGCCCTGCGCGGTCACCAGCGTGCCGTCGACGTCGAACAGGAACAGACGCATGGCGGAGCGCGTCAGGGCGCGAGGCGCCGCAGTCGCTCGACGATGCCGGGCAGGATCTCGAGCACGACCTCGATCTCGGCGGCCGTCGTCCAGCGCCCGAGCGTGAAGCACAGCGAGCCTTCGGCGGCGGCCCGGTCGCACCAGATCGCGCGGAGCACGTGCGACGGCTCGCCGGTGAGGCTGTTGCACGCCGAGCCGGTCGAGGCCGCCACGCCGCGCAAGTCGAGCTCCATCAGTATGCCGTCGGCCTTGACGCCCGGCACCACGACGCTCACGTGCTGCGGCAGGCGCTGCAGGCCCTTGGCCCCCGTCACCCGGGCGCCGGGAACCGCGGCCACGAGCCCGGTGAGCAGCCGGTCGCGCAGGCTGGCCAGTCGAGTCGCTTCAGCGGCCATCTCGGCACGGGCGAAGTCGGCGGCCACCCCCATGCCGACGATCGCTGGGAGGTTCTCGGTCCCGGACCGGTAGCCGCGCTCCTGTCCGCCGCCGAGCAGCCGGGGGGCCAGCTTCGCCTCCGACCGGGCCCAGAGGGCCCCCGCCCCCGGCGGACCGTAGAGGTCGTTGGACGACAGGGTCAGCAGATCGATGCCGCACTCGTCCACGCTGAGGGACACCCGGCCCAGGGCGCCGACGGCATCGACGTGGAACGGCACCCCGTGCTCCCGGGCCACACGGCCGATCTCACGAACCGACTGGATTGTGCCGATCTCCCCATTGGCGGCCATCACGGAGACGAGGGCGGTGTCGGGCCGAATAGCGGTCGCGACGTCGCGGGGGTTCACCCGGCCCTCGGGGTCCACGGCCAGCCAGGTGACGGCTCCGCCGCGCTTTTCCAGGTCGCGGCAGACGTTGATGATCGAGACGTGCTCGATAGTGGAGGTGACGACGTGTCGGCCTTGCGCGCGGTCGAGGGTGCCTTTGATTGCAAGATTATTGGCTTCGGTGGCACACGACGTGAAGATGACGCCTCCGGGCACGCCGCCAAAGAGCCGCGCGAGCTTGGCCCGCGCACCCTCCAGCGAGGCACGGGCCTCGAGCCCGAGCGAATGGAGCGCCGCGGCATTTCCGACCCCGCCCTCCAGGAACGGCCGCATCACGGCCACCACCCGGGGGTCGACGGGCGCGAATCCGCCGTAGTCCAGGTAGACGCCGCTGGGGACCGGCTCGCGGCTACCGGGTCTTCCGGACGAGGAAGCGGAAAACCGTGCCATGTTTGTCCAGCGTAAGCAGCTCGTGGCCCGTCCGGCCCAGCCAGCCCCGCAGATCCCCTTCAGCGGCGGGATCGTCCGACAGGACCTCGACCACATCGCCGACACCCACGTCGGCCATGGCCCCTTGGGTCCGGAGAATGGGGACCGGGCAGAACAGGCCGATGCAATCGATGGTCCGGTGCGGGATTACGGCCATGAGTCCGCAAAAAAACCTGACATCGACACCTCTATGCGGCCACTAGAATAATATGGTTATGCCCGAGCGCGGCGCCGACATCGCGTACGTGGGGTATCGGGTCCACCGCAGGGTTCTGCTCGCTCTGGCCCTATCGGCGGTGCTGCCCCTGCTCGTGCTGGTCTACGTGATCCAGGCCTTCGTGATTCCCGTGGTCGGCCCGGACGACGGCATCCGCTTCTGGGCGCTCCACTTCCTGCTGTTTTCGACCGGGCTCGCGATGCTGGCCGGCGGCTACGTGATCTGGGACGTCGGCCGCATGGTGGCGCGGATGGCCCGCATGATGGCGCAGGAGGGGGCGGTCGCCAAGGTGGAGCGGCGCAACGACGAGGTGGGCACGCTCATGCACTCCTTCGCCAAGATGCTCGGGACGATCGAGCAACAGGCGAGCGAGATCAACGGCTTCGCCGCCCGGCTCGACTCCGCCTACAAGGAGCTCGAAGCCGCCAACACGCGCCTCAAGGACGCGTCGTTCAAGGACGAGGTGACCGGACTCTACAACCGGCGATTCTTCTCGCTTCGGCTGGAGGAGGAGATCTCACGCTACCGGCGCTTCAACCATCCCGTCTCCGTCGTGCTGCTCGACCTCGACGGATTCAAGGCCGTGAACGACGACATGGGTCACCAGGTGGGCGACACCACGCTCCGGGACGTGGGTCAGATCCTGATGCGGCATTCGCGCGGTATCAACGTGGTCGCCCGTTTCGGCGGGGACGAGTTCGTGGTCCTGCTCGTGGAGACGTCGAAGACGGGCGCGCGCCTGTACGCGGATCGCATCCGACAGATCCTGAGCGCCCACGCCTTCTCTCACGGCAAGCCGATCACCGCGAGCTTCGGCATCTCCAGCCTGCCCGACGACGAGGCGTCAACTTCCGAGGAGCTCATCAAGCTCGCCGACGAGGCGCTGTACGTGGCCAAGCGCGCGGGCAAGAACCAGGTGGGCAGCATGCCCATCTCGGCAAGGATTTCGTGATGGCAAAGGCGAGCGAGGTGGCGGCCCGACAGGTCCTCATCGTCGACGACGACGTCCAGGTCCGGGAGGTCATGCACCAGATCTTCCTCTCCGCCCACTACCAGTGCCTGCTTGCCCCCAATGGCAAGGAAGGCCTGGAGATCTTCAAGGCCGCGGGTCCGCTGCTGACCGTCACCGATCTCCGGATGCCGATCATGGACGGCATCGGCCTCCTGAAGTCCATCCGCGCGCACGACGGCGACGCCGCCGTCATCGTCCTCACCGGCGCGCCCGACGTGAAGACCGCCATCGACAGCCTCAAGCACGGCGCCTACGACTTCATCATGAAGCCCGTGAACGTCGACGAGCTGCTCTTCGCAGCCGAGCGGGCGCTGGAGCGGCGCGACCTATTGATCGAGCGGCGCCAGTACCAGGAGCTGCTCGAGCGCCGGGTGGCGGAGGCGACGCGCGACCTCGCGATCGCCCACGACAAGCTCAGCCACGCGTACCAGGCAACGCTGGAGGCGCTCGGTTCCGCGCTCGACACACGGGACGTCGGTACCGAGTCGCACTCGCGCCGGGTGCATGGCTACGCCGTCGCCACCGCCCAGGAGCACGGGATGCCCGAAGAAAGCCTCGAAGACCTCGCTCGGGGCGTCCTGCTGCACGACATCGGCAAGATCGGCATCCCCGACGCGATCCTCCTCAAGCCCAGCCGCCTCACCGAGGAGGAGTGGCTCGTGATGCGCAGGCACCCGGAGATCGGCAAGCGGCTGATCGAGAACATCCCCTTCCTCCAGGCCGCGATCCCGATCGTGTATCACCACCACGAGAAGTGGGACGGCAGCGGCTACCCGCTTGGGCTGAAGGGGGAGGAGATTCCGCTGGGGGCCCGAATCTTCTCGGTGGTGGACGCCTTCGACGCCATGACGTTCGACCGGCCGTACTCCAAAGCCATCCCGTTCGAGGCGGCCAAGGCGGAGATCAAGCGCTGCGCGGGAAGCCACTTCGACCCGTCGGTCGTCGAGTCCTTCCTGCGCGTCCCCGAGACTCTTCTGGAAGATATCCGCCGCAAGAGCGTGGAGTAGCCGTCGGGCCAGTAACCGCCGCTGCCCGGTCCCGCCTCCGCTCTGGTCTAGGGCCTATTTTTCGGGGGGTTGCGATGGAGAGGCCGTATAGTGGCCCGAGGCAAGTCGGTCTCGGGATCGGCCGAGGCGGGAGGCGGGATGGATCTCCTGGAGGCCAAGAGCCGGATCGCCGAAGCGCTGGTGGAGTCGATCTTCAGGCGCGCACGCTACCGCATTGACTCTTTCCCGGCTCGCCAGATGCCGCTTCGGTTCGGCCGCGAGGACTTCTCCCCCGACTTCGTCGCCACCCTCGACGACGACGCGCTGGTCGGCGAGCGCGAGGTCCACGTCGAGGTCAAGTATCGGCCGTCCATCCCGCAGTTCATCTCGGTGGAGAATCAGCGCGGCGACCGCTCGGTGTTCCGGATGATGCGGCGCCAGTGGCCGTCGCTCTACTTCGTGCTGGTGACCGACCGGCCCGAGCCCGGCCGGTCCTGCTTCCAGGTCATCTCCTTCGCCGACATCAGGTCGAACGAGCCGTTCAGCACCGTCGACCTGGACCAGCTCAAGGAGCTGCACATCTTCCGCAACAACGTCGAGGACCACGAAGAGCTCCTCCGCCGTATCATGAGCCTCCTCGCCGGAGCGTAGCCCCCGGAACGCACCCGCTCCCACCTTCACAGGACGCCGCGCGCGGTGAGCCACAGGCCGAGGGCGGCGAGGAAGATGAGGACGGCGCGGTTGAACGCGCGCTGTTCGAGGCGGTCCTGGACGGCCAGACCCACGAAGAATCCCCCCAGCGCGACCGCGGTGAGCAGGAACGAGACGCCGAGGAGGGGGAGGGTGAGCAGGCCGTACCACGTCACGGCCGCGAGCTGGACGAGCTTGTAGACGATGAAGGTGACGGCCACCGAGCGCACGAAGTCGTGCTTTGCCAGCCCGAGCGCGTAGAAGTAAATCACCAGCGGCGTGCCCGGCACGTTGGTGATCCCGCCGACCACGCCCGCCACGAACCCGGCGACGGGGGACATCCACGGCTCCCAGTCCCGCGGCAAGCGCGGAGACACCCGGGTCGCGTTGAGTCCCACGAAGACGAGGATGAAGGCGCCGAGCACCAGCATCAGCACGCGAGGCGACAGGGCGACGAAGAGCCGCGTACCGATGACCATCCCGACCGCGCCGAAGGCCAGGAGCACGGCGAACCGCCGCAGCGTCGGCAGGATCGAGCCGCGCCGCGTGAGCTGGACGGCGTCCATGACGATGTTGGGGACGATGAGCAGCACGAAGGCGGTCTTCACGTCGAGGAACAGCGTGAGCAGCGGCGTGGCGAGCGTGGGAAAGCCGGTGCCGATCACACCCTTGACGATGGCCGCCACGACCACGGCCAGAGCGCCGAAGACGACCATGGCCCACCATCATCCGCGGCGCCGTCGCACATGCAAGCCCCAAGCGCGGCCGCCGGCTCCTTGACACTCCCCGCCCCCGGTCCCATGCTCACGCGGCCAACCCGACTCCACCGCGCGCGAGATGTCGCGCGCCGGGAGCGACACCGATGCCGATCCGGAACGATCCGCACTTCGTGGGCCGCGCGTGGATCACGCCCGACCGGCCCGTGGTGGCCGGCGAGTGGGGCACGTGGACGTTCACGTACGAGGTCGGCGCGTATGGCTACGACGAGCGCGCGCGGGTCAAGATCGCCTCGCGATTCGCCTCCGACTGGGGCCGCCCTCAGTTCGCCGATCCCACGGGAGCGAACTACACCACGGTCCGGCTGGAGAGCCGATGTCCGACCGCGGTCGCCAGCGTGACGTTCGAGCCGCGCGGCCAGGTGCGGCCATGGTTCAAGTGTCTCGTCGCCTCCGTCGCCGACGGCTCGCTCTACCCGGGCGACCGCATCCACATCACGCTCGGTGATACGTCGGCCGGCGGCCCCGGCTCCCGAGCCCAGACGTTTCGGGAGCGCGGCTGCGAGTGGCGCGTGTTCGTCGATCCCTTCGGCACGGAGGTGTACACGGTGCTCGCGGATTCGCCGGAAATGCACGTGGTCGGCGGCGCGCTCCACCGGCTCGTGGTCATCGCGCCCACCACCGTGCGCTCCGGCGAGCCCTTCGACGCGCTCGTGAAGGCGGAAGACGTGTGGGGCAATCCGTGCGAGCGGTTCGAGGGCGAGATCGCGCTCGGTGTCGCCGGCCCGTCGGTCCGCGGACTCCCCGCCGCCGTGCGATTCACGTCCGGGGACGTTGCCGTCGCCCGCCTGTCCGGATTGAGACTGCCGGCGGCGGGAGCGGAGACGCGGCTCGTGGCCAGCCATGCCGCCCACCGGGTGGAGTCGAACCTCGTGCGCGCGCTGCCGCCCGGCGAGGCGCGCACGTTCTGGGGTGATCTGCACGGCCAGACGCGGGCGACGGTGGGCACCGGGACGATCGAGGAGTACTTCGAGTTCGGGCGCGACGTGGCCCTGCTCGACATGATGTGCCACCAGGCCAACGACTTTCAGGTCACCGAGGACGAGTGGCAGCGGCTGCGCCGCCAGATCGAGCGCTTCCACGCGGACGGCCGCTGCGTGATCTTCGTCGGCTACGAGTGGTCGGGCATGACGCCGGGCGGCGGTGACCGCAACGTCATGTACCGGGGCGACGTGGCCGCGCTCCATCGCTCGTCGCACGCCGAAGTGGACGACATGGCCGATGCGGCGACCGACTGTTTCCCGGTCACCGACCTGTTCGCGCAGCTCGCGGGGCGCGACGACGTGCTCCTGATCCCGCACATCGGCGGCCGCTACGCGGACATCGTCGGCTTCCACGATCCGGCGCTCGAGCCCGTGGTCGAGATCTACTCCGACTGGGGACGCTTCGAGTGGCTGCTGGAGGACGCGCTGCGCGCGGGCTATCGGGTCGGCGTCGTCGCCAACTCCGATGGCCACAAGGGACGCCCCGGCGCCAGCCACCCCGGGGCCTCGCAGTTCGGCGCCTATGGCGGGCTCACCTGCGTGCTCGCGGAGTCGCTGACTCGCGAGGCGATCTTCGACGCCCTCAAGGCGCGGCGCTGCTACGGCGTCACCGCCGCGCAGCGGATTCACGTGGAGTTGGCCGTCAACGGTTTGCCCATGGGCGCCGCCGGCCGCGCGGACGGCCCCGTGCGGATCACGGGCCGCGCCGCCGGCATGGGGCCCCTCGAGCGCATCGACGTCTTCCGTGGGCTCGAGCGCCTGGCGACGGTGTCCCCCTACAGCGCCGCGTCGTTCGAAGGCTCCACCCGCTACCGGATCGCATGGGCGGGCTCGCGGGTGCGGGGACGCGACCGCCTGACGACCTGGGACGGCCACCTCGAGCTGTCCGCTGGCCGCATCCTGGGCGCCGAAGTCTACGCCATGGAGAACCCGGAAAAAGGCATCACGCGCCGCGAGCCGCAACGCATCGACTGGGTCTCCAACACGACGGGCGATGACGACGGCGTGGACCTGGACGTCGATGCCCCGCCGGACGCCGTCGTGAAGTTCCGGACGCCGGTGATCGACGTCGACGTGCGCCTCGCCGACCTGGCCGGCGGCGCCACGCGCACGTTCCCGGCCGGTGGCGTGGATCTCCGCGTGTTCGCCCGCCGCCTGCCTGTGCGCGACCTCGCCCGCGAGCTGCGCTTCGACGCCACCGATCCCACGCCGCCCCGCGGCGCGTGCCACGCCTACTGGATCCGGGTCACGCAGGAGGACGGTGCCCAGGCGTGGACGAGCCCCGTGTACCTGGACGCCTGAAGAACCGGCTGGGACGTCGGGGTTGCCTGACAGGCGGATGCTCCTGTAAAGTTGGCGCCCGTCAGAGACCTTCTCGCTCCGGTCGGTGCCGTTCGATCACGAGGGAGGAAAGATGCTATGCGCTCACAACGCCTGACGTTCCGCCTGTGGCTGCTCGGGGCTACCGCCGCCTTGCTCGCGCTGGGGCTCGACCCCGCCTGGGCCAACCATCGGCCGAACAACGAGGCCCTGGTCGGCGGAGCGATCTCCCAGACCGGCCAGTACGCCGAGCCGGCGGGCCGGCAGGTCAACTCGATCAAGCTCTGGGTCGACGAGGTCAACGGCCACGGTGGGCTGCTCGGGCACAAGATCAAGCTGATCCTGCTCGACGACAAGTCCGACACCCAGACGGCGATCAAGCTCTACGAGAAGCTCATCACGGAAGACAAGGTCGACGTGCTGCTGGCGCCGTACTCGAGCGGCATCACCGAGGCGGTGGCCAACGTCAACGAGCGCTACAAGATGCCCTTCGTCGCCTACGGCGCGGCCTCCACCCCGATCTGGGAGAAGGGGCGGAAGTACATCTTCAACATCGTGGCCGTCGCCGAGGACTACCAGAAGGGCGCCATGCACCTGGCCAAGCAGATCGGCGTGAAGAAGGTCGCGATCATCGGCCAGGACAGCCTGTTCCCGCGCCAGGCGGGCAAGGGCGCCAAGGACTGGGCGGAGAAACTCGGCATCGAGGTCGTGCTCCAGGAGAACTATCCGCCGAAGCAGATGGACTTCACCGCACTGCTCCAGAAGGTCCGGGCCGCCGGCGCCGAGGCCCTCATCTCGAACAGCTACTTCGCCGACTCCGCCGCCCAGCTCCGGCAGATGCGCGAGCAGAACATCAACTTCAAGCTGTACTCGAGCACGGTGGGACCCGGCCTCCCGAACTTCCCCGAGCAGCTCGGCAACACGGCCGAGTACGTGCTCGGCTTCAGCCAGTGGGAACCGCTGCCGAACGTGTTCAACCTGCCGGGCATGAAGGAGTACATCGAGGCCTACGAGAAGCGGTTCAACGAGAAGCCGAACTACCACGCGGGCGGCGCGTACGGCGCCCTGATGGTGACCGAGGCCGCGATCAAGAAGACGGGGAGCTTCGACAGCGAGAAGATCCGCGAGGCCATGGCGACGCTCGACATGACCACGATGTTCGGCCGCTACAAGGTCGACGCCAAGGGGATGAACTCCCACGAGGGCATCACCTTCCAGATCCTCCGCGGCCAGCGCAAGGTCGTGTACCCCGAGAAGTATGCGGAGACGAAAGCCGAGCTGCCGATGCCGGAGTGGAGCAAGCGGTAAGCGCGGCTCGGTGCGCGTGTCTGGGCTGGGGCCGGGAGTCGCGTGAGCGCTCCCGGCCCTTCGCCGTCCGGGGCCGGGCCGGCCGCGGCGGCCCGGTGACGAGTCCCTGACGGATGGAGCGGAGCGAGGTCCGCAGCCTCTACCTGCTCGGCGCCTTCCTGGCGTTCGCCTACGGGCTGCCCTTCCTGGTCGGCGCCTGGGCCGGAACCCTTCACCTCGACGCGGGAGGGCTGGCGAACCTGGCCACCGTCGTCATCGCCGGCGTCATGCAGGGCGGCGTCTATGCGATGTTCGCGGTGGGGCTGACGCTGATCTTCGGCGTGATGCGCATCATCAACGCCGCCCACGGCGAGATGGTGATGATGGGCGCCTATCTCACGTGGGTCTCCTTCTTCTACCTGGGTGTCGATCCCCTTCTGGCCCTGGTCCTGACCCTGCCCGTGGCCTTCCTGTTCGGCCTGGCCGTCCAGAAGCTGCTGCTGAACGCCGCCGTCGGCGCCCCCGAGCTGACGGGGCTGCTGATCACCTTCGGCCTCGGCCTCACGATGATCTACACGGCGGAGCTGATCTTCACCACCGACTTCCGGACGATCCCGTACGCCCCCGGAACCATTCAGCTCACACGCACCATCGCGATCGGCCAGAACCGAGTCATCAGCTTCGTGATGGCGGTGGCGATCTCCGCCGGCGTCTACCTCTTCTTGAAGTGGAGCCGCCTGGGCAAGGCCGTCCGCGCGACCGCCCTGAACGCCGAGGTGGCCATGGTGTGCGGGATCGACGTGCGCTGGATCTACCTGATCACGACCGGCCTCGCCGCGGCCCTGGCCGTGGCGGGCGGAGCGCTGGTGTCGATCCAGTTCGGGTTCAACCCCGAGACCGGCGTCGTCTACACGCTGCAGGCCTTCGCCATCGTCATCCTGGGCGGGCGCGGCCACTACCTCGGCGCGCTCATCGGCGGATTCATGCTGGCGGTCCTCGAGAACCTGGTCTCCCTCCTGGTCCCCAACGGCACGGCCATGGTCGAGCTGGCCGCCTACGGGCTGATGATCTTCGTGCTGCTCATCCGGCCGGGCGGGCTCATGGGCGTCAAGGAGGGCTGAGGACGCGGTGAAGCGACGCGATCACGTCCGCGCTCTCGTCCTGTTCGCCGCCGCGGGCCTGTTCCTCACCTTCCTCCCGCCCGTCCTCAGCGTCTATCTGCGCTCGTTCGTGCTCTTCACCATGATGTACGTCGTCCTCGCCCTGAGCTGGAACATCATCAGCGGCTTCACCGGCTACACCTCGTTCGGGCACGTGGTGTTCTACGGCATCGGCGCCTACGCCTGCGCGATCCTGGTCGCCGACTACGGCTGGCACTGGATCGCCACGCTGGGCGCGGGCGCCGGGCTGGCCGCCGTGATCGGGGTGGCGATCGGCTATCCGGTGCTGCGCCTCAAGGGCCCGTATTTCGCCATCGCCATGCTGGGGGCGGCGGAGGGGACGCGCGTCGTCGCCACCGTCTGGGACAGCGTGACCCACGGGGGGCTCGGCATCAGCCTGCCCAGCGCCGAGACCTCCTTCGAGACCTACTACGCGATGCTGGTGCTGATGCTGGTGACGATCGTGGTCGCCTACGGGGTCGGGCACTCCCGGTTCGGCGTCCGCCTCAACGCCATCCGCGAGGACGAAGTGGCCGCCGAGGCGCTCGGCATCGATGCGACGCTTTACAAGCTGGCGGCCTTCGTGCTCTCGGCGGTGTTCCCGGCCGTCGCCGGTGGCATCCAAACTTACAAGGTCCTGTACATCGACCCCCCCGCGGTGTTCTTCGTGCAGATCACCATCGCCATGGCGCTCATGTCCATGCTCGGCGGCAAGGGGACCGTCATCGGGCCAATCGTGGGGGCGGTCCTGCTCTACACGGTGCAGGAGCTGTCCTGGGTCAATTTCCCGACGGCGCACCTCATCGCGTACGGCCTGTTCATCATCCTGGTCGCGCGGTTCATGCCCCGCGGCCTCATGGGGTTCGCGATCGACCGGGGGTGGGCGCGGAAGGGGATGGTCCACTGACCGCTCCCGGCCCCGACGGCATCGCCCTGGACGTGCGGGACCTCCGGAAGGCGTTCGGCGGCGTGCGGGCGGTCGACGGCTGCAGCTTCGCCGTCCCCCGCGGGAAGATCTCCGGACTCATCGGCCCGAACGGCTCCGGCAAGACCACGACGTTCAATCTGCTCACCGGCCTCGTCGCGCCCGACAGCGGGGCCGTCCTCTACGGCGGCGAGAACCTCGCCGGCCTCAAGCCCTTTCAGATCTTCCGCAAGGGCATCACGCGGACGTTCCAGATCACCCGCGTCTTCCGGGAGATGACGGTCCTCGAGAACATGCTCTCGGTGACCGGGCTCGGGATGCCCCGGCCCATCGCGCGCGCGCGGGCCGAGGAGCTGATCGCCTTCGTGAACCTCACGCATCTGCGCGGCGAATACGCCGGGCGCCTCTCGTATGGGCAGCAGAAGCTCCTGGAGTTCGTCCGCGCGCTCATGACCGACCCGGACCTCATCCTGCTCGACGAGCCGGCGGCCGGCGTGAACCGGACGCTACTCCAGCACCTGCTCGACCACATCCACCGGTTACAGGAAGGGGGCAAGACGATCCTGATCGTCGAGCACGACATGAACGTGATCATGAACCACTGCGAGCGGATCTTCGTCATGGACTACGGCGTGACGATCGCCGAGGGCCCGCCGGCCGAGATCCAGCGCGACGAGCGGGTCCTCGAAGCGTACTTCGGCCGGCGGCGGAGCTGATCCGGTGGCGCTGCTCGAGCTCCGCGACATCGAGGCCGGCTACGGCTCGATCCAGATCCTGCACGGCGTGTCGCTCCACGTGAACGCGGGCGAGGTGGTGTCGGTGATCGGGCCGAACGGGGCCGGCAAGTCGACGACGTTCAAGGTCATCATGGGCTTCATCACGCACCTGGGAGGCGAGATCGTGTTCGACGGCCGCAGCCTGATCGGCCAGCGCCCGGACCGCGTCCTCGGCCTCGGGCTCGGGTACGTCCCGCAGGGGCGCGTGGTCTTCAGCCAGATGACCGTCCGCGAGAACCTCGAGATGGGGGCCTACCTCGAGCGCGACGCCACGAAGATCAAGGCCGCCATGGAGTTCGTGTTCTCGCTGTTTCCCCGCCTCGGCGAGCGCCGCCGCCAGCTCGCGGGCACGATGAGCGGCGGCGAGCAGCAGATGCTCGCCATGGGCCGCGCCCTCATGATGCGCCCGCGGATGATGATGCTCGACGAGCCCTCGCTCGGGCTGAGCCCGCGCTTCGTCGACGAGGTGTTCGACAAGATCGTCGACCTCGTGCGTGACGGCCTCACCGTGATGCTGGTAGAGCAGAACGCGGCACGCGCGCTCGAGATCTCCGATCGCGGCTACGTCCTGGAGCTGGGGCGAAACCGCTTCGAGGGCGCGGGCCGCGAGCTGCTCGACAATCCGGAGATCCGGCGCCTGTATCTCGGCGGCGGCGTGCGGGGAGGAGCCTCGTGATGGAAGCCATGCGTCTGGCGGGGAAGGTCGCGCTGGTCACCGGCGCTCAGCAGGGAATCGGCCGGGCCATGGCGCTGGCGTTCGCCCGTCACGGCGCCGACGTGGCCTTGAACTACCTCGACGACAAGACCGCCGCCGAGAGCGTGGCGACGGACGTTCGCGCCCACGGCCGTCGCGCCGTCCTCATCCAGGGCGACGTCTCCCGCGCGGCCGACGCGCAGGCCATGGTGGCGACGACGGTGAAGGAGCTGGGTCCGCCGGACGCGCTCGTGAACAACGCCGGCGTCTACCCGCGGGTTTCGTTCCTCGACATGCGCGAGAGCGACTGGGACCAGGTGCTCGACGTGAACCTCAAAGGCAGCTTCCTGTGCGCCCAGGCCGCGGCGCGCGCGATGGTCGCGGCCGGCCGCGGCGGTGCCATCGTCAACCTCGCGTCATCGGCGATCCGCGGCGCACCGCTCGGCGTCCACTACTCGGCCAGCAAGGGCGGCGTGGTGACGATGACGCGCGCGATGGCGCTCGCCCTGGCGCCCCACCACATCCGCGTCAACGCCATTGCGCCCGGGACGACCGACACGGCCCAGCCGCGCTACGAGCACAGCGAGGAGACGATGCAGGAGATCGGGCGCGCCATCCCGCTCGGCCGGCTCGGCCAGCCTGCCGATGTCGCCGACGTCGCCGTGTTCCTGGCCTCCGCCGCCGCGCGCTGGATCACCGGCCAGACGATCCACGTCAACGGCGGCCAGTACATGCGGTAGCCGGGCGATCAACGGCGTGGGGGGTGGGGAGGGGTCACGGAACCCGTTTCCCTCGCGCAACAAGCGGAAGCAACCCGCCAGATGGCGCCCAGCCGCCACCGGTCATGCGAACGCAACCCTCGTGGTGGAGTGACCCCTCCCCACCCCCCGCGTCGTTGATCGCCCGCCGGCCGCGGTGCGAGTGGCGCGGGTTACAACGCCCGGCGGTGGGAGAACTCGATCTCCTGGCTGGTGATGAACTCCAGGAGCGCGGCCTGGCCGTCCGCGTTGGCCTTGCGCGCGCGCTGGAGGGCGGGAACGATTTCGGCGGGCTTCTCCACGCGCTCGACGTAGCCGCCCATCGCCCGGCCGAGATCCGCGTAGTTGCCGCCGATGTCCCGTGTGCGGTACTTGTCGTGCGAGACGACGAGCGCGTGCTTTTCGATCGCCATCGCGGAGTTGTTGAGCACGATCGTCGTGATCGGAATCCCGCAGCGCACGGCGGTCTCGAAGTCGAGCCCGGTCATCCCGAAGGCGGCGTCGCCCATGAAGTTCGCGCAGAACTTGTCGGGGGCCGCGAGCTTGGCGCCCATGATCAGTCCCAGGCCTGTGCCGAGCGCGTGCGACTTCCCCCAGCCCATGTAGCCGCGCGGCGTGGTCGCGCGATAGAACGGCACCATCTGGTTGCGCGGACTGCCGGAATCGTGGGTGACGATCGCCTCGCGCGGATCGATCGCCTGCATGAAGTCCCAGATCACGCGATATGGCGTGATCGGCACCTCGTCCGAGGTGAGCTTCGGCATCCACTCCTTCATCCAGGCGTCACGGACCTTTTGGACCTCGCCGGGCACGCCGCCATCACGCTTCGGGCGCGCGCCCGCGAGATCCTTCACGGCATCGATGAACTGGCGCAGGACCGGCTTGGCGTCGCCGAGCACGGGATAGTCGGTGGCGTAGCTCTTGTTGAGGTCGCGCTCGTCGTTGGTGGCGTGAATGAGGGTCTTGCCGGCCGGGATGTTGCTTGCCATGCCGTGCTTCGTGAAGCTGCAGCCGATGCCGAGCACCACGTCGGCGTCGCGCAGGAAGTGAAAGGCGGGCCCGGACATCACGCCGCCGCCGCCGGTGCCCAGCGCCAGCGGGTGATCCTCCGGAAACGCGCTCTTGCCCTCGAGCGTGGTCATCACCGGCACCTGCAACAGCTCGGCGAGCTCCCGCAGCTCGGCGCAGGCCTCGGCGTACAGCACGCCCTGGCCGGCGTGAATCAGGGGCCGACGCGCGTCGAGGAGCACGCGGGCGGCGCTCTCGATATCCCGCGCGTTGCCCGACGGGTAGGTGGCTTTCACCGCCCGGTAGCTCAGCGCGGCCTCGCCCACCTCGGCCACGGCGACGTCGGCGGGGATCTCGACCATCACCGGACCCAGCCGCCCCATCTTGAGGAGGTTGAAAGCCCGGCGCATGACCTCGGACACCTGCTCCGGCAGATTCAGCGTCTCGACCGACTTCGTCACCGAGGCGTAGGTCCGGGCCGAGCTGAACAACGGAAACACCTGCGCGCGATCGCGCTGATGTCCAAGCGGCAGGACGAGCAGGGGCACCGAATCGGAATACGCGGTGGCCACGCCCGGAAACGCGTTCTCCGCGCCCGGTCCGTACTGCATGGCGAACACGCCGAGACGCCGGCCGTTCGTGGTCCGGCTGAAGCCATCGGCGAT
>JBGPXN010000286.1:0-3674 GCA_041492755.1 Methylomirabilia bacterium | reverse complement strand
CTGGACGGTGCGCGGATCGTTGCGCGCGAGCGCCGCCTGCGTCGCCGCCAACCCGGTCTGCACGAGCAGGCTCTGGCTCATGCGCTCGCCGCCGTGGCGCGCGATCGCGTGCGCGACCTCGTGCCCGAGCACGGCGGCGAGTCCCGCGTCGTCCCGCGCGACGGGCAGCATCCCCGTGTACACGGCGACTTTGCCGCCGGGCAGGCAGAACGCGTTCACCTGCTTGTCTTCGAGGACACGGAACTCCCACTGGTAGTCCTGGCGGCCGGTGGCCTCGGCAATCCGGCGCCCGACGCGCTCGACTTGCGCCGTGGCCGCCGCGTCGGTGGAGATCTTCGACTTCTTCAGGACTTCCTGATAGGCGTCGAGGCCCATCTGCACCTCGGTGCCTTCGGGCAGGAGCATGATCTGGCTGCGGCCGGTGATCGGCACCGTCTCGCAGCCGATGGCGGCGAGCACGAGCAGCCCGAGGGCGGGAAGACGAAGCTGGCGCACGCCAGGATTCTACCCCGGTGCTGAGAGTTGCCGCTCGCGCGCGGCGACCGAGTCACTCAGCGATTGCGCAGCCTCACCTGGGTCGACACCCTCGTCATGGCGCTGCCGCCCAGCACCGACGGGACTCGGGCCTCGGTGGTGAGATCGATCCGCACCGTGCGAACGTCCGCCGCGACCGTCGTCGGCAGGCCGGCACCGTCGAAATAGGCGAATTGCAGACTGCGGACGCCTTCGATGATGGGCTGGGCCCCGCCGCCCGCGTTGCGACGCAACACGCGCGTGGACACCAGCCAGGTGATCGTCTCTCGCTGCGCTGCAACGACGCCGTCCACGTCGAGGTCGCGGTGGAGCACCAGGCGCGCGGGCTCGGCCACGGAGAGCGCGGCGAACGTGGCGCCCGGCGCCCCGGACCCGGCCTGACGGATCTCGTGGGCGAGCCGCTCGAGACCGATCCGCGCGTTCTGTTGCGCTTCGACGCGCGCCGCGCCAAACGCATACGCGCGCTGGCCCTGGACGAGGAGCGTGAAGACCGAGGCGAGAATGGTGCCGAGCAGCGCGAGCGACACGAGCAGTTCGGTGAGCGACACCCGCCCAGCGTGGCCGCGCCCACTCGGCGCGTCAATGTCCGAGATTCGTCACACCACAAACAGGAACAGTCCTGAACTTGAGACAGTGCTCCGTCAGTAGCGCCTCGAACCCGGTGGGGTCACGGACGACTCGGTCGGCGATACGGTCTCACCTCTCACGATGAATGTGCCGCATACCTGGGTCAGCATCGACGGGCCGTGCCGTTGGCTACTCTCCGATTGGTGGGCGGTGCTGCGCCCAGGGGCGGACGCGCTCGAACGCGGCCGCCGCGCGCAGCACGCCAGCGTCGTCGAACCGCCGGCCGACGATCTGCAAGCCGATCGGCAGCCCGTCGCGGGTGAAGCCGGCCGGCACCGAGGCCGCGGGCTGGCCGGTGAGGTTGAACGGATACGTGAACGGAATCCATCCGTAGGGCGGGATCTTCTTTCCCGCGATCTCGGGGGGATTGTCGAGCCCCACGGCGAATGGCGGGCACGCGACGGTGGGCGTCAGCAGCAGATCGTATTTCTCGAAGAAGGCGCGCGGGTGCTGCCACCACGCGAGGCGATCGAACCACGCCTGGATGTAGCGCGTCGGCGGGTTCTGCAGCGTGGCTTCGACGTACGCGAGCAGGCCGGGCTCGATCTCGTCGCGCCGATGACGATGGGGCTCGAGCCGGGCGGCGATGCCGCCGAGGAAGATCTGCTCCCAACCGTCGCGGGGCGATGGCCAGCCCGGCTCGACTTCCTCCAGCCGGCAGCCGAGCTCGCGGAAGGCGCGCGCCGCGCGCGCACAGACCGTCCGGACCTCCGGATCGACGGCGTCGGCGAAGCCGAGGTCGTCGGTGTAGGCGACGCGCAGGCCCTTGAGACTGGGCCGGAGCGCCTTGACGTAGTCCACCCCGTCCACCGGCAGCGAGTATTGATCGCGCTCGTCCGGCCCGGCGCAGACGTTCATCATGAGCGCGGCGTCGGCGACCGTGCGGGTCATCGGGCCGACGTGCGAAAGGCTCCACGCGGCGCTGAACGGATGGATCGGGATGCGGCCGAACGAGGGCTTGTGGCCGAAGATGCCGGCAAAGGACGCGGGGATTCGGATCGAGCCTCCGCCGTCGGTGCCGACGTGGAGCGGCCCGAGCCCGGCCGCCGCGGCGGCCGACGCGCCGCCGCTGGAGCCCCCGGGCGTGCGCTCGCGGTTCCACGGATTGCGCGTGATGCCGAAGAGCAGGTTGTGAGTGGCGCCGATCCAGCCCAGCGTCGGCGTGTTCGTCTTGCCGAGCATGATCCCGCCCGCCGCCAGCAGCCGCGCGACGATGGGCGCGTCCTCCGTGGGCACGTTGTCGCGGTAGAGCGGCGTGCCGAACGTGGTCATCACGCCGCGGGTGGCGACGAGGTCCTTCACCGAGAACGGCACGCCGTGCAGCGGACCGATCTTCGCGCTGCGCCGGCCGAGCGCCCGTTCGGCCGCTTTCGCCTCGCGGCGGGCCTCGTCGACACGCAGCAGAACGTACGCGTTGAGCGCGGGGTTGAGCGCGTCGATCCGGTCGAGGACGGCATCGATCACCTCGACCGGGGACACTTTCTTACGTCGGATCAGCCCGGCCAGCGTCGTCGCCGGCGTCCAGCAGAGATCGTTCGCCGCCATCAGCGCTCCTCCGCGTGAAGTCCGCTACGACGCCGGCCCCGGCCGGCCGCCCCTATGGCGCGAGATGGAAGACCACCATCTTCAGCTCCGTCATCTCCTCGATCGCGTAGGCCGGGCCCTCCTTGCCGAAGCCGGACTCCTTGAGCCCGCCGTACGGCATGAGGTCGGCACGCCACTGCGGCCCCCAGTTGACGTGCAGGTTGCCGGACTGCACCTCGCGCGCGAACTTCCACGCCCACTCCAGGTTCTCGGTGAAGATACCCGCCGCCAGCCCGTAGACGCTGTCGTTCGCCATCGCGATGGCCTCGTCGATGTCGCTGAACGGCGTCACCGTCACCGCCGGCCCGAACAGCTCGTCGGCCGAGACCCGCATCTCCGGCTTCACGTCGGCGATCACCGTGGGCTCGAACAGCGCGCCCTGCCGGCGGCCCCCCGTCGTCACACGGGCCCCGCTGGCCACGGCTTCCTTCACCCACTCCTCGACCCGGACCGCTTCCTTCTCCTTGATCATCGGCCCGACCTTCACCGACTCGTCGAACTGATCGCCGAGCTTGAGCCCGGCCACCTTCGGCGTGAGCGCGTGCAGGAAGTCGTCGTAGATCTTGCCCGCGGCGAGCACGCGCTGGGTCGAGATGCAGACCTGACCGGCGTTGGCGTAGCCGGTGGCCGCCACCGCCGTCGCGACCCTGTCGAGGTCGGCGTCGGGCATGACGATCAGCGGCGCGTTGCTGCCGAGCTCCATCGTCACCCGCTTGATCCCGGCCAGCCGGCAGATGTGCTCGCCCACGTCGCGACTGCCCGTGAAGGTGATCTTGCGCACGCGGCGGTCGCCGACGAGCAGGTCGCCGATCTCACCCCCGCCGCCGGTCAGCGTGTTGATCCCCTCCGGCGGCAGCCCCGCCTCGAGCAGGATCTCGGTGAGCCGGAGCGCGCTGAGCGGCGTGTCGGTGGCGGGCTTGACGATGACG
>JBGPXN010000198.1:0-8227 GCA_041492755.1 Methylomirabilia bacterium | reverse complement strand
TTGATGATGATGTTGGCGTCGGTGACGACGATGCGCGTGGGAGCGCCGGCCGCCACGTGCTATCCGGCAGGGACCAGGATCTCTCCCTCCCCGTCGAGATCCTCCAACCCCGTTTCGCGGAGCAGTCGCGCCACCTCCTCCGGCCCGAGGTCGACCATCCCGGCGAGCTCGGCGAGCTTGGCCCGGCTGATCTCACCCCTCCGAAGGGCTTCCAGGGCCAGGCTCAAGAGCCGATGCCGGAACTCGTTGCGGGCTGCTTCGTGATCAACCTCGGGTAGATCCAGTAGCGCCGCCACCTGGCGCCCTTTCCCCGACTCCTCCTGGTGCTTGAGATTCTCGAACTCGGCGTCGGTGATCAGCCGGAGGTTACGGAGCCGGTAGAGGGCGGCCAGGCGACTCACCCCGAAGTGGTCCGCGAGCTCGGCGACCTCGTACAGCTGGACATCGCGACTCTCCGGCGTCGCCCTGGCTCGAACCTCGACGACGCCACTCTCGTCGAAGACGTCCGCCTGAAGCCGGCTCGGCCCGCCCTTGCCGATCGCGGTCATGAACCGCCGGACGCCTTCCTCTGGCAGCAGGAGGCTCGCGGCAAAGGCGTTCGCGCGCACCTCGATCAGGTCGTCGCGGTCCGCCGCCCGGCTGATGGTGCCCAGACGATCGCGGTCCAGGAGCACGTGGGCGTACTCGTGGGCGTACGAGAACCGTCGGCGCAGAAAATGATGGCGCCGGTTGGCGACGACGAAGAGACCGACAGTCAGGTGGCTCAGGGTCAGTCCGGACACGTCCTCAGGCAGGTCCACCAGAGCCGTCCTGACACCCTGGGTCTCCAGCACCTCGGCCAAACTCGCGATCGGTGCAACGCCCAGTCGCAGGCGCATCCGCTCTTGGTCGGCGACCTGCTCGCCCTGTTGGACGGCCTGCCATCGGCTGCGGGGAACCGGCACCGGATAGATGGCGACGGCTCCGAAGTCGCGGTCGATGCCGAGAAGCCGCTCGAGATTCGTCACCTCCCGGCCGAGCGCCACGCAGGCCCGAAGCGCATCGGCAACTTGTTCCTGCTCCACGACGTCCGGATGGGCTCGGAAGAGGGCAACGAGGGCGTCGTTTTCGCGGAACTCCTCGGCGAGGAACTCGCGGATGTCACGCCCGTAGAGGGTGGCGAGCCGATCGAGCTCGAGGCTGGTCACGGCGCGGTTTCCGAGCTCCATCTGGGCCACAGTCGACCGCGAGACACCAAGACGGCGGGCGACCGCCTCCTGCGTCATCCCGCAGGCTTCGCGCGCCACCCTGAGCCGCCTTCCGAGCTCCTGCTGGCTAATGGCCATCCTGGTTCCCTCCAACCTCGCCGCGGAGTTAGGCCGACCCGGGCGCCCCTTGTCCAGGGTCGATGTTAGGATCTCTAACGTCTATAGTCAAGTTTAGGCTATGCTGCGTTTGGCGGGGCTTACCCGTGTCTCGCAACCTTGAAGCAGTGGTCCCCGTCCAGGTAGGCCAAGCCGAACCCGAGCCGTTCGAGGAAGAGCGCGACGCATGAAAAAGAAGCCCGAGTCAAAGCCGGTGAAGCCGATCCGGGCCGCCAGGCCAATCTCGCCAGTCGCCCCGGTTCAACGCTCCTTCAGTTCCTGGACGGTCCCGTCCGGAACTTCTTCCTGGGGCAGAGCCTGGTCGAGCTGGGCGACCCATGGCCTTTCGGCCAGTGGGGTCACGGCGTCAACGGGATTCGCGAGTACTACACCGAGCTGCTGGGCACCGACGACATCCGGGTGATCACGGGATATCTCGACTGCCTGAGCAAGAAGAAGATCAAGGGGCGCTTGCCCTGTCCGTGTCGAAGCGGCAAGCGGTTGCGAGACTGCCACTCGACGCTGGTTCAAGACCTGGCGACGAAGATTCCCCGCCAGGTCGCCGCCCAATCCTTCGCAAAGCTCCGCGACAAGCTCAGGCCCTGAGGCCGAACGATGCTGGAGCGAATGACCGACGTCCTTGGTGCTTGAGCGAGAGACGGCCCCGTCGGCCCTGCTACTCCGACGGATCCGCGGCCCAATCCGCTTGGCGCCGATCACACCTCAGGTCGGCCGTCCGTACTACCAAACCGAAACCGCCCTCCAGGTCCTGGAACTGATCCAGGACCCGGAGGGCGGTTCGAATTCATTGGGTTGGTGGAGGCGGTGGGAATTGAACCCACGTCCGGAAACCCTCAGCCACAGGCGTCTACGTCGATAGTCGGTTTACCTTGTTGCTCTCTCGCCCGTCAGCCCTCCAGCCGACAGGAGGACGTAGGGCCAGCCTCATTAGTCTCGCTCTTCCCCTGAGGCAAGGTTCAGAGCCAGCCACCAGAATATGACGCCGGTTCCCAGACCCCGATGGCTCGATCTGGCCGACGCCAGCGGTTGTTAGGCCGCCAGGGCTAGCTGAGTGTTGGCAGCTATACCGTTCTCTCTATTTAACGAGGGGAGAGAAACCTCGAGACGCAGCCTGGACCTCACTGATCCCCGTCGAAACCTGTCGCCCCCCCTTTGGCCTACCAGCGATCGCGACTGGCCGCGCGCGCCGCCTTGTCCATCTCGCGACGCACCTCCCGTTCGCGAATCGCCGAGCGCTTGTCGTGGAGCTTGCGGCCACGAGCCAGTCCCAGCTCCAGCTTCGCGCGCCCGTTCTTGAAGTATAGACGAAGCGGGACGAGGGTCAATCCGCGCTCCGCGACTTTGCCGGTCAGCCGCGCCAGCTCGCGCCGGTGGAGCAGCAGCTTGCGGTCGCGCTCCGGGTTGTGATTGGCGTCGGTGCCGTGGCTGTAGGGGCTGATGTGGCAGCCGACCAGCCACCCCTCCTCGTTGCGCACGGTCGCGTACGAGTCCTTGAAGTTCACCTGCCCCGCCCGCAGCGCCTTGACTTCGGTTCCGCGCAGGACCAGTCCGGCCTCGACGGTCTCGAGGATGTCGTACTCGTGACGCGCTCTGCGGTTGGTGGCGATCGTACGGTCGCCGCGCTCTTGACTGCCCATGGTTGAAAGGTATTATGAACGACGCCCTACCAGCCGAAGTGGCGGAATTGGCAGACGCGCATGATTCAGGGTCATGTGCCCGCAAGGGTGTGGGGGTTCGAGTCCCCCCTTCGGCACCACACTCCCTCGACGCGCCGTTAGCTCGGACGAGCGAGCGTGATCGTGCGCTCGAGGCGTGACGCCTCGGCGGCGGCCTCGACCACGGCGAGGGCGTGCACGCCGTCCTCCGCGGTCACCGGGCAGGGCGCGCGCCCGGCACACGCCTCACGGAAGGCCTCCAGCTCGAGCCGGAGCGGCTCCGCGCCGCCGACGTACAGGCTCTCCTTGCCCGTGTCGACCGCCTCCCACGCCGCGCCGCGCGGCCGGTGTTCGCCGGCGTGGAGGGTGACGGTGCCCGCTCCGTAGTCCGCGACGAGGCTTCCCCGCTCACCCACGAGCACGCATTCGCGCCAGGCGCCGGGAACGAAGTAGTTCGCCTCGACCACGGTCGGCACGTCGCCGTAGTGGACGATGGTCACCGACATGTCGTCGAGACCGCGACCGAGAAAATCACGCTGGAGGGCGCTGACGGCGGTCGGTGCGCGCGCGAGCAGGTGCGAGAAGAGGTCGAAGAAGTGGATGGCGTCGGTGTGGGTCACCCCGACGTCGGTCCGGGGCCGCTTGAAGCCCGAGAAGCGCCCGGTCGCGTAGCGGACGGCGCCGATCCGATCGGCCGCGAGCGCTTCGCGCAGCGCCGCGGTCACCGGATGGAAGCGGAACACGTGGCCGACTTGCACGACGCGGCCCGTCTCCACGGCGAGCGCGGCGAGCCGCCGCCCCTGGGCGACCGTGGCCGTGAGCGGCTTTTCCACGAAGCAATGGCGGCCGGCGCGCAGACAGCGCTCGGCGATCTCGAGGTGGCTGTCGGCGGGTGTGACGACGTCGACGGCGTCGACGTGATTCAGCGCGTCGCGATAGTCGCCGACCACGTGCCCCGCCTCGACGCCCCGCTCGATGGCCCAGGCGCGCCGCGCGGCCACGACCTCGGCCACCCAGACGGTGGCGCCGATCTCCGTGAGGACGCGCAGGTGCTTCTCGCCCCAGCGGCCGAGGCCGACCAACAGGATATTCACGACGGGGTCAGTCCCGGATGAGCGTGCCGCCGAGGTCCTCGGCGATTTCGTACTGCAGGAAGCGCGACTTCATCCAGCGGATGGCGAGCAGGTCGGCGAAGGCCACGAACGCGCGATTCATGACGCCGTACTTCGACCGGCCGAAGCGGCGCGGCCGGTGGTTCACCGGCACTTCGATCACGCGGTAGCCGCGCATGCGGAGGAGCGTGGGCACGAAGCGGTGAAAGCCGCGGTAGAGGACGAGCCCGCGCAGACATTCGCGCCGGAAGGCGCGGAAGGTGCAGCCGCTGTCCTGAATGGTCTCCTCGCTCAGCGCGTTGCGCACGCGGTTGGCCACGCGTGACGAGATACGGCGGATCGAGGAGTCACCGCCGGCCCGGTTGACCCGCCAGCCCGTGACCGCGTCCCACTCGTCGAGACGACGCAACAGCATCGGGATGTCGTGCGGGTCGTTCTGCAGATCGGCGTCCATCGTGATCACCCACCGGCCCTGCGCCGCCTTGAAGCCGGCGTCGGTGGCGGCGGTTTCGCCCGCATTGGCCTTCAGCCGCACGAGCCGGACCCGCGAATCCGCTTCGCGGAACGCGCGGATGATCTCGGCGCTCCGGTCCTGGCTCCCGTCGTCGACGAAGACCACCTCGAACGCCAGTCCGAGGCCGTCCAGCACCGGACGCAGCTCCGGCCACAGCAGCGGCAGGTTCTCCTCTTCGTCGTAGACGGGGATGACGACCGATAGGTCAGGCATCGAGACGTCCCGTTCCCGGGTGCGGGCGCGTGCCTTGCCACTCGCCCACCAGCGTCTGCGGCAAGTGGAGACGGTCGAGCACGCGCGCCACCGTGTGGGTGACGATGTCGTCGAGCTCTTTCGGCCGGTTGTAGAAGGCGGGCATCGGCGGCAGCACCACCGCGCCCATCTCGGCGAGGGCGAGCATCATCTTGAGATGGCCGACGTGCAGTGGTGTCTCCCGCACCAGCATGATGAGGGGACGTCCTTCCTTCAGGGTGACGTCGGCCGCGCGGGCGATGAGGTTGTCGGAGTGACAGGCCGCGACCGCCGACGCCGTCTTGATGCTGCAGGGCGCGATGATCATGCCCGCGGTCCGGAACGAGCCCGAGGCGATGGTGGCGCCGATGTCGGTGACGTCGTAGTGGTGAGCGGCGAGCGCCTCCACGTCGGCGACCGCGTAGTCCGTCTCCTCCACCATCGTCCGCTTGCCCGGGCGGGAGATCACGAGATGCGTCTCGACTTCGGGATAGCGCTTGAGGATCTCGAGCAGGCGGATTCCGTAAATGGTGCCGGTGGCGCCGGTGATGCCCACGACCACCCGGTTCACAGCCGGAACCGGCGCTTGAGCACTTCCTGCCGCGTCTTCTGGTAGAGAACCTCCCACTCGCCGCTGCCTTCCGGCACCTGTCGCGAGTAGGAGCCGAGGATTTTGCGGACCTCACCCTCGATGGACTCTTCGAGCTTCGATTCCTCGGTGAGAACCCGTACGACCTCCGGGCGCAGATCGTCGGGAGCCTTGACGTTCACGCCCGGCGTCGCGCCGAGCTCCTTGATGATGAGGTCCGCGAGGTGGAACACGCGCTCACGGCTCATCCGCATCACAGGACGAACCCTTTGTCGCGGGCGAGCTTCTCCCTGACCTTACCCAGCAGGGCACGATAGTCGGCCGACGAGTCCCGGATGGCCTTGGCGTGATCGAGGAGGATCTGGCGCGCCTCCGCATCGAGCTTCTCTTCGGCGACGAAATTATCGAGCAGCACGTGGCGGACGGCCGCGCGCGCGGCGACTTCGTCCTTGACCTCTACGACCTTCCTCGCCGTGAGTCGCTTGACGACGGCATCGGCAATCCGCGTAGCGATCGCGTCGCGCTTCGGCATAGCCCAGAAAGACTACCCGCCGCGACGCAGGGTGTCAAGAAACGGCCCGTGGAAACACCATGCAAACGCGCGTGCCGACGCCCGGCGCGCTGTCGATGTCGATGCGTCCGCCGTGCGCGTCCACGAGCGTCTTCACCACGGCGAGGCCGAGACCGGCGCCGCGCGCGCGGGCCGGCGCGTCGGGCGCTCGATAGTACGGCTCGAAGACGTGCGGCAGCGCCGCGGGCGGGATGCCGCCGCCGCGGTCCTCCACGACGATCTGCACGCCTTCGGTCACCGCCTTCGCGCGCACCCACACCGGCGTGCCGGAGGGTGCGTACTTGAGCGCGTTCGAGATGAGATTCTTCAAGACGCGATCGAGCGCGTCGGGATCCGCCGCGATGCGCGGCAGCTCGGGCGGGCAGTCGACGTGAAGATCGTGCGTCGGCGACCCGCGACGGAACAGCTCGGCCGCTCCGGCCAGCGCGGGCGGCACCGCAAGCGACACCGGCGTGAGCCGCGGGGGGAGTCCGCGCTCCAGTCGCGACAGGTCCAGAAAGTCGTCCACCATCCGCACGAGCCGCTCGGTCTCGGTGCGCATCAGGTCGGCGCAGCGGCGCACTTCCGGCTCGGGGAAACGGCGGGTGGCCAGCAGCTCGCTGAAGCCCAGGATCGCCGTGAGCGGGGTCCGCAGCTCGTGGGAGGCGATGGCGACGAACATCGACTTCGCGCGATCCGCTTCCTCCAGCCGTCGCGTCGCGCCGGCCACCTTCGTCTCGAGCTCGTCGGCGAAGCGGCGTTGCCGGCTCGCGAGCCTGGCGTTGTCGAGCCCGAGCCCGATCTGCACGCCGAGCGTGACGAGGGTGGCCCGCGCGGCCGCGCTGAAGTCCGTCGCGCGCTCCACCGCGAGCACGCCGATGATCCCCTCGCCGGCGACGAGCGGGACGACGAACGTCCGGCGTACCGCGGTGCCGCCGGTATCGGGCACGTAGATCGCGGTGCCCGTGTCGAGCGCGCGCGCCACCACCGAGCCCGCGGCCACACCGTGGCCGCCCGCGACGACGACACCCTCGCCCTCCCGCACGACGAGCGCGACGGCGGTGGCACCGAGGCGCGTCTGGAGCCACGCGCGGAGCCGGCCCAGCGCCAGGTCGAGCGGCGCGTCGTCGCCGAGCAGGCGGGGCACGCCGAGCGCAAGCTCGGCGCGCGACTGCTGGGCCCGGACGCCGTCGGCCAATGCGCCGAGGGTGACGCCGGCGCCGAGGAGAATCGCAAACGCGACCAGCGTGTGGAGCGTCGGCTCGGTCAAGCCCGTCCACTCGATGTCCGGCAGCACCCAGGGGGCCTCGAGGAGCAGCGCGCCGACGGCGGCGACGAGCCCGCCGGCGAGGCCGAAGCGGAGCGCCGCCAGCGCGACCGGCACCAGGTACCCGTACGTCAGCAGCGCAGCATACGCGGTATCCGCCGTCGCCACGCCGCCCGTGACCACGGCGAGCGCGAGCGCGATGCCCGCGGTGCCGATGCGCCGGCCCGTCATCGCACACCGAGCAGGCGGTACGCCGTGAAGAAGGCGATGCCGGCGGCGTACCCGGGTACCAGGGTGCCGAAGCGGGCGAGCAGCACGCAGTTGGCGATCCCGAGCAACGTGAGATAGAACACGGCGCCGACGCGGATCTCGAGCGCGCCCGGGAGCAGCGGATCGAGCAGGTAGCGCACGACGGCCGCCCCGGTCGAGACGACCACCGCGAACGTGAACGACCAGCGGCGGCGCGCGCGCTCGAACAGCGCGCCACGGAAGAAGCACTCGGCGGCCAGGACGTTGGCGCCGACGTCGTAGCCGAGGGCGGCGACGACGCGATCCAGATCGTCGACCTGCGGTCGGTGGCCCAGCGTGCGAAGCGCCGAGAGGAGAACGTGGGCGCCGAGCAGCGTGCCCACCGCGAGACCGACGAACAGCGCGTGGACAGGCACCCGGCCGCCGAGTGGCAGCCCGGGCAGATGGCCTCGCCAGGCGAGCGCGAACACCCACGCGACCGGCGCCGCATACACGAGCCCGGCGACGCCACCGCGCGAACCGACGAGGACCGCCAGCGCAAGCAATGCCACGGCAACCGCGGCCGGCCAGCGCGCGGGCCGGTCATCGCGACCCCGCGCGGCCCCCCAGGCGAGCGCGGTGGCCAGCAGCGTCCCCTGGGCCGCGATCAAGGTCGCGGCGCGCGGCGCCTCGTCGCCGAGCAGGCCGACGGCGCGA
>JBGPXN010000268.1:0-4532 GCA_041492755.1 Methylomirabilia bacterium | reverse complement strand
GCGAGCCGCGCGTAGGACGCCAGCACCTGCGCCTGATCGTCGACGAGATGGCGGATGATGACGTCGGTGTAGCCCATCGCCGCGAGCGCGCGGAACTGCGCGGCCACACGGTCGACGGAGCCGTACACCGGCGCCTCGGGCGGGAAGCCGCGATAACCCGCGCGGACGCGCGCGCCCGCCACCCTGTCCGCCTCGGCGTCGTTCTCGCCCACGTAGATGTCCCGCCGGATCGCGATCGCCGCGGGGGTGCGGCCGTGAGCGCGACACCGTTCGCGGTAATACGTAACGAGCGCGCGGGCGCGCTCGGGCGGAAGTCCCGGCGGGGCGAGCCAGGCATCACCGACACGCGCCGCGCGATCGATCGCGGCCTCCGCCGTCGCCCCGATCCAGCACTCGACGGGCTCCGGCGCTCGCGGGGCCACCCGGGCGTCGCGGAACTTGAAGCGCCCTGACGACGACACGACCTCGCCGCGGAGCAGGCGGCGAATCACGTCGAGCGATTCCTCGAACGCCGACGGCCGCGTGCGGATCTCGGCGCCCATGGCGGTGAACTGTTGCTCGCCTTCGCCGAGGCCTAGCTGCAGGATGAAGCGGCCGGGCGCCAGCGTGGCGAGCGTGCCGACTTGCTCGGCCACCAGCACCGGGTTCCAGAGCGGGAGCAGGAAGAGCGCGCCAAAGGGCGCGTCCCCCCACTCGGCGAGGCACCGCGCGAGGATCGGCACGTTCTGGTAATAGGCCCCGGGCGTGGCGTGGTGGTCACCGACGAAGAGCGAGTCGAGCCCCGCGCGGCGGGCCGCGGCCGTGCGCTCGATCATGAAGCGCGCGCCGGCGCGCCCGTCGGTGACGGCGTAGGCGCTCGTGAGCGACACCCCGATCCGCATCGTCAGCTCCCCAGCAGCTGCTGGCCGAGGTTCTTCCTGGCCTGAGCCAGCCGCTCCCGCATGTCGGCCGGCACCTGCGGCGGCACGGTGGAGCCGAAGAGGTCGGCTTCCACCTGGACGGCGCCCGTCACCTTGTCGAGCGTCTGCGCGGCGAGATGCGATTCGATCCCGAAGGCGGTGAGGTGAACGTCGAAGCGCGCGACGACGTGCAGGAGATCGCCGGGCAGCCGGCGCGCGGTGCTGTCGCTCCCGCGAATCCACGTCACCTCCGCGCGCACGGCCACCGGCCGCGAGACTCCGCGCAGCTCCAGCGTCCCCTCGGCGGCCACGACGATGGGCTTGCCGTCGGCCAGCGGCGTCCGCGCCGCGGGCGAGAGCACCCGCCCCAGCGCGAAACGGATCACCGGCGACTTGGCGGCGTCCAGCCACTTGTCGCTTCGCATGACGTCGTTCATTAGCGGCACGCCGGAGTCGAGGGCGCCGATCGGCACCTCGAAGGCCACCTTCGGGCGGTCGGTCACGTCGTCCGGATCGAGATCGATCTCGCCCTGGACGTGATTGGTCCGCACGAGGATCGTCTCCAGCGGCGCGCGGCTGAGCACGTGGACGGCGTTGCGGGTCATGGGATCGTCGACGATGAACTTGGTTCGTGCCATGGTTCTCCTCCCGTGAGCGGATCCCCGCTTGGGCGGATGGGATGCTACCAGAAGACCCTCCCCGTGTTTCGCTCATTCGCGACCGACCCGCCCGCCCCCGCGGGCGATCAGCGCGCCGGCGACAACGGCTCGCCCACGAGCTCCCAGTACGGGATGGCGACCGCGAGGACGACCAGGAACGCGAGCACGGTCATCCAGATCCCGAACTTCAAGATCTCGCCGGCCGTGAGGTGACCACGCTGGTAGACGACCAGCGACGAGGCGCTCTGCGCCGGGTAGTACAGCACGGCGTCACCCGCGATCGTCACCGCGAGGCCGCACACCAGCGGGTTCAGCCCGGCGTTCGCGCCGAGCGACATCGCGACGGGAATGGTCACGCCGAGGAACCCGGTGATGTTCGGGACGAGGAAGCGGATCGCGGCCGCCGCGACGAGCAAGGCGGTGACGAGCACGAGGGGATGGGTGGCGCCGCCGTTCGGCGTCGGGGCGGAAGGAAGCAGCACGCGGGCCAGCCACGCGGCGGCGCCGGTCTGCACGAGCGCGCGGGCGAGCGAGAGTGAGGCGGCGATCACGAAGAGGTTCGTCCACCCCACGCCCTCCTCGAACTCGCGCCACTCGAGCACGCCGATGCCCGGCGCCAGCAGCAGCGCCCACGCGAGCAGGGCGGGGAGCGCGGGGTTCCAGTGGTGGATGGCGTCGGTGAGCCAGAGCACGGACGCGCCGGCGGTGATCACGGCCGTGCGCAGCTCCATCGCGCTCATCGGCGTTCGGGCCGGCAGGTCCGGCGTCCCGAGGGTGGCGTCGAATCCCCGGCGGTGCAGCGCGTAGATCAGGACGGCGCCCAGCGCCAGCAGCGCGAGATAGGGCACGCTCATGAGGACGAACCAGCGCGTCCACGAGACGTTGCCGATGAGCGCGGAGGCGACGACGGGCGTGATGCCGCCGGTGAGCAGCACCGTGGAGGCCAGACGGTTCACCGAGTTCAGCGCGAGCATGATCGCGCGGGCCAGGGGCGCCCCGCGGGGGACCGCGCTCATCGTGAGGGCGCGCTCGTACACGTGGACCAGGATGCCCGTGCGCGTCGTCGCCGAGGGCAGCACGAGCGTCAGCACGGGAAAGGCGAGCAGCATCTGCCAGTAGAGCGCGCGCGGACGTCCGCCGCTGCGGCGCAGGAACGCGCCGGCCAGCCGCTCGGCCAGCCCGCTGCGCGCGACGGCCAGCCCGATGGTGAGGACGGCCATGAGGAAATACGCCACGGGCTCGGAGAATCCGTAGAGGGCGTCGCGCAGGGTCGGCACGCCGCCGGAGACGGCGAGGGCGACGATGACGAGCATCGCCGTCACGCCGCCGGGCAGCGCTTCGGTCGCCCAGAGGCCGATCGCGAGCGCGACGACGGCCAGCACGCGATGGCCCGCGCGCGAGAGGCCATCCGGCGTGGGCAGGAACATGAGCGCCGTCGCCAGAACAACGACGGCGGCGGCGAGGATGAGCGCGCGCGGCAGGCGCATGGCCGAGGGAAGTGCTCCGCGAGCCTTCCCGGGCGTCAGACCACCTTCAGCGCCCGCAGCTCGGCGATGCGCTGATCGGTCATCCCGAGCTCCTCGCGCAAGATCTCCTCGGTGTGCTGGCCGAGGGTCGGCGGCGGCCGCCGTACCGTGGCCGGAGTGCCCCCGAGCTTGAACGGGATGCCGGGCAGGCGCAGCTCGCCGATGGTCGGATGCGCGACGCTCTCCACCATGTCGCGGGCGGCGGTGTGGGGATCGTCGAGCGCCTGCGCCACCGAGTTGATCCGGCCGCACGGCACGCCCACCGCCTGGAGCCTCCCGATCCAGACGTCCGCGACGTCGGTGCGGAGCGCGTCCGCGATGAGGCCGTCGAGCAGGTCACGATGGGCGACGCGATCACGGTTCTGGAGGAAGCGGTCGTCACGCGCCCACTCGGAATGGCCGATAACTTCCGCGAAGCGAGCGAACTGCGCGTCGTTGCCGACGGCCACCGCCAGCATGCCGTCCCGGGTCGGGTAGGTGGTGTATGGCACGATGCTCGGGTGGCCGTTGCCGAAGCGCCCGGCGTCCTTGCCGGCGACGAGGTAGCTCGAGCCCACGTTCACCAGCATCGCCAGCGAGGTCTCGTAGAGCGAGACTTCCACGCGCTGACCGCGGCCGGTGCGATGGCGGGCCTGCAGCGCGGCGAGAATCGAGCTGCAGGCGAGCATCCCCGTGCACACGTCGACGATGGCCACGCCGTACTTGGTCGGTGTGCCCTCGCGCTCGCCGCAGATGCTCATCAGGCCCGACTCCGCCTGGAGGATGAAGTCGTAACCGGGTTGCTTCGCCTTGGGACCGCTCGAGCCGTAGCCGGTGATCGAGCAGCGAATCACCCGCGGCGCGTTGGCGGCGAGCCAGTCGTCCCCGAAGCCCCATTTCTCCAGCGTGCCCAGCTTGAAATTCTCGACCAGGATGTCGGACTTCCCGATCAGGTTGGCGAGGATGGCCTGGCCTTCCTTGCCGGCCATGTCGAGCGTGAGCGAGCGCTTGTTGCGGTTGATCCCGAGGTAGTACGCCGACTCGCCGGCGGCGAACGGAGGCCCCCAGCCGCGCGTGTCGTCGCCGGTGCCCACCGGCTCGACCTTGATGACGTCGGCGCCCATGTCGCCGAGCATCATCGTGCACAGCGGGCCGGCCAGGATCCGCGTGAGGTCGAGCACGCGCACCCCCTCGAGCGCGCCCTCGGCGGCGGCCATCGTCAGCGGCGCTTCCTTGGCTTCATCCGAGCCCCAGACGTGCGCGAGCAGCTCCATGCCGTGCTGCTAGGACGCGTACAGCGATGGGTGGCCAGCACGAAAGTCAGGGCAGGAAATCGGAGACGGCGATGTGCACGGCGGGCAACCCGAGCAGTGCGCGGTCCACGAGGTTGACGATCCAGTAGTCCTGAACCGCTCCGCGCGCGTACAGGCTTCCCTTCGTGTCGCGGTCGAGGCCCAGGCTCGACTCCG
>JBGPXN010000147.1:0-11588 GCA_041492755.1 Methylomirabilia bacterium | reverse complement strand
GGAACGTCTTTGTCCGTCAGCACGCGATACGACATACCGGACGTGCCTAGTCTGGATTATTCGCGAACGCGCACACCGCGATCGACCGGGGGGCGCGGCCGGAGCGGGGGGGATGGGGTCCGGGTGACCCATTTCCCGCCACGCGAGACGACGACATCGCCGTAGGGAATGGGAAAGGCTCGCCGGTGATCGGTACGCCGTCGGCTGTGGTCAGAGGACCCCGTCCCCCCAGCTCCGGCCGTGCCCCCCGGTCGGCGAACGCGGCGCGCGTTCACGAATAGTCCAGGCTAGTTGTTGATCCATTCCTTCATGAAGCGCGCGTAGCAATCGCGCTCGCCCGGCATCTTCGGCCAGCCCGCGAGGAGCCGCACCGGGGCCAGGAGCAGGCGATCCCGGAGGTGGGTCGAGTTGTGGCCGTACTCCTCGAAGGTGGAATGGGTGATCTTCTGGTTGTGCGGGTCGTCCTGGAACTTGCAAGCCGTCACCGCGACCGTGGTCTGGTAGGCGTGGCGATCCGCGCCGGACTCGAGATACGCGTTGGCCAGAGCGGTGGTGCGCGGTACGTCGAAGGCCAGAATGGCCTCGTCCAGCTCCTGCAGCAGCGCGTGCGGTGTCCGAGCCGTACCGTCGAAGCCGGCACAGTCACGCTCGACCACCGACGTGAACAGCTTGTTGGAGCGGGCCACGTCATTGACGAAGTTGGCCATCAGGTAGAGCACGCGCGGCTGGTAGGGATTCTCGCTCGCCCGCATCCAGTAGTTCGCGACGTTGCAGTAATCGAAGGCGTGCTGGCCGTCGGTGAACTGCCGCGGCACCGTGGTGCGGAGAATGAGCTCGGCCGCGCCGATCTGGATGGTGTCCCCCAGGCTCCTGATCGACGTGCCGTTCTTCAGGTGGGTGGTGATGAGGTTCCAGATCGTCTGCCCGTCGGCGTGCACGAGCAGCTGGACCATCTCCTCGACCTCGGCTGGGGTCAGCGGCGCCGTATTCGTCTGTTTGAGGTGCTTGCCGGCCTCGGGGAACTCGTTGGTCACCGTCACGCAGGCGGCGTCGTAGACCGAGTAGTACAGCGGGCCGACGGCCAGATCCGGTACGCCGACGTAGTAAACGCCGTGGGCCCGGTCCGCGCCGATCACGTCGGCCAGGTCGGTGATGGCCCGAGCCCGTAGCGCCTTGTGACCCGTGTTGCGGGCCTTCCGGCCGATGATCGTGTCCTGCAGGTCGATGAGGCCCAGGAAGAGCAGTTGATCGCGGAGGAGCGGGCGGACCTGCTCGTCGGCGGCCAGACCGAGGAAGAGTCCGTAGGATCGTCGCACGTCGCCGCTCATGGTGGCCACCATGTGCGCGTGCAGCCGCTCCTGGACGGTCCCGTTCTCCCTGATCGGCGGCTGTTCCTGATTCCAGACGACCGGACCATAGCTCGGGGGCGGCACGTTCATGCCCTTCATGGTGGCGTAGCGGCCGGGATACTTTCCGAGCAACTGGTTCCAGATGTCGAGACCGGCCGGGATGTACCAGACCCCCTGCAGGAGGGGCAGCAGGCGATACTCCTCCGGCAAGAACGGCGCCAGGCTCGCGGCCGTGCGAAGGCCGAGGATGGTGTGGTCGTTGTTGACGAGGGTGATCTGGCCGTCCCGCACGTTGATGTGGTTCGGCACCTGCACGAAGGGCGCCTCGGCCGCCGTCACCACGCTCAGCGCGTCGCCCACCGAGCGTCCGTCGCGCGCGATCATCTGGAAGAAGAGATCGGCCGTGCGCGGCTGATCGCGCTCCAGGATGGCCTCGGTCAACCGATCGAAGAATGTGTCCTGGCGGATCTCGTCCGTAGTCAATGACATCGCGTGCCTCCTTCGAGCCTAAAAGAGCGGACTGTTGGACTCCAGACCGAGAATCGTGCGTCCCACCGCCTCGTAGTTCACGAACTGCAGCTGGTTGTGGCGGGTGACGACCTCGGCGTCGCGCGCGTAGCGCTCCAGCGGACTGCTGGTGAAGATCGACGTGGTGCCGGCCGTCGCGCACACCATGTGGGTGGCCTTGGCCGCGCTCTGGGCGGCGTGCGTCATGGCCAGCCGCAAGTCCGCGCGCTGGCGCTCCGTGATGGGCTGGGCGGCGAGCGCGGTCCGCCACATTTCCCCGACCACGTCGAACAGCAGCGCCCGGCCGGAGCGCAGCAGCGCCTCCGCTTCGCCGATCCTGGCCTGCACGATCCCCTTGTCGCGCAGCAGCTCGGAGGACGAGCGCGGGACCTTGATCTGGGCCAGCTCGACGAACTCGTCGATGGCGGCGCGCGCGACGCCGAGGCCGACGCAGCAGAAGCCGCAGCCGGCGAGATCGAAGCCGTGCATGCGGTTCATCGGTCCGGTGACGCGCGCGCGGAGATCCAGCGCGGAGAACGTATGCTCCTCGGGCACGAAGAGATCCTGGACTTCGACGTCGTGGCTGCCGGTGCCGCGCATGCCGCTCACGTTCCAGGTGTCGATGATGCGCGCGCCCGATTTCGGAACGAAGTACGCGATCCGTACCTCCTGGTCGCCATTGGGTCGCCGCCGGGGCGCGTCGTCGTCGAACACCTTGCAGGCGCCGTGGAGCGCCGAGGAGTGCATGCAGCCACTGGCAAAGAACCAGTGGCCGGTGACGCGGTAGCCGCCGGGCGCGGCGACGGCCCGGCCGCGCGGGTTCGCCGAGCCGGCCGAGACGCCCACCGGGTCGCTGTGGAAGATCTTGCGGCGGACGCTGGTCTCGAACTGGGCGCTCTGGCGAAACGTGTTGATCCCCATCGCCAGGCACCAGCCCGTCGAGCCGTCGGCGCGCGCGACCTCCTCGATCACGCGGAGTGTCGTGAGGATGTCGGCGCCCAGACCGCCCTCGGCCTCCGACACCCCGATTTTGAACAGCCGGGCCGTGGCGATTTCCATGACGAGATCGCGCGGCAGCTGCCGCGTGGCCTCGATCTCGTCCGCCCGTTCGCGAATGCGTGGCGCAAGCGCCCGGGCCACGTCGAGCGGGCTGGCGGCGGGCGCCGTGTCGATCGTCATGGCGTTGGTCGGGCCATCCTGCTCCAGCCGCGGGGCCGCCGTCAAGGACGGCCCGGCACGCCGTTGAACCCTTGCGCTCGGTCTTCGAGCGCGTCATCGTGTCGTCCGTGACCCCGGCACGCACCTGGGCTCTCCTTGCCGTGAGTCTCGTGATCGGCCTCGCCGCCCTGCTCCGCATGGCGGGCCCTCCGAGCGGCCCCGACGACCTCACGGGCTCCATCCGCCTGCCCGCGCTGGTGTCGCACGCGATCCTCGCCCTCTTCACGCTCGCTGGCGTGATCGTCCTCGTGGATCTGGCGCGCCGGATGCGGCGGCTGCCCCGCAGAGGGGAGCCCGAGCGCGATCCCGAGGCGACGGCCCCGCCATGGCTTCGGACGGTCAAGCAGATCCTGGCCCTCGTGAACCTGCTGGTCGTCGCCTACTTGTTGTGGCGCGGTGCGATCCCGTTGGTCGACATCGGCCGGGGGATCGGCTCCGCGATCGCCACCCTTCCCCAGGACGTGCCCGGCGGCGCTCCGCCCCTCGTCAACTGGACGTTCGGTATCCTCGGGGTCGTCGCGGGACTGGCGGCGCTGGCGCTCGCGCTCTCCGTGGTCTTCGGCGAGCGACTGACGGAGTGGTGGGGAGACCCCGTCGGCGACGAGCCGCTGCCCCCCCCACTGGAGGCCGCCGTCGAGGAGAGCCTCGACGATCTCCGCGCCGAGGCCGATCCCCGCCGCGCCATCATCCGCTGCTACGCGAGGTTCGAGCGCGCGGCCGCCGAGTCCGGCTTCGCACGAAAGCCCTGGCTCACCCCGATGGAATTCATGCGCGAGGTGCTCGAGCGCCTGCCCCTCACGCACGGGGCCGTGCCGACACTGACCGGTCTCTTCGAGCTCGCGCGATTCAGCCGTCGCGCGCTGGGCGCGCCGGAGCGCGAGCGCGCGCTGGGCGCGCTGGACGAGATCAAGGCCGCCATCGACGCGCGAAAGGCCGACGTCGTTGCCTCCTGAGCCCTCACCCTATCGCTGGGCCGCGCGTGGGCTCCTCCTCGTGCTCCTGGCCCTCGCCGCGATTCCCGCCTACGTCACGCTGGCGCCGTCGTGGCGGACGCTCGCCATCCGGCTGGGATGCGGGCTTCTGGTGGTGGCCGGCTGCGTCCGGCTGACCCGGAGCGCCCGGCGCGCCATCGACGAACAGCCGCCCTCGGCGCTCGATGCGCCGCCTGCGTTGCCCCCGGCGCCGGAGCTGGACGAGCGCTTCGTGCGACTGCGCGGCGACGTGACCGCTGGTACGCGGAGCCAGCGGTACTTCGACTCCATCCTCTGGCCGCGGTTGCTCGCGATCGCCGGCGAGAGCCTGCCCCGGCCGGCGGCGCGGCCGGCCCGGCGCGGCCCCTCCCTGCGCGCGCTCGAGCGCCTGATCGCGGAGGCCGAGAAGCGCGGATGAAGATCGACGCCCTGGCCGACCGCTGTCAGGATGTCCTCGCCGTCCTGTCGCAGGTCATCGTCGGGAAGACCGACGTCCTCGAGCAGATCCTGGCCGGCGTCCTGGCCAACGGGCACGTCCTGATCGAAGACGTTCCGGGCCTCGCGAAGACGCTCATCGCCCGGCTGGTCGCGCAGACCCTCGACCTCGGCTTCAAGCGGATCCAGTTCACGCCCGATCTCCTGCCCAGCGACATCACGGGCAGCTTCCTGTTCGATCAGCGCCAGGGCCGCTTCGAGTTTCGCCGCGGCCCGATCTTCACCAACGTGCTCCTCGCCGACGAGATCAACCGGGCCACCCCGAAGACGCAGAGCGCGTTGCTGGAGGCGATGCAGGAGGCGCAGGTCACCATCGAGGGCGAACGGTTCGTGCTCGAACCGCCGTTCATCGTGATCGCCACGCAGAATCCGATCGAGCTCGAGGGCACCTATCCGCTGCCGGAGGCCCAGCTCGACCGCTTCCTGCTGCGGCTCGCGGTCGGGTATCCGGACGTGGACGAAGAGGTGGAGATTCTGACCCGGCGACAACGCCGGCGGGACGATACCGTCAGCGTCGCGCCCGTGATCTCGCGCGCGGAGCTGCTCGCGATGCAGGCGACCCTGGAGGACGTCCACGTCGCCGACGTGACGCAGCGGTACATCGTGGACCTCGTCCGGGCCACCCGCGTCGATCACCGGGTGGCGCTCGGTGCGTCACCCCGGGGGGCGATCGCGCTGCTCAAGCTCGCGCGGGCGCTGGCCGCCCTCCGACGCCGTGACTTCGTGCTCCCCGACGACGTGAAGCTCATGACGGTGCCGGCGCTGGCGCACCGCATCATCCTCAAGCCCGAGCTGTGGGCGTCGCGGGTGTCGGCGGCGCAGGTCGTGCAGAGCGTGCTCACGCAGGTGCCGGCGCCCAGCGCCAACGCGCGATGAACGGGCGGGTGACACCCCTGACGGTGTCGCTGCTCACCGTGACGGCCTGGGCCGTCTCGCTGGCCGTGCTGTCGGCCCGCCCGGAGCTCGTGGTGGCCGCGTTGCCGCTGGTGCTCGCGCTCGCCACGCTGATCGTGCGCCGCGGCGTCCCCGAGTATTCCGTGACCCTCCAGCGTTCCATCGACCGGATATTCGAGGGCGAGATCGTGACGGTCACCATCGCGGTGACGGCAGCGTCCGGCATTCCGCTCATGCAGCTGCTCGGGCCGCTGCCGCGCGACACCGAGCTCGCCGGCGGTCACCATCGCGCCATGCTCACGCTGGGGCCAGGCGAGACGACGAGCTTTCACTACGAGCTGCGCTGTTCCGTCCGCGGCGTGTACGACCTCGGGACGATCGTCGTCCGGGCGCGTGATCGCTGGGGCCTCCGCGCCTGGGAGCGGCGTCACGCCGAGCGTACCCTCGTACGCGTGTATCCACGCGTCGTCCCGCTGCGGAGCCTGCCCCGCCCGCTCCACACGCAGTCCTCGACCGGCGACTACGTTTCGGGCGCGCTCGGCGAGGGCATCGAGCCCGGCGACATCCGGCAGTTCGCGCCCGGTGACCGGATCAGACAGGTGAACTGGCGGGCATCGCTGCGGCTGGGATCGCTCTACGTGACCCAGCATCACCGCGAGCGCAACGCCCACGTCGTGCTGATGCTCGACACGCTCGCCGAGGTGGGCGCGGCGGCCGACACCACGCTCGACTTCGCCGTGCGGGCCGCCGCCTCGCTGGCCACCGCGTACCTCGCTCGCAAGGACCGCGTCGGACTGGTCACCTACGGCGGGACGACGGATTGGGTCCGACCGGGGTCGGGACGGATCCAGTACGAGCGCCTGGCCGACACCTTCCTGAGGGCGAGTGTCGCCTTCACCTACGTCACGAAAGATCTCGCGCTCGTTCCGACCCGGGTGCTGCCGCCCCACGCCCTGGTCATCGCGCTCACGCCCTTGCTCGATCGCCGCTTCGCCAAGGCGGCGCTCGATCTCGCCGCGCGGGGGTTCGACCTCGTGGTCCTCGTCGTCTCGCCGGTGAGCGTGACGCGGGCCGCGCTTCCGCCGTCGGTCACGAACGACCTGGCCTGCCGCCTGTGGCGTTTGATGCGGCGTGTGCACCTCGACGACTTCCGTCGCCACGGCGTTCCGGTCGTCGAATGGAACCCGGCCGAGCCGCTCGAGACCGCGCTGGCCGGGCTCGCCCGACGGCGGCCCCGCCTGGCCACCGCCGGATGATGCGCGTGGGCTCCGCGGCCTTCTCTCGCACTCTGGTGCGGCTCGCGGCTGGTGTGCTGGCGCTCGTCCTGTTCGTGCTGCCGCTTCACACGGCGCCGATCTCCCCGGTGGCCGTGATCGGTGGGATCGCCCTGCTCCTGGCCGCCGTGGGCATCGCGATGCTCTGGCGGTGGCCGGTGACGGCCGCGGCGTGCGTCTTCCTGGCCGCCTACACCCTCGCGCTGTGGACGGCCGGCGAGCCCGTCAGTGTCATCGGTGCGGCCGGGTTTGGCTTGTCGCTCCTGTTTCTGTTCCAGTGCGTGGAGCTCGGCCGCTGCGTCGACCGCGCCGAGGTCGGCGCCGGCGCCTATCGATCGCACGTCGTCGCATGGATCGGGTTCGGCCTCGGAACGCTGGCCGGGACGATGGCCGTCATGGCCGTGGCCGGCGTCGGTGCGGCCTCGATCCCGTTCGCGGCCGCGCCGGTCGTCGCGGCCGTCGGGGCGGTTGGTGTGATCCTGGCGCTGGTGGCGGCCGTGCGCGGTGCCGGGTCGTAGAGATGGCGCGTCGAGCTCGGTATCTCGCGAGGGCCACGTGCTGTGGGCGTCCGACTATCCGCACCCGGACAGCACCTGGCCGGGCCCGGATGTTCAAGGGCGAGCCCTGAAGAGGTACCACCACAAACAGACGGAGAGAACGGCATGAAGAATCTGATCGTGGGAGTCCACGTCGCGGGAGTGAACGCGCCGAAGCTCGTCGATGGCATCGTGGCGGCCGAACGGGCCGGCGTCCAGTGCGCCTGGATGACGTGCGGCGCCGTCGCGCCGGATCCGCTGGTGGTCTTCGCGGCGGCCGCGGCCCGGACGACGCGCATCATGTTCGGGACCTCCATCATCCCGACGTTTCCGCGTCACCCGCTCGCGCTGGTCCAGGGCGCCACGGCGGTTGACGCGCTCGCGCCCGGTCGGCTGCGGCTCGGCGTCGGGCCGAGTCACAAGCCGTCGATGGAGGGCACGTGGGGAATCCCGTTCGAGCGGCCCCAGGAGCACTTGCGGGAGTACCTCACCGTTCTGAAGGCGGCCCTGAACGACGGGAAGGTGGACTTCGACGGCAAGCGGATCAAGGCGCACGCGCAGCTCCCGGGCCCGACCCGGGTGACGGTCATGGCGTCGGCGCTGCGCGCGATCGGCTTCCACACGTGCGGCGAGCTGGCCGACGGCGCCATCTCCTGGGTGTGTCCTTTGCCGTATCTGCGCGACGTCGCGGTTTCGGCGCTCCGGGCCGGCGCGGCGAAGGCCGGCCGGCCCGCGCCGCCGCTCGTCGCGCACGTCCCGGTCGTGGTGTCCGAGGACGTCGGCGGCATTCGTAAAGGGGCGACGGAGCAGCTCGGGCGGTACCCGCGCGTGCCGTACTACTCGCGGATGTTCCAGGATGCCGGCTTTCCCGAGGCCAAGGACGGTCAGCTCTCCGATCGGATGATCGATGCGCTGGTCGTGCATGGCAGTGCCGCGCAGGTCAAGGAGCGCCTGCGCCAGCTCCCGTCCTTCGGGGCCGATGAGCTGCTCGCCATGCCGATCCTGCCGCCGGGGGACGCGCATGCCCTCGAGCGCACGCTGGCAGCGCTCGGGGAGCTCGCGGCCGAGTGAGTGGCGCCGGGTCGGCCTTTTCAGTCTAATCGGGCGCCCGCCGGCGCGAACATCGGAGTCGATCGGCGGACGCGATCCCCCAGGAGCGGCGCAGCATGACCGGGAGCGACGAGGACGATACCAAGCGGTTGGTCGAGGTGGCCGCCCGCCTTCGCACCCTCGAGCGGCTCAATCGGCTCGTGTCCTCGTCGCTGGCGATCGAGGACGTGCTCGCCGCCATCGCCCGCGCGGCCTCCGACATCATGGAGGCGCCGATCGTCTCCTTCTGGCTGGTGGACGAGGTCCCGCGCACCGTGACGATCCGCGCGTTCTCGGACCCGGCGCTCCGGAACGACTTCCCGCTCACCACCTCGAAATTCGGGGAAGGACTGGTGGGGCGGGTGGCGGAGGATCGTCGTCCCTTCCACGTTCCCGACGTCTTCGCGCCCGACTCGCCCATCCTCGCGCGGGACTGGTTCACCCGCCACGGCGTCTCGAGCTTCTACGGCGTCCCCGTGCTCTTCCAGGACCACCTCCTCGCCGTCCTCGCCCTCAACGGGCGCGCACCCTTCGTGCTGGATGAGGAGGACCAGGAGCTGCTGGCGAGCTTCGTGGCCCAGGCCGCGGTGGCCATTCGCAACGCGACGCTCTTCGCGGAGGCGCAGGTGCGGCGCCGGGCCGCGGAGACGGCGGAAGCGCGCTACCGTGAGCTCTTCGAGCGCAGCCTGGCGGGCATCCTCCGCACGACGGCGGCGGGGCGCATCCTCGATTGCAACGACGCCTTCGTGCGCATGCTCGGGTATGCCACCCGGGAGGAGCTCATGACCCACAACGTCATGAACTTCTACGTGGACCCCGCCGAGCGCGCTCCGGTCGTGGCCGCCCTGAAGGCGCGGCAACGGCTCAACAACGTCGAGTTCCGCTGGCGCCGGGCCGACGGAACGGCCGCCACGCTGCTCGCCAACGTGACCGTGCTCACGGACTCCGCGGAGGGTCTCGTTCTCGACGGGATCCTCATCGACATCACCGACCGCAACCGCCTGGAGGTCGCCGAGCGCGAGGCGGAGGCCCTGCGCGCGGTCGCCCGCCTCGCCAACGCCGCCGCCCACGAGATCAACAACCCGCTTGCCGTGATCACCGGCCACCTGGGGCTCCTCGGGCGGCGGTTCGCGGACAACCCCGAGGTCGAGGCCCGCGTCGAGAAAACGCTCACCGCCTGCCGGCGGATCAGCGAGATGATCGCCCACATGGGCCGGATCACGCGGCTCGAGTTCTCCCAGCAGTCGCCGGAATTGCCTCCCATCCTCGACCTGCGCCGTTCGAGCGAGGCGCCACCCACGGCGGACGGACCCCAGGAGGGGTCCGGCTAGCATGGACTATTCGTGAATGCGCGACGCGTTCGCCGACCGTGCCCCCCCGGTCGATCGCGGTGCTCGCCGTCTCGGGTCCGAACTCTCTGGGTGCGAAGGGAGCAATGACACACCTGGATCCCGTGTTGCTACGGCGAGCAGTGCGCCCGAGCCTCTCGGTACTGGCCTCGCTGGCGATTCATCTGGCGCTGGTCGGCGGCGCTGTCGCCGTCGGTGTCAAAGCGGTGACGCCGTCGCCGCCGGTGCTGATGGCGCAGCTCATCGCTGCCGAACCGCCGGTGCCCGTCGAACCGCCGAAAGCGCGGCCGGCGCCGCCCAAGCCGCAGCCGCTCGTCCTTCCGAAGCCGCGGACGGTTCCCAAGCTCGACATCCCGTCCGAGCCAACGCCCGTCGCGACGGAGCCCGAGCCCCCGCCGGTGATGGCGTCACCCTCACCGGAGCCGAGACCGGCGGAGCCACCCGCGCCGATCACGCCCGTACCCGTCGCCGCCGCGCCGGTCGCTTCTCCTCCAGGCCAGCCGACGAGCGATGCGCGACGGATCGCAAGCGGAACGCCCCCCACGGCGGCGCCCCTGCCGTCGGGCGTGTCGGTCGTGACCAACGAGCAGAGCCGGCCGGCTTCCGGGCCGAGCACGGCCTCACCCGGGCGTCCGGGCGGCTCCGAAGTCGCCGCGATTCCGCCGGACGCGGTGCAGCTCGCGGCGCCCCGCGGCGGATATCAGGTGAAGCCGTCCTATCCCGCCGCCGCGCGACGTCTCGGTGTCCAGGGGACGACGATCCTCCGCGTGTTCGTCGCTGCGGACGGGCGGGTCGGTGACGTCGCGGTCGAAACCTCCGCCGGTCACCCCGACCTCGATCAGGCAGCCGCCGAGGCCGTGCGGCGCTGGCGGTTCGAGCCGGGTCGCCACGGCGCCGAGGCCATCGGGATGTGGGTGCGACTCCCCGTGGAGTTCCGGCTGCGATGACGATCGTGCAGCTCCTCGCGCCCGCCCGTTGAGGTGTACCGGGTAAGAGACACTTGAAGCGCGCTCGGGCGAGGGATAGAGATGATGGCGTGACTCCCGTCGGGGCCCACGAATGACCAACGGCGAATATCAGCAGCTCGTGGAGTTCCTCGGTCGTCAGTTCACCGGCATCGACCGGCAGTTCGCCGCGATCAACCAACGCTTCGCCACGATGGACCGTCGCTTCGACAGCCTGCAAGAGCACATCGATGGCCGATTCCGTGAAGTCTTCGGCCACTTCGACGCGATCTACGCCCATCTCGAGCGACTGGAGCAGGAGTACCACGCGATCACCCAGGGACTCCGCCGGATCGAGGCTCTTCTCGCTGACGAGACCATGCGGCGTCAGTTGCTCGAATACGGGCTGGCCGAACTGAAGGAACAGGTCGCCTTGCTCCAGGCGAGAATCTCCGAGCTCGAGCAGCGACTCCAGTCGTAGACTCGACGGCGCCTCGGTCAGCCTGGAGCACTACCGCGGCCGGCCTCTCGTGATCAACTTCTTCGCCAGCTGGTGCGACCCGTGCCGCGACGAGATGCCGTTGCTCAACGAGCTGGCCAGGAGGGCGGACGAGCGGGGCTATCGTCTGCTGGGCGTCGCCGTCGAGGACACCCGCGCCTTCGTGGTGCAGTTCGTGCAGGCGGCGAAGATCGCGTTCCCGGTCGCGCTCGACACGAACAGTCGCGTCAAGCGCGCGTATCGGATCTTCGGGCCGCCGGCCACGTTCTTCGTGGACGCGGGGGGGGACGATCCGCGACATCGTGCTCGGCGATTGTGCAGCTCCTCGCGCCCGCCCGTTGAGGTGTACCGGGTAAGAGACACTTGAAGCCGGCTCGATCGTGGGATAGAAACGATGGCGTGACTCCCGTCGGGGCCCACGAATGACCAACGGCGAATATCAGCAGCTCGTGGAGTTCCTCGG
>JBGPXN010000078.1:0-20292 GCA_041492755.1 Methylomirabilia bacterium | reverse complement strand
GAGAGCTGCCGCGCCTCACCGCGAGAGCGCCCGCGGGGAGCGAGGTCGAACTGACGGTCGTGCGCGATGGGCGTGAGCAGACGGTGAAGGTCAGGCTCGGGGAGCTGCCCGAGCGATCGGCACGATGAGCGATGCAAACGGTGACGGCACATCAAAGGAGGGCAACATGACGAAGGATCCGGTGTGCGGGATGCAAGTGGATGAGAAGAAGGCCGCCGCCCTGGCGACGCTCGGGGGCAAGACGTACTACTTCTGCTCCGCGGGTTGTAAGGCCACGTTCGAGAAGGCGCCAGACAAGTACGCGGCGAAGTGACGGCGGGCTGACTCGAAACCGATGACCCGAAACTACGCGCTGCTGTTGAAGCGGGCCCGGCTTCCGGGCCTGCGCACGACGACGCCCGGGCCGCGCCCGATGGCTGAACCGGTCGGCCAGGCGGCGGCCGCGCACCGCCACCGGAGCGCGGCCTGAACGATGGGCGACAGGAGCGAATTGATGACGGCGAGCAGTGAGTTGCCAGCGCCGCTCGCGCGGCTCACCGAACTGGCGCTGAACCTCTGGTGGAGCTGGCATCCGGAAGCGCAGGCGCTCTTCGGGCGGCTCGAGCCGTTCCCCAGCGAGCCCCGCCATCACAACCCAGTGGCCCTGCTGCGCCGGCTGGCGCCCGAGGCACTGGCGACGCTGGCGAAGGACGAGCGCTTCCTCCGGGACTACCGCGACGTGATGGCGCGGTTCGACGCCGATGTCTCGCGGCAGGTGACGTGGTTTGCATCGCGCTTCGGTGACGTCGTCACCGCGCCCGTCGCGTACTTCTCCGCCGAGTTCGGCGTGCACAGCGCGCTGCCGGTGTACGCGGGCGGGCTCGGGATCCTCGCCGGCGACATCGCCAAGGAAGCGAGCGATCTCGGCGTGCCGCTGCTCGGGGTCGGCTTCATGTATCCCCAGGGCTACTTCCGGCAGCGGGTGTCGCCGGACGGCCGGCAGGAAGAGATCTACGAGCCGCTCGACCGCACGCTGGCTCCGGTGGAACCGGCCTGCACCGAGAACGGCCATCCGTGCGTGGTGACGCTCGCGCTCTCGGACCGGCGTCTCCGCGTCGTCGTCTGGCTCGTGAGAGTCGGCCGCGTCAGGCTCTACCTGATGGATACCGACCACGACGAGAATGCCGCCTGGGACCGGGCGCTCTCGGCGCGGCTCTACGGGGGCGATCAGGACACGCGCATCCGACAGGAGATCGCGCTCGGCATCGGCGGAGTGCGTCTGCTGCGCGCGCTCGGCCTGGCACCCGCCGTGTGGCACGCCAACGAAGGACACTCGGCGTTCATGATGGTCGAGCGCATCCGGGAGCTCGTGGAAGCCGGACGCTCGTTCGATCACGCCGTCGCCGACGTGCGAGCGACGACCGTCTTCACCACCCACACGCCGGTGGCCGCCGGGCACGATGCCTTCCCGTTCCCGCTCGTGGAGAAGTACCTCGCGGCCTACTGGCCGACGCTCGGGCTCGACCGCGAGCGGTTCCTGGCGCTCGGCGCCCACCAGGAGCCGTGGGGGATGGGGTTCAACATGACGGCGCTGGCCCTGCGCCTCAGCGGGCACCGGAACGCGGTGAGCCAGCGGCACGGCGAAGTCTCACGGCGGATGTGGCGAGCGATCTGGCCCGACGTGTCCGAGGCCGACGTGCCGATCGCCGCCGTCACCAACGGGGTGCACGTGGCCTCGTGGGTGGCGCCCGAGATGGATCGGCTCTACCGGACGTACCTCGCCCCGGACTGGATCGAGCGCCACGACGAGCCGTCGCTCTGGGAGGGCGTCGAGGCGATCCCGGACCGCGAGCTCTGGGAGGTGCACTGCGTGCTCAAGGCACGGCTGCTGCGCTTCATCCGGGAACGGGCCCGGCGGCGATGGGCCTGGGAGTCCGGCGCCCCGTCGCAGGTGGTCGCCGCCGGCGCGCTCCTCGATCCGGCGATCCTCACCCTCGGCTTCGCGCGGCGCTTTGCCACCTACAAGCGTCACACGCTGATGCTCCGGGATCCCGACCGCCTGGCGGCGATCCTCGGCGATCCACGGCGACCGGTCCAGGTCGTCTTCACCGGGAAGGCGCATCCGGCCGATGAAGCCGGCAAGCAGGTGCTGGAGGCGATCTACCGCGCGGCGTCCGATCGCCGCCACGGCGGGCGCATCGCGTTCGTCGAGGACTACGACGCCCACGTGGCCCAGCACCTCGTACAGGGCGTCGACGTGTGGCTCAACACGCCGCGCCCGCCGCTGGAGGCCAGCGGGACGAGCGGCATGAAGGCGGCGCTCAACGGCGTGCCCAGCGCGAGCGTGCTCGATGGCTGGTGGGCCGAGGGCTGGAACGGCGTGAACGGCTGGGCCATCGACGCGGAGGCGCCGGGATCCGAGGACGAGGCGGCGCGCGATGCCGCGGACGCCGAGAGTCTCTATCGGACGCTGGAGCGCGACGTCATCCCGCTCTACTACGACCAGGACGCGGCCGGCGTGCCGGCGAAGTGGGTCGCCCTCATGCGGCGGACGATCCGGACGATCGCGCCCCGTTTCAGCGCGCGCCGCATGGTCAAGCAGTACGTCGAGACCGTCTACCGGCCCGCGTGGCGGCAGGCCGGTCACGATACCCAGGAGGCAAAGGGATCATGAGAATGGATCACGAACATCCGCCGGATGGCAGGAGTTGGTGGCGTACGCGCACGGGATGGGCGCTCCTGGCCTTTCTCGGGATCGCCGGGTTCTTCCTCTTCACCGAGCATCGGGCGCACGCCCTGGGTGTCCTGCCATTCGTCCTGCTGCTCCTGTGCCCGCTGTTGCACCTGTTCGGGCACGGTGGGCACAAGGGGCCGCGAACGCCCGGCCAGGGTCAGCATCCGGAATCGGGGAGGACAGGAGCATGACGACGGATGCTCCCGCCTATGGCCTCTGGTTTCTGGTGATCATCAACTCGCTCGTCTTCATCATCTTCGCCTTCAGCTTCACGCATCCTCGGACGAGCCGGGACTGGCGCTCGTTCGGCGCATTCTCGGCGTTCCTGGTAGCGCTCTTCACCGAGATGTACGGCTTCCCGCTGACGATTTACCTGCTGTCGGGCTGGCTGCAACGCCGCTATCCCGGCGTCGACTGGTTCTCGCACGACGCCGGCCATCTGCTGGAGATGCTGTTCGGCTGGCGCGGTAGCCCGCACTTCGGCCCGTTTCACCTGCTGAGCGCCATCTTCATCGGCGGCGGCTTCATCCTGCTGGCCAACGCGTGGAAGGTGCTGTACGCGGCGCAGCGCAGCCGGACGCTGGCGACCACCGGCCCCTATGCCCGGGTTCGCCATCCGCAGTACGCGGGGTTCGTGCTGATCATGTTCGGATTCCTGCTGCAGTGGCCAACGATCCTGACCCTGGTGATGTTTCCGGTGCTGGTCACCATGTACGTCCGCCTCGCGCGGCGCGAGGAGCGCGAGGTGAGGGTGGAGTTCGGCGACGCATACGCCCGCTACGCGGCCCGCACGCCGGCATGGGTCCCGCGTGTCGGTTCCGGAGCCGGGCCCGGCGCGGCGGCCTCCAGCACGTGAGAGTGTGGCCAGGGCGCCCGTACCCTCTGGGCGCCGTCCGGGACGCCGGCGGCGTGAACTTCGCGCTGTTCAGCGAGCACGCGACCGCCGTCGAGCTCTGCCTGTTCGACGCGACCGGGTCGAGCGAAGAGCGCGTGTGGCTCACCGAGCGAACCGACCTCGTCTGGCACGGGTATCTCCCCGACGCCCGCCCGGGCCAGCTCTACGGCTACCGTGTCCACGGGCCCTACGAGCCAGAGCGGGGACACCGCTTCAACCCGGCGAAGCTCCTGATCGACCCGTATGCCCGGGCCCTCGCCGGAGCGCTCCGCTGGTCCGACAAGATCTTCGGCTACCGCGTGAACCATCGGGCCGGGGATCTCTCGCGAGACGAACGCGATTCCGCGCCCTTCGTGCCGAAGTCGGTGGTCATCGACGGCGCCTTCGACTGGGGCGACGACCGCCCGGCGCGCCGGCCCTGGCACCGGACCGTGATCTACGAGGTCCACGTCAAGGGCTTCACGGCGCGGCACCCGGGCGTGCCGCCAGAGCTGCGCGGCACCTATGCCGGGCTCGCGTCTCCCGCCGTCCTCGCGTATCTCACTTCGCTCGGGATCACCGCCGTCGAGCTGCTCCCGGTCCACCATCACGTGGACGAGCAGGCGCTCGTCCAGCGCGGCCTCACCAACTACTGGGGTTACAACCCGATCGCGTTCTTCGCCCCCGAGGCGCGGTACTCGAGCACGGGCTGCCGCGGGGAGCAGGTGACCGAGTTCAAGCGCATGGTCAAGGCGCTCCATCAGGCGGGGATCGAGGTGATCCTGGACGTCGTCTACAACCACACGGCCGAGGGGAATCATCTGGGACCAACCCTTTGCTTCCGCGGCATCGACAACGAGGCCTACTACCGCCTCGCCCCCGATCAGCCGCGTTACTACGTGGACTACACCGGCTGTGGCAACACCCTGAACACGCGCCAGCCCCGGGCGATCCAGCTCCTGATGGACAGCCTGCGCTACTGGGTCCTCGAGATGCACGTGGACGGGTTCCGCTTCGACCTCGCCGCGGCACTGGCCAGGGACCTCCGCGACGTGGACCGGCTCTCGACCTTCTTCGAGGTGATTCATCAGGATCCGGTGATCTCCCAGGTCAAGCTCATCGCCGAGCCGTGGGACCTCGGGAAGGAAGGCTACCAGGTCGGCAACTTCCCGCCCGGGTGGGCGGAATGGAACGGCCGCTATCGTGATGCGTTTCGCCGGTACTGGCGGGGCGATCCCGGGCAGGTGGCCGAGCTGGCCTACCGGCTCACGGGGTCGAGCGACCTCTACCAGAGCGACGGCCGCCGCCCGTATGCGAGCGTGAACTTCGTCACGGCGCACGACGGCTTCACGCTGGCGGACCTGGTCAGTTTCAACACCAAGCACAACGAGGCCAACGGCGAGGACAATCGCGACGGGACGGACGACAACCTCTCCTGGAACTGCGGCGCCGAAGGACCCACCGACGATCCCACCGTCCTGGCTTTGCGCGAGCGGCAGCAGCGAAACTTCCTGGCGACACTCGTCCTCTCGCAGGGCGTACCGATGCTGTGCGGGGGCGACGAGATCGGGCGGACCCAGCACGGCAACAACAACGCGTACGGCCAGGACAACGAGCTGTCGTGGTTCGACTGGAACCTGGACGAGCGTGCGCGCCGCCTGCTGGCGTTCGCGCGCCGCTTGATCCGACTCCGGCTCGAGCACGCCGAGTTCCGCCGGCGCAAGTTCTTCCAGGGCCGGCCGCTGTGCGCGGCCGGCATGAAGGATCTGGCCTGGCTCCGCCCGGACGGCGGGGAGATGACCCCGGCGGAGTGGCAGGAGTCGACACTCAAGGCCTTCGGCTTCCGGCTCTGCGGCCACGCCATGGACGAGGTCGACGAACTCGGTGAGCCGATCACGGACGACACGCTGCTCGTCCTGCTCAACGCGCACACGAACGGCGTCGCGTTCGTGCTGCCGGATGCGCATCCCGGCACGAGGTGGGAAGTGCTCGTGGACACGGCGCCGGACCATGATGAGCCGCGGCCCCGGTTCGACGTCGGAGCCGGTCTCGAACTGACCGGACGGTCGCTGGTGCTGCTCCGGGCCTGCGCATGAACGTCAGTGCGCACCTCACCCTCAAAGGTCAGGGAGGTCGGTCATGGCAAAGGACCCCGTGTGCGGAATGAACGTGGACGAGAAGAAGGCGACGGCCACCGCCAGCCGCGGCGGCAAGACCTACTACTTCTGCTCGGCCGCTTGCAAGGTGACCTTCGAGAAGGCGCTCGAGAAGTACGCGAAATGACGGCGGCGGCGGGGCGGGCGGGGCACTGCCTGCCGCTGACGGCGGAGGGAATCCGCCCGGCCCTGTACTCGCCGAGCCCGGCATGAAGCGTCAGGCGCAGCGGGCAGTCGTCCGCGGGCCGCGGCGGTGGGTCGGCCCGATGGCCGAGCTGGTAAATCGGCCGGCGATCCGGGAGCGATGGTGGCCGTGGTACGCGCGGTTCGGGAGGCTCGATCCGGTGGGCTCGAGGTAGCCGTGGAGCCGCCGGTGCGCGGGAAGGTGCGACACCTCGCCATGGGCCTCGGCGTCGTGCTGATCTGGAGCACCTGCTTCGTCGTCATCAAGGCGAGCGGGGGCGATGCGCCGCCGCGGCTGTACGCGGGTCTGCGCGCGCTGGTCGGGGGCGTGCCGCTGCTGGCGCTGGCCGCCAGGCGGGGCGTCGCGTTCCCGCCTGGTCGGGCGTGGGGATGGATCGTGCTCCTGGCTGTCACCAACACGACGATCGGCCTCGGGGCGATGTTCCTCTCGGTGGGACTGGCCGGTGCCGCCCTGCCGTCAGTGCTGGCGAACAGCCAGGCGCTGTTGGTGGCGCCGTTCGCGGCGCTCTGGTTCGGCGAGCGTCTCACGCCGGGCCGGCTCGCTGGCCTCCTGCTTGGTTTCGGCGGCGTCGGGCTGATCCTGATCGCCGAACCCGGCAATCTCGGGAGCTGGGAGGGATCGGCGATCGCGCTGCTCTCCGCCGGCGGTCTCGGAGCCGCAACCCTCGTGACCAAGCACATCGCCACCGACCTGGACGCGCTGACGGCGAACGCCTGGCAATACGTGCTCGGCTCGGTGCCGCTGCTGGCCTGGTCCCTCGCGGTGGAACATCCCGGGGAGGTCGTGTGGTCATGGCGGTTCCTGGCGGGTCTCCTGTTCCTCGGTCTCGCCGGCTCCGCGGGCGCCTCCTGGGTCTGGTATCGCCTGGTTCGTGATAGCGAGGTCATTCCCTTGAACGCGCTCACGTTGCTCGCGCCGCCGTTTGCGTTCGCGCTCGCGGTGGCCATCTACCAGGAACGGGTGACCTCCGGGGCTCTGATCGGTATCCCAGCCGTGCTGGGCGGCGTGGGGTGCGTCGCCTGGCCACGCCGGAACCTGAAGCCGTCCGCACCGGGCGGCGCCGGAGGCGCTGGCGCGCCGGCACAGCGTGGGGCGTGAACGAATTCTGCAGGGCGACGGGCCGGCTCGCGAGGGAGAAGATATGAGCGGACGCATGAAGACGGATGTCTACTGCCAGAGCGGGCGGACGAGCGCCATCGCGGCGCACACGCTCGTCGCGCTCGGCTACCGCGACGTCTGGAATCTGGAGGGCGGCCTGCTTGCCTGGCAGCGCGCCGGGTTCCGCCTGCAGGTCCCCGGAGGCGCTCGGCGTTGAGCACACTTTCCCCGGACGAGCTTCGCGCCATGGACGCCTACTGGCGGGCGGCCAACTACCTCTCGGTCGGACAGATCTACCTCCTCGACAACGCCCTGCTCCGCCAACCCCTCGCACCCGAGCACGTCAAGGCCCGACTGCTCGGTCACTGGGGCACGACGCCGGGGCTGAATTTCACCTACGTCCACCTCAACCGGGTCATCAAGAAGTACGACCTGGACATGATCTACGTGTGCGGCCCCGGACATGGTGGGCCGGCGATGGTCGCCAACACGTATCTGGAGGGCACCTACAGCGAGCTCTACCCGAACGTCGCCCAGGATGCCGAGGGGATGCGGCGCCTCTTCAAGCAGTTCTCGTTCCCGGGGGGGATTCCGAGCCACGCCGCTCCCGAGACGCCGGGCTCGATCAACGAAGGAGGCGAGCTCGGCTACTCGCTGGCGCACGCCTACGGGGCCGCGCTCGACAACCCCGATCTGATCGTCGCCTGTGTCGTGGGGGACGGGGAGGCCGAGACGGGGGCGCTCGCGGCCGCGTGGCACTCCAACAAGTTCCTGAACCCTGCGAGGAACGGCGCCGTCCTGCCGATCCTGCACCTCAACGGCTACAAGATCGCCAACCCGACGATTCTCGCGAGGATCGACCGTGGCGAGCTCGAGAGTCTCCTCATCGGCTACGGCCACGAGCCCTTCTTCGTCGAGGGCTCCGACCCCGAGGCCATGCACGAGCAGATGGCCGCGACCCTGGACACGGTGATCGAGCGCATCCGCGCCATCCGGCAGGAAGCGCGGGCCGGCACCTCCCGCCGGCGGCCCCGCTGGCCGATGATCGTGCTCCGGACGCCCAAGGGGTGGACCGGCCCCAAGGAGGTCGACGGCAAGAAGACGGAGGACTTCTGGCGCTCGCACCAGGTGCCGCTCGCCGAGGTCAGGACAAACGCGGCGCACCTCAAGCTGCTGGAGCAGTGGATGAAGAGCTACGGGCCCGAGGAGATGTTCGACGGGTCGGGTCGCCTCCGGCCCGACCTCGCCGAGCTCGCCCCCCGGGGAACGCGGCGCATGGGCGCCAACCCGCACGCCAACGGCGGTCTCCTCCTCCAGGACCTCGAGATGCCGGACTTCCGCGACTACGCGGTCGACGTCCCGAAACCCGGCACGGTGTCCGCCGAGGCGACCCGAGTGCTGGGAGCGCTGTTGCGCGACGTCATGCGGCTGAACCAGGACCGGCGCAACTTCCGTGTCGTTGGACCCGACGAGACGGCGTCGAACCGCCTGGGGGCGCTGTTCGAGGTGACCGACCGGGCATGGATGGCCGACCGGCGTCCGGAGGACGAATCGCTCGGTCCGGACGGGCGGGTCATGGAGATCCTGAGCGAGCATACCTGCCAGGGCTGGCTCGAGGGCTACCTCCTCACTGGACGCCACGGCTTCTTCTCCTGCTACGAGGCCTTCATCCACATCGTGGACTCGATGTTCAACCAGCACGCGAAGTGGCTGAAGGTGTGCAACGAGATCGCCTGGCGGCGGCCGATCGCGTCACTCAACTACCTGCTGACCTCGCACGTCTGGCGCCAGGACCACAACGGCTTCTCCCACCAGGATCCCGGCTTCATCGATCACGTGGTCAACAAGAAGGCCGACGTGATCCGCGTCTACCTGCCAGCCGATGCGAACACGCTGCTGTCGGTCGCCGACCACTGCCTGCGCAGCCGGAACTACGTGAACGTCATCGTGGCGGGCAAGCAGCCGGGACTCCAGTACCTCGACATGGATGCCGCTATCAAGCACTGCACCGCGGGCATCGGCATCTGGGAGTGGGCGAGCAACGACCGGGGGGGCGAGCCCGACGTCGTGATGGCGTGCGCCGGTGACGTGCCGACGCTGGAAACGCTGGCGGCCGTCCGGCTGCTGCGCCAGGAGTTCCCGGCTCTCAAGGTACGGGTGATCAACGTGGTGGACCTCATGAAGCTCCAGCCCCCGAGCGAGCACCCGCACGGGCTCTCCGACCGGGAGTTCGACACGCTGTTCACGACGGACAAGCCGATCATCTTCGCTTTCCACGGTTACCCGTGGCTGATCCACCGCCTCACCTACCGGCGGACCAACCACAAGAACCTCCACGTCCGCGGCTACAAGGAGGAGGGCACGACGACGACTCCGTTCGACATGGTCGTCCGGAACGACCTGGATCGCTTCCACCTGGTGGCCGACGTGATCGACCGCGTGCCCGGGCTGGGGGCGACGGCGGCCTATACCAAGCAGGCAGTGCGGGACAAGCTGATCGAGCACCGGCAGTACATCGAGCGCCATGGCGAGGACATGCCGGAGATCCGGGAGTGGAAGTGGAGCGGCGCCTGAGGCGTGAGGAAAGGCAGCCGGCGCCACCCTCGCGCCTGGTGAACGTGCCCAGGCTCGTGACGGCCTACTACACGGAGCGGCCCGACCCGGCGGTCCACGCCCAGCGCGTCGCGTTCGGCACGTCGGGCCATCGCGGGTCCGCACTGGACGTGAGCTTCAACGAGGGGCACGTCCTCGCGATCACCCAGGCGATCTGTTTCTACCGCACGGAACAGAGCATCGACGGGCCGCTGTTCCTGGGCTGGGACACGCACGCGCTGTCCGAGCCCGCACGGGTAACCGCTCTCGAGGTACTGGCGGCCAACGGGGTCGAGGTCATGCTCGACGCCCACGGCCGCTTCACTCCAACGCCCGTGGTCTCGCAAGCGATCGTGGCCTACAACCGGGGCCGCGTGGAGGGGCTCGCCGACGGGATCGTGATCACGCCATCGCACAACCCGCCCGAATACGGGGGATTCAAATACGACCCGCCTTCAGGTGGGCCGGCCGACACGCAGGTCACCCGCTGGATCGAGCAGAGGGCCAACGCGCTTCTCACGGAGGGCCTGCGTGAGGTGGTGCGGGCACCGTACGAGCGGGTTCGCCGGGCGGACACGATCCATCTCTTCGACTACCTGGAGTCGTATGTCGGTGCCCTCGGGACGGTGATCGACATGGACGTGCTGCGCGGCACGGGACTCAGGCTCGGGGTCGATCCCCTCGGTGGCGCCAGCGTCGGCTACTGGGAGGCGATCGGCGAGCGGTACGGCTTCCGGCTCGACGTCGTGAACGCGGAGGTCGATCCCACGTTCCGCTTCATGACCCTGGACCGGGACGGGAAATCCGGATGGATCCCTCATCGCCGTACGCGATGGCGCGGCTGATCGGGCTGCGCGACCGGTTCGACCTGGCCTTTGCCACCGACCCCGACGCCGACCGGCACGGGATCGTGACCCGGAGCGCCGGGCTGCTGAATCCCAACCACTATCTGGCCGCGGCCGTCTGGTATCTGTTCCGGCATCGGCCCCGCTGGCCGGGGAGGGCCGCGGTTGGCAAGACGATCGTCAGCAGCAGCATGATCGATCGCGTGGCCGCGCGGATCGGCCGCCGCCTGGTCGAGGTCCCGGTCGGTTTCAAGCACTTCGTGCAGGGGCTCCTCGAAGGCTCTCTCGGCTTCGGCGGGGAGGAGAGCGCCGGCGCCTCGTTCCTCCGCCGGGACGGCACGGTGTGGGCCACGGACAAGGACGGCCTGATCATGGGGCTGCTCGCGGCGGAGATCATGGCCCGGACCGGCCGCGATCCCGCCGAGCACTACCGTGACCTGACGCGCGACCTCGGCGAGCCGGTCTACGAGCGGATCGACGCCGACGCCACGCCGGAGGAGAAGGCCGTGCTCGCACGGCTGTCCGCGGAGACCCTCGGGCTGACCGAGGTCGCCGGCGAGCCGGTCAAGACCGTGCTGACGGCGGCCCCCGGTGACGCGCAGCCGATCGGGGGCGTCAAGGTCATCGCCGAGCATGGCTGGTGGGCGGCACGCCCCTCCGGCACCGAGGCGGTCTACAAGCTCTACGCGGAAAGCTTCAAGGGGCGCGATCACCTGCGCAGGATCCAGGACGAGGCGCAGGCGGCGATCCGAGAAGTCCTTCGGACCCCGGCCGCCCGCTGAGCGCCCTCGTTCGATGCTTCGACGTCCCATGACCGACGCGGCCCGGCGATGGCTCCTCCTGGCGTCGATGCTCCTCGGCTCCACGCTGGCGACGCTCTCGAGCGGCATCCTGAGCGTCTCGGTCGTCCCGCTGATGGACGAGTTCCGCGTGGGTCTCCCCACGGTCCAGTGGTTCCTCACGAGCTACAACCTCGTCTTCGCCGCGCTCATGATCGGGTTCGGGAGCCTGGGCGACGCGGTGGGGCGCCGGCGGCTCTACCTCGGGGGCCAGCTCGTCTTCGTGCTGGGCTCCGGCCTCGCCTCGGTCGCTGCCGGCCCGTGGCAGTTCGCCGCCGCTCGGGCGATCCAGGGTGCGGGCGCAGCGGCGCTCGCCCCGAACGCGCTCGCGTTGATCCACGATCTCTTTCCGGCGGGGCAGCGCGGCGTCGCGCTGGGGACGTGGGGTGCTGCCGTCGCCCTCGGCGGCGCGCTCGGACCCACCCTGGGCGGCGCGATCACGGAGACCTGGGGATGGCGCGCCGTGTTCCTGGTGGATCTGCCGCTGGGACTGGCGGCGGCGGCCGCGACCTACCGGCTCCTCTCTGCTGACGACCGCCGGCAGCCGACGTTCGACGTCGGCGGCTTCGTGACGCTCGGCGCGGCGCTGCTGGCGCTGGCCGTCGCGATCATGGGGGCTCCGGGACTCGGCGCTGAAGGGCGCGCGGTGCTCGCCGGAGTCGCCGTGCTGCTCGCGACCGCGTTCTGGGCCATCGAGCGCCGCGCGCGAACGCCGCTGGTCGACCTGCCGGCCCTGGGTCGCCCGGGTGTCGTCGCCGCCTATCTCTCGGTGCTCTTCGCGCTCCTGACGATGAGCGGCGGCATGTTCCTCTCGGTGATGTACGCGGGGCTCCTCGCCGACGCGTCGCCCCGCACGATCGGGCTGCTCCTGACGCCGTGCGCCGCCACGAGCTTCGCGGTCGCCCCGCTGGCGGGCCTGCTCACCGATCGGCTCGGACCCCGGCTTCTGGCGACGACCGGGCTTCTGGCGCTCGCCGTCTCGGTGGCGGTCCCGGTCTGGTGGCATCCGGCGTCGGCCGGGACGGTGGTGCTCTGGTCGAGCGTGATCGCCGGCGCCGGCGTCGGTCTCTCGACGCCGGCGCTGATCCGCGTGTCCACCGAATCCATCGCCGGTGAGCGGGTCGGCCTGGGCGCGGGCGTGTACAAGACCGTGAACGAGCTGGGCGCGGTGTTCGGGATCATCCTGCTGGGCGCCCTGCTCGAGGGGCGCATCGGAGAGAATGCCCTGCGGGGGCTGCCGGGTCATTTCCTGCCGGATGAAGTCTCGCTGAAGTTCGTCACGTCGCTGAAGACGCTCGAGGACCATGCGCTGCGGAAGGGCCTGCCTGTCCAGGACCTCGTCGCGTTCCACCAGGCGCTGGTGGGCGCAGTGCGCCGCAGCTTCGACCAGGCCTTCGGGGTCGCCGCTCTCGTGGGTGTCGTCGGCGCCGGGGTGGCGCTCCTGCTCCCGAAGCGTCTGCCCGAAGGTCGGGGCGAGCCGATCACTGCCCAGGCGCCCCAGGCAGGGAACGCGGCGAACGGGAGGCCGTGAGCCTCCCCCCGGAGCCAGAAGGGGCACTGGATGGACGGGTCACGACCCGGGACTGCACACGGCAGACCGCGCGCCGTGCTATTCTCCGGCCGGTGCGGCGGCCACGCCTCACAGTGGGGCGTGAGCGCTGACCATCGGCTGTGCAGCGGACACCAGAGTGAGGACCGAGTGGTCTCGAATACACTGATCTTGTTGACGAGTCTCGGTGATCGGCGGGCTGGCACCTGGCCTGCATGAGACGGTCCTCCGAGATGATGTCGACTCTTCGGGTACGCCGTCACAGGTTCCTGGGCACGAGCTTCGCGATCGTGACGCTCATGCTGCTCGCCGGAGCCGGGCTGTGCTTCTTCGACGGCGACTCCGACGGCCATGACGACGCGCCGGATCTCTGCCTGACTTTAGTGGTCCTTGGTAGCACGCTCACGATGTCCGTTGCGCCGCTCGCGCCAGGCCGTCTGGTGCTCCTGCCGTCCCGTCAGCGCCTGCGCGTGGTCGCTCGCCTCACCCCCACGCCCCCGCCCAAGACCAGCTTCCCCCGCTAGACGTCCGGTATCGCCGAACGTTCATCCGGTCGGTGGCCATGGAACGGCCACCACGAGGGGGACATGTCGCTGGGGAAGTCTGCATCGGCTTGGCGAGGGGTCTGCCGTGAGCGCTGAGAGTCCATCCCCTGGCCCGGCGCCCTCGCGCGGGCGCGGCAACATCAGCCGCTGGTCGATCGAGCACCCGTACACCGTCATCGCCTTCTACCTGGGCGTGGCGCTGGTGTCGGTGCTGGTGATCTTCTTCCAGATGCCGCGGCGGATGATGCCGTACGTCGAGAGTCCGATCGTGGCGGTCGTCTCCATGATGCCCGGGCTCTCGGCGGAGGAGATGGAGATCTACTTCTCCAAGCCGATCGAGGAGCGAATGGTGGATCTCAAGAACGTCCACTTCGTCCGCTCCACCTCGCAGGAGGGCTTCTCGATCGTCTCCATCGAGTTCTGGTACGGCACCGACATGAAGAAGGCGCTCTTCGACGTGCAGTCCCTGATGAACGTCGTCCAGGCCGACCTGCCGATGACCGGCGCCAACCTGAAGCCGTCCTGGGTGCTCGCCATCGATCCCCTGAACCTTCCGGTCCTCTCGCTCGCCGTCACCGGCGAGGCGTACGACCGCGTGCAGTTGCGGACGCTCGTCGAGAACACCGTGGTGAACCGCCTGAAGACGGTCAAGGACGTCTACTCGGTCGTGCCCTTCGGCGGCCAGAAGCTCCAGATGCAGGTGATCGTGGACCGCGACCGGCTGGCCGCCTATCGGATGAGCCTGCTCGACCTCAAGAACATGCTCGACATGCAGAACACGTCGCGGCCGGCGGGGACGCTGACCTACGGGGACCGCGAGGTCCTGGTGCGGAGCGACTTCCGCGCCCGCACGCCCGAAGAGGTGGCCGCCTATCCGGTCGCGAGCATGGACGGGCGGACGGTGTACCTGCGCGACGTCGCCGAGGTCATGAACACGCGCCGGGAGCAGCGGAGCCTCTACCGCTTCAACGGCCGGGAGGCGGTCGAGGTCTCCATCGTGCAGCAGCCGGACGCATCGTCCGTGCGCGTGATCGAAGGGGTCAAGGCGAAGCTGGCCGAGATCCAGCGGGACTTCCCCGGATTGCGCTTCGAGACCGCCTACGACAACTCGACCTTCGTCGGCTTCCTGATGTCGAACATGGTGGAGGAGCTGGTGATCGCCGTGCTCCTCACCGGCGTGGTGGTGCTCGTCTTCCTCGGCAACCTCCGCGGCACGCTGATCTCGGTCATCACCATCCCGGTCTCGCTCGGCATGGCGCTGCTCGCCATGGTGCCCTTCGGGCTGACGCTCAACAGCTCGACCCTGATCGGGCTCCTGCTCTCCATCGGGCGGCTGGTGGACGATTCGATCATCGACCTGCACTCGATCGAGCGCCACCTCCGGATGGGCAAGTCGCCCAAGGAGGCGGCGATCGACGGGATCTCCGAGGTGCGCCTCGCCGTGCTCGCCATCACCTTCATGCTGTGCGTGGCGCTGGTGCCGCTGGCCTTCTCGGGCGGGATCGTCCAGTTCATGTTCGAGGGCATCGTGTGGGCGATCATCCTGGCGCTGCTCGCGTCGGCCCTGGTCTCGTTCACGCTCACCGCGTTGCTGGCCGCCCACCTGTTCACGCCGCACAGCGCGGACGCGGCGCGCCGCCGGACGCGGCTCGAGCGGTGGCTCCTCGACCCGTGCCAGCGGGCGCTCGACGGGCTCGAGGCCCGGTACCGGGGCAGCCTCGCCTGGTCCATCCGCAACCGCTTCGTTGTCCTGGCCGGGGCGACCGCCGTCATCCTGATCGGCGTCGCCCTCTATCCGCGCATCGGCAGCGAGATGATGCCGCTGGCCGACGTCTCGCAGGCGTTCGTGCAGCTCGAGGCCACGCCGGGGACGTCCTTCGCCCGCACGTCGGAGATCGCCGCCGAGATGGAACGGCTTCTCCTGAAGCAACCCGAGGTCGTGAAGGTCTCGTCCGAGGTGGGGTTCGAGCCGGGCGGCACGTACTTCACGGGTTACAGCATGGGCTCCGTGAACTCGGTGTTCGTGGTGATCACGCTGGTGGATTCCGCCAAGCGCGCGCGCAACATCTGGCAGGTGATGGACGGAGTCCACGCCGAAGCGCTGCGGACGATCCCCGGGATCCGCCGCCTCACCATCAAGGAGATGGGCGCCGACGTCATGGCGTCGAGCGCCGCGCCGATCCAGGTCATCTTCTTCGGGCCAGAGCTGGACACGCTTTACACGATCGGGGAGCAGGCGCGAGGCCTGGCCGAAGCGATCCCCGGCTTTCGGCAAGTGGCCACCTCGTGGGCGATGACCCTGCCCCAGCTCCACGTGGTCGTGGATCGGGCGCGGGCCCAGGAGCTGGGCCTCGCGGTCGCCGACGTCGCCGACCAGGCCTACTACGCCCTCAAGGGGGGCCTCACCAGCGAGTTCTACCGCCTTGACAACAAGCGCCAGTTCACGATCCTCGTGCGCTACCGGGGCGACCAGCGGCGCGACCGGCTGGACCTCGAGCAGGTGCGGATCGTCGGCCGGAAGGGCGAGGTCGTGCCGCTGTCCTCGGTGGCGCGGATCGAGGAGCGGCCGGGACCGACCCTGATCGAGCACGACAACTTCCGCCGCGTGATCTCCGTCCTGGGCTTCTACCGCAAGGGTGGGCCGCCCAGCATGGAGCTGTCGATGGGCCTCCTGGGGGCGGCCCTCATGAAGCTCGATCTGCCGCCGGGCTACGGCGCCGAGCTGCGCGGGGACATGACGCAGATGGAGGAGTCGTTTGGGCGCCTGTTCCGTGGGCTCTACCTCGCGCTCATCTTCATGTACCTGCTGCTGGTCGCGCAGTTCCGGAGCCTGATCGAGCCGCTCAACATGCTCTTCTCGCTCTCGCTGATGCTCACCGGGGTGCTCGGCGGACTGCTGCTCACCGGCCAGACGTTCTCGACGGTCTCGATCCTCGCCGTCGTCATCCTGACCGGCATGTTGATGACGGTCGCCGTGCTCATGATCGACCTCGTCCTGCGCCTGCGTGCCGACGGCATGCCGCGCGACGAGGCGATCCTGACCGCTGCGCCCATCCGGCTCCGGCCGATCTTGATGACCTCGCTCATCAGCATCGTGGTGCTGGTCCCCGTCGCCTTCTTCCCGCGCACCGGCATCGACGCCTACGCGCCGCTCGCCACCGTGACGATCGGCGGTCTCGCCATGGGGACGCTGCTCGCGCTGTACGTGGTCCCCGTGCTCCACACGTACACGGACGACCTCGCCCGGCTCGCCCGCGCGGCGCTCGCGCGCGTGTCCCGGCGACGCGAGAGGGTCAGCGCGTGATCCCCCGCTACCTCGGGACGACGCTGGCGCTCGTCGCGGCGGGCGCCGTGCTGATCACGTGGGGGGCCCCGACATGGCCGGTTGATTGGAAAAGGGGCCTCGAAGGGCCCCCTTTCCCCCCGAGCGCTCGACGAGCCCGGGGGAACCCCGGGCCCGTCTCGACACCCGGGGCGCTCCTCGAAACCGGTTCCTCCGAGAGGCTCCCGGCCGGCACGGGGCGGCCGAGTTCCATGGTCCCGTCGCCCGCGCCGACCGCCAGGGGAGTTCTGGAGAAGGCAGCAGCGCTCGGGCTCCGTCCTGATCAGCGCGCGCGGCTCGAGGCGCTCGACCGGTCCTGGCGGCGCGAGACCGCGCCGGTCGAGGCCGAGCTCGAGGCCGCCCAGGCTGAATTCGCCCGGTTCATGCGGGAGGCCCAGGGCCGTGGCGCGACCCTCGCTGGCGTCGGGCAGCAGGCCGCGCCGGCGGTGGAGCTGGGGCGTCAGATGCGCGAGCGCCGCCGTGCTCACGTCGCGGCCGTGATCTCGGTGCTCGACGGCACGCAGCTCGAGGCGCTCGCGCGCGCGGCGACGGGCGTCGAGACGGGAGGAGGCCGATGACGACGCAGAGGGCCGACATCGATCGCGTGACGACCGGATCCCGTGATGCCATCGGCGGCGACGGCCGGCCGGGCCGCAGGACGCGCGGGCGGGTCGTTGCCTGGGTCACACGCCTCATCGCGCTGGCGCTCGTGATCGGCGCGGGCGTCTGGGCGTACCGGGCGAACTTCGGCCCGGGCGGCCGGCCGGCGATGGACATGGCCACGGGCAGCACGTCGGCCGGCGTGTCGTTCCCGGTCACCACGGCGCCCGTCGAGCGCAGGCCGATGGCGGGGACGGTCGTGTACACGGGCAGCGTTGCGGCCTTCAACGAGGAGGACATCTACCCGCGCGTCACCGGGCGGATCGTGGAGATGCCCGTCTACCCCGGCGACGCGGTGCGCGCCGGCCAGGTCGTCGCCCGGCTCGACGACGTCGAGCTGTCCTCCCGGGTCCGGGAAGCGGAGGGGATGGCGGCGACGGCACGCGCCAACCGCGCCCAGATGGAGGCCGACGTGGTCGCCGCCCAGCACGGGGTGGCCCAGATGGAGAAGGAGCTGGCGATGGTGGAGGCCGAGCTCGGCTACGCGCGAGGCGTCGCCGACCGCTCGGAGCGGCTGGTCGCGGCTGGTGCCATCGCCCGCCAGGAGTACGAGAACGACCGCTCGCTGGCGGTGGCGCTGGAGGCCAAGCGCGAGGCGGCCCGCGCCAAGATAGAGCAGGCGCGGTCGATGGAGGCGTCGGCCCGGAAGAAGCTCGAAGCGGCCGACGCGATGGTGGCGCAAAGCGCGGCCGGCCTCCGCACCGCGAGCGTCGTGCGCGACTACGTCACGATCCTGGCGCCGAGTCAGGGCTACGTGGTCAAGCGCCTGGTCGCGCCCGGCGTGCTCGTCCAGCCCGGCATGGCGATCCTCAAGACGGCCCAGATCGACCGGGTGCGGCTGCAGGCGAACGTCGGCGAGCGGGACCTCGCCGGGATCCGCGTCGGCGGGCCCGTCGTCGTCCGGTCGCTGGCGTCGGACGAGGCGCCCCTGCGAGCGCGCGTTACCGCCGTCTTTCCGTTCGTCGACCAGGGAGGGCGGACCGCCGTCGTCGAGGCGATCGTCGACAACGCGGCTCGCCGCTTCCTGCCCGGACAGTACGTGGCGATGACGTTCGTGACCGGCGAGCGGCCGGACGCGCTGACGGTGCCCCAGGCGTCGGTGGCGCGGCTCGGGGGCGGCGCGACGGTGTGGGTCATCCGTGACGGCCGGGCCGAGCGCCGGGAGGTCGTGACGGGGCTCGAGAACGCTGACCGCGTCGAGATCCGGAGCGGCCTCACCGAGAGCGAGCGGGTCGTGGCCCAGGGGCGCGAGGGACTCTACGCGGGGGCCCGCGTCGTCGAGGCGGGGCGCGCGGCGCCGCCGGCTCGAGGTGGCGCGGGCGACGGCATGCCGGGCATGGCGCCAATCGAGCGCGCGCCCGGAAAGGAGAAAGCCCATGGCGGTCAGTAGCGCGCTGGTGGCCGTGGTCGCGGCGATCGGGACGGTGCTCGCCGCGATCTCGGAGGTGCAGGCGCAGGTACTGCCCAGGGTGGATGGGCAGGTGACGCTCGACGAGGCCGTGGACCTCGCGCTCCGCCACAGCCTCAAGGTCAAGGCGTCGGGCGCGGACGCGCGCGCGATGGACTCGATGCGGCGCGAGACCCTTGCACCCTTTTGGCCGCAACTCTCGGCCAACGGCTATTTTGCCGACCAGCGGATGGCGCCGAACGTCTACACCTCGGCCGGCAATACGATGGCGCGCAACTACCAGGTCTTCAATTCCGATCAGACGAAGGACGCCAACGTGACGGCCATGTACCCGCTCTTCTCCGGTGGGCGCGACTGGTACACGTACCGGGCCGCCGCGCGCCGGGCCGAGGCTGGGCGCGAGATGTTTCGTGGAGCCGAGGTGGACGTGGCGATGCAGGCCCGGCTCGACTACATCGCCGCCCTCCGCGAGGCGGAGAACCTGACGGTGACCCACGACCTCCGGCGCGACGTCGAGGAGCGCCTGCGGGTGACCCGTCAGGGCTACGAGGTAGGGCGGCTGCCCCGCTTCTACGTCCTCCGAGACGAGGCCGAGCTGGCGAACACCCTCCAGATGGAAGCCATGGCCCAGAGCCGGGCAGAGCTGGCCCTGGTGGCGCTCAAGACGACCCTGGGGGTGGATCTCGCGTCCGTGCTCACGCCCGCCGGACGGCTCGAGCCCACGCCGGTGACGGTCTCCACCGAGGAGGGCGTCCGCCTGGCCTACGAGCGGCAGCCGGAAGTGCGCGCGGCGGTCAAGCAGCGCGAAGCGACCGAGGCCGAGGTGCGAGCGGCCTATGGCAACTACTTTCCCCAGGTGTCCCTCAGCTACATGTACGACTGGGCCGTGATGCGCAACCGCGCGTGGGAGTCCCAGGCGGACGGCATGCGCATGCGCGCCGACGGCGCCGAGGGCTACTCCGTCGGCGTCGTCGTGACGTTGCCGGTCTTCGACGGATTCTTGAGAGAGCACGCCGTCAACACCGCGAAGGCGAAGCTCGAGCGCGCGAGACAGGCGGAAGGGCTGGCCCGCCAGCAGGTCGCCAAGGAGGTCCACCAGGCCGTACTGATGCTCGGGGCGGCGGAGAAGGCGGTCGAGGCGAGCGCGCGAGGGCTCGAGCAAGCCGAGGAGGAGTCTCGCGTGATCAAGGAGCGGTTCGCAAGCGGGCGGGGGATCCAGCTCGAAGTTCTGGACGCCCAGCTCGCGCTGACGCGCGCGCGGTTCAACGAGGTCAGCGCGCGCGCGGAGTACCACAGCGCCCTGGCCATGTGGCTCAGGGCGACGGGCCGGGTCCGGTGACCCGGAAAAGCACACAACGGGGTTCGGCGTTGCCGGCTGGTCCAGAGCCGGCGGTGCAGTGTCGACGTGCGCTCATGGGGAGGTGGTGACGATGAGAATGAGACGCCAGATCCTGCTGGTGATGTTCGTAGTCTCCGCGGCCGGTTG
>JBGPXN010000164.1:0-10375 GCA_041492755.1 Methylomirabilia bacterium | reverse complement strand
CGGGTGGGGGCGGTGGCGAGCCCCATGAACCCGTCCTACCGCGAGCGCGAGGTCACCTACCAGGTCGCGGACGCCGACGCCGTGGCCGTCATCGTGCACCACAGCCTGCTGCCGCTGGTGGAGGCCGTGCGTGACCGGATACCCGGCGTGCGGCACGTCATCGTCGTCGGCCCCGGCGCGCTGCCGGCCGGCGCCCGCGGCCGGCGTTTCGCGGATCTCATCGCGTCCGAGCCCGCGACGCCGCCGCCCACCGCCGGCGTGACCGACGACGATCTCGTGGCCCTTCCCTATTCGAGCGGCACCACCGGGCTTCCCAAGGGCGTCATGCTCACCCACCGCAACCTCGTGGTCAACAATCTCCAGTTCGTCGCGACCATTCGATTGCGCGAGAGCGACCGGCTCATGCTGTTCCTGCCGCTCTATCACATCTACGGGGCGATGCTCATGGGCTCGGCCGTCTGCACCGGCGCCACCCTGGTCATGATGGACCGGTTCGAGCCCACCGAATGCATGCGCCTGGTCGCGCAGCACCGCGTGACGCTGTTCTTCGCGGTGCCACCGGTGCTGCTCGCGCTCTCGCAGTGGCCCGATCTCGGGCGCTACGACGTCAGTAGCGTGCGGCTCATCATGGTCGGCGCCGCCCCGGTCGCGCCCGAGCTGTCCCGCCGCTTCTCCGAGCTCACCGGCATTCCGGTGGTCCAGGGCTACGGGCTCACCGAAGCCGCGCCGCTCACCCACCTGAACCCCACGTACGACGTCGCCTTGAACGTGCTCGATTCGTGCGGGCTGCCCGCGCACGACACCGAGCAGAAAGTCGTGGACGTGGAGACGGGCGACCGCGTGCTCGGTCCGGGCGAGGTCGGGGAGATCTGCGTCCGCGGGCCGCAGGTGATGCAGGGGTACTGGAAGGCGCCGGAGGCGACCGCCGCGTGCATCCGCGACGGCTGGCTGCTCACGGGCGACATCGGCTGGGTGGACGAGCACGGCTACGCGTTCATCCAGGACCGCAAGAAGGAGATGATCAAGTACAAGGGCTTCGGCATCGCGCCCGCCGAGATCGAGGCCCTGCTGCTCGAGCATCCCGGCGTGGCCGACGTGGCCGTCATCGGCAAGCCCGATCCGGAAGCGGGTGAAGTCCCGAAGGCCTTCGTCGTCCCGGCCCGGAGTGGAGTGACCGTGAACGAGCTGCTCGACTTCGCGCGCGGCCGTCTCGCTTCGTACAAGACGCTGCACGAGATCGAGTTCGTCCAGGCCATTCCCAAGACGCCGTCGGGCAAGATCCTGCGTCGCGTCCTCAAAGAGCAAGAGCTCGCGAAGAAATGACGGCGCCCCGCCCGTACACCGTCGCCGTCGGCGACGACGTGCTCGCGGATCTCCGCGCTCGGCTGGCGCGGGCGCGGTGGCCGGACGACGTCCCGGGCTCGGGCTGGCACTACGGCACCGACCGCGCGTATCTCGAGTCGCTCGTCGCGTACTGGCGCGACGGCTACGACTGGCGCACGCACGAGGCCGCGCTCAACGCCTTCACGCACTTCACGGTCCCGCTCGGCGGCATCGACCTGCACTTCATCCACGAGCCGGGTGTGGGGCCGCGGCCGTTGCCGCTGCTGCTCTCTCACGGCTGGCCGGGCTCCGTCTGGGAGTTCCACAAGGTCATCCCGATGCTGACCGATCCCGCGCGCTTCGGCGGCGATCCCGCCGACGCGTTCACCGTGGTCGCGCCGTCGCTGCCGGGCTACGGATTCTCCTTTCGCCCGCATCAGCCGCGCTTCGGCATCGCCGCCATCGTCGATCTCTTCGCCGCGCTCATGACCGACGTGCTCGGATACCGGCGGTTCGCCGCGCAGGGAGGCGACTGGGGCTCGTTCATCACCGCATGTCTGGCCGCCCGGTACGCCGACCGGCTGGCCGGGATCCATCTCAATCTCCTGCCGCTTCGCCGCGACGCGCGCGCCACCGTCGAGTCGGATCCCGAAGACGCCGCGTACCTGCGTGACCTTCAGCACTGGATCGCCGAAGAGACGGGATATCAGGCGATCCAGGGCACCAAGCCGCAGACGCTCGCGTACGGGCTCACCGATTCACCGGTGGGGTTGGCGGCCTGGATCGTGGAGAAGTTCCGGAGCTGGAGCGACTGCGGCGGCGACGTGGAGCGGCGCTTCAGCAAGGACGATCTGCTGACCAACATCACGATCTACTGGGCGACCGGCGCCATCGGCTCGTCGTTCTGGCCGTACTACGATCGGCTGCACACGCGCTGGCCGCTGCCCGACGGGCGCATCGACGTGCCCACCGGTTACGCCGCGTTCCCGCGCGAGATCGTGCGCCCGACCCGCGCGCGCGCGGAGCGCCAGTTCAACATCCAGCGCTGGACGACGATGCCGGCGGGCGGCCATTTCGCGGCGCTGGAGGAGCCGGAGGCGCTGGTCGCCGAGATCCGCGCGTTCTTCCGCGATCGACGCTGATGGAACGGCGGCAATCAGCCCCCACGACTACCGCGCTGCGGCCGGCTTCGTCTTGCCGCCGCTCTTCTCGTAAGCCTCGACGGCCTTCTTGAGGTCGCGGTACTCGGCACAGGGCAGGAAGCAGAGCGAATCGAGCCGCGTGAGGTGCTCCTTGGCTTTCGGCACGTTGTCGAGGGCCAGGTACGCCTCGCCGATGTACTCGTGCGCGCCCCGGTGCTTGGGATCGATGGCCAGCGCCTTCTGGTAGATGGGGATCGAGCGGGCCGGATCACCATTGCGCCGGATGGCATACGCGAGGTTGTTGTAGGCGTCGGCGTTGTTGGCGTCCTGCGCCACGACGCGCTCGAGCAGCGGAATGGCCGCGGCGAAGTTCTCGGCCTTGATGGCCTTGACGCCCGCCGTGTAGTCCGGATCCTCGGCCTTGGCCGGGCTGCTCGGGCCCGGCGTGGCGGCGGCGGTGGCGGCGGTGGGATCACCAACGAGCATCGTGCTCAGCGCAAGGATGGCGAGCAGCCATCGAACAGTCCAAAGCCCCCGTGTCGTCATGACGGCCTCCTTGCGGGCGCTAACTCACCCATCGAGCCGGAAGTTCCGCGTCGCGCGCAACTCAGCCGTCGATCAGGACGTTCCCCGCCTCGAACGCATCGTCCGGCTCTCCCGGCGTGGCGGCCGCGGGACCGCCTCACCGAGACGTATTCTGGCACACTGACCGTCGGAGCTTTCACGTGGCTCCCTTGCCCTATCCGCCGACCCGCCGGGACGCGACTGTCGACGTCCTCCACGGCGTCGCGATCGCTGGTCCCTTCGCGCTTCTTCCGGATCGAGACAGGTTCGATCGTGCGCGAGTGTAAGATAGAGACGCCGGTCGCCGCTATGCCGAGATCGCCGCTCGAACCCAGGTTCCAGGTCGAGTATCTGTCAGTTTTGGACAGCGACGGCAAGCTCGACACGGCGCTCGAGCCCGACATTTCCCCCGCCGAGCTGAAGCGGATCTACCGCGGCATGCTCCTGGGCCGCCGGCTGGACGAACGCATGGTCCGCTTGCAGCGCCAGGGGCGCATCGGCACCTTCGCGCCCATCAAGGGACAGGAAGCCTCGCAGCTCGGCAGCGTGTCGACCTTGCGTCCGGGTGACTGGATGGTGCCGTCGTTTCGCGAGACCGCCGCGATGCTGTGGCGGCGGTGGCCGATCGAGAGGCTGCTGCTGTTCTTCGCCGGATACGTCGAGGGCGGCCAGCCCGCCGCCGACCAGCACGACCTGCCCATTGCCATTCCCGTCGCGACCCAGCTCCCGCACGCCGTCGGCCTCGCTTACGCCGCGCAGTACCGCGGGGACGACGTCGTGGTGATGGTCTACTTCGGCGACGGCGCGACGTCCGAGGGCGACTTCCACGAGGCGCTGAACTTCGCCGGCGTGTGGCACGTCCCGGTCGTGTTCGTCTGCCAGAACAACCAGTGGGCGATCTCGGTCCCGCGGAAGAAGCAGACGCACTCGCGCACCATCGCCCAGAAGGCGCTCGCGTACGGCTTCCCGGGCATCCAGGTGGACGGCAACGACGTGCTCGCCGTGCACGCCGCGAGCAAGGAGGCGGTGGAGCGGGCGCGCGAGGGTGAGGGGCCGACCCTCATCGAGTGCGTGACCTATCGGCTCGGCGTGCATACGACGGCGGACGATCCGACGAAGTACCGGTCGAACGAAGAAGTCGCGGAGTGGGAGCGCAAGGATCCGCTCACGCGCTTCTCCGCGTACCTCCAGAAGAAGAATCTCCTCGACGAGGCATTGGAGGCGCAGGTCGACGCCGAGATCGCCGAGGCGGTGAAGCGCTTCGAATCGACCCCGCCGGCCGATCTGCTCGCGATCTTCGACCACGCCTACGCCGACCTGCCGCCGCACCTCGAAGTCCAGCGCGAGGAGCTCCGCGAGCGGCTCAAGGCCGGCGACGCCGGCGAGCGCCGTTCCGACGAGGAGCAGCCGAAACCCCTGCCCATGAGGGGACAGCGCACGACGCGTCGGTAGGGGGCGAAGCCCCCCTCCGAGGAGGAATATGGCCAAGCTGAACATGGTCAAGGCGTTGAACCGGGCGCTGCTCCAGGAGATGGAGCGCGACGCGGACGTCGTCATCATCGGCGAGGACGTCGGCGTCGACGGCGGCGTATTCCGCGTCACCGAGGACCTGCACCGCAAGTTCGGGGGCAAGCGCGTGATCGACAGCCCGCTCGCCGAGGCCGGCATCATCGGCACCGCCGTCGGGATGGCGCTCTACGGGCTCAGGCCCGTGTGCGAGATCCAGTTCTCCGGCTTTGCGTTCCAGTGCTTCCACCAGATCGAGAACCACGCCGCCCGCTACCGTATGCGCTCGCAGAGCCGGTTCCACATCCCGATGGTCATTCGCATGCCGTACGGGGGTGGGGTGCGCGCGCTCGAGCACCACTCGGAGTCCGAGGAGCAGTTCTACGCCCACATCCCCGGCCTGAAGATGGTCATTCCGTCGGGGCCGCGCAACGCGCGCGGGCTGCTGGTGAGCGCGCTGCGCGATCCCGATCCCGTCGTCTTCTTTGAGCACAAGGCGCTCTACCACGCGGCCAAGGAGGACGTGCCCGACGAGATCGAGGCGCTGCCCATCGGCCGCGCCCACGTGGTGCGCGAGGGGGGCGACGTCACGCTCGTCGCCTACGGCGCCATGCTCCGCGTGGCGCGCGAGGCCGCCCAGGTGCTCGAGGACGAGGACGGCGTCCAGGCCGAGGTGATCGACCTGCTGACGATCTCGCCGCTCGACCGCGAGACCCTCGTCGCCTCCGTCGCCAAGACGGGGCGCGCGGTGATCGTGCACGAGGCGCCGAAGAGCTTCGGCGCCGGCGCCGAGATCGCGGCCTCGATCATGGAGGGCGCGTTCCTGTCGCTGGAGGCGCCCATCGCGCGGGTCACCGCCTACGACGTGCCGTTCGTCGGCTTCGCCCGCGAGCGGGCCACCGTGCCCGACGTCGCCCGCGTGGTGGCGGCGGCGCGCGACACCCTGGCGTTCTGAGCGGAGGCCCCGGCCGATGGCGCGCCCATTCGTGCTTCCCGATCTCGGCGAGGGACTGACCGAGGCCGAGATCGTCAAGGTTCTCGTCAACGAGGGCGACGTCATCCAGGAAGACGCGCCGCTGCTCGAGGTGGAGACCGCCAAGGCGCAGGTCGAGATCCCGTCGCCCGTGAGCGGGCGCGTCGAGAAGGTCCACGTGCAGGCGGGCCAGACCGTGCGGGTGGGCGCGGTGCTCGTGACGTTCGCCGACGCCGGCGACGGGCGGGAGACGCCGCCGGGCCAGCAGGCCGCGGACACGATGGACCCGGCGCGCACGCCCGCGCCGGAGTCGCCGACGGGGGTGATCGATGGTCGCGCGCGTGAGGCGCCGGCGGCCGCTCCGGCGATTGCACGGACGGGCCCGGTTCCCGCGACGCCGGCCACGCGTCGTCTCGCGCGCGAGCTCGGCGTCGATCTGCGCACCGTGCCGGGCTCGGGCTCGGCAGGACGGGTCACCGACGACGACGTCCGAGCGGCGGCGGCCGGCGGGCCGCCCGCGACACGCGCGGAATCGACGCCGTCCGCGACGCCGGCGGTCACTCCGCAGGGGGGGGCGGACCGCGGGCCAGGCGCAGAGCGCGGGCCCGCCAAGCCGCTGGCCAGCATCGGGCTCGAGCCGCCGCCACTGCCGCGCTTCGAGCAATGGGGGCCGGTCGAGCGCCGGCCGCTCTCGCCCTTGCGCCGGACCATCGCGGAGCGAATGACGCTGTCCGCGACGCTGATCCCGCACGTGACCCACTTCGACCGCGCGGACATCACCGACCTCGACGCCGTCATCCGACGGAATCTCGACGCCGCCAAGGCGCGGGGCGTGACCCTCACCCTCACCAGCTTCCTGCTCAAGGCCGCCGCGCTCGCGCTCGCCGCGCACCCGCGGTTCAACGCGAGCCTCGATCCCGCCGCCGGCGAGCTGATCGTCAAGCGCTACGTCCACCTCGGCGTGGCCGTCGCCACGGAGCGCGGGCTGATCGTGCCCGTGATCCGCGACGTCGACCGCAAGCCGATCCAGGAGCTCGCGCGCGAGCTCGGGGCGCTCGCCCAGCGCGTCCGCGCCGGCAAGGCCGTCCTCGACGATCTCCGGGGCGGGACGTTCACGATCACGAACATCGGCGCGCTCGGCGGCACCGGCGCCATTCCCATCATCAACTATCCCGAAGTCGCCATTCTCGGCGTGGCGCGCGCGCGGGAGGAAGCCGTGGTGCGCGAGGGGCGAATCGAGCCGCGCCTGTTGCTCCCGCTGAGCCTGACCTTCGACCATCGCGTGGCCGACGGCGCCGACGGCGCACGCTTCGCGTCCGACGTCGTACGGCGCCTCGAGCACCCCGAGCACCTGCTGCTGGAGCTCTGAGATGGTGATGGGCGACCTGGTCCGCGAAGTCGACGTCGTCGTCGTCGGGGGCGGACCGGGCGGGTACTCGGCGGCGTTCCGCTGCGCCGACCTGGGGCTGGAGACGGTGGTGGTCGACGCGGGCCGGCGGCTCGGCGGAGCGTGCCTCTACGAGGGCTGCATTCCGTCCAAGGCGCTACTGCACGTGGCCTTCGTGATCGGTGAGGCCGAGCGCGCGAAGGAGATCGGCGTCGACTTCGGCGAGCCGAGGATTGCGCTCGACGCGCTCCGCAAGTGGAAGGCCGAGCGCGTGGTCGGCAAGCTGGCGCGCGGTCTCGCGTCGGTGGCGCGCGGCAAGAACGTGGAGGTCGTGGGCGGGCACGCGGTCTTCGAGGGCTCGCGCGCGCTCCGCGTCGAAGGCGACGAGCCGCAGAAGATCCGCTTCGCCCACGCCATCGTCGCCACCGGCTCGCGCCCGGCGTGGCTGCCCGGCGTCGTGGCCAGCGAGCGCGTCATGGATTCGACGGCCGCCCTCGAGGTGGCCGAGATCCCCGAACGCCTGCTCGTGATCGGCGGTGGCTACATCGGCCTCGAGCTGGGGCAGGTCTACGCCGCGCTGGGCAGCGCCGTGACCCTCGTGGAGCTTACGGACAGCCTGTTGCCGGGTGTCGATCGCGAGCTCGTCCTGCCCCTGGCGCGGCGCTGCGAGAAAACCCTGGCCGCCATCCACCTCGGCACGCGCCTCACCGAGCTGCGCGACACCGGCGGCGCGGTGGAGGTCAAGCTGCTGGGGCAGGAGACGCAGTTCTTCGACCGCGTGCTGGTCGCGGTCGGCCGCCGCGCCGGGAGCGACGACCTGGGACTCGGGACCACGCGGGTACGCGTCGACGGCCGCGGCGTCATCGCGATCGACGCGCAGTGCCGCACCGACGATCCGCACGTCTTCGCGGTGGGTGACGTGACCGGCGATCCCATGCTCGCGCATCGGGCCATGCGCCAGGGGAAGGTCGCGGCCGAAGCGCTCGCGGGGCAGCCGGCCGCGTTCGACAACGTGGCGATCCCGGCCGTGGTCTTCACCGATCCGGAGATCGCGTGGTGTGGCGTCACCGAGCGCGATGCGGCGGCCGGCGGGCGGACGGTCAGGGTCGGGCGCTTCGCGTGGGCCGCATCGGGCCGAGCCGCGACGCTCGGCCGCAGCGACGGGCTCACGAAGATCGTGGCCGACGCCGAGACCGGACGCGTCCTGGGCGTGGGCATCGTCGGGCCGGGTGCCGGTGAGCTGATCGCCGAGGCCGCGCTCGCGCTCGAGGCGGCGCTGACCGTCGAGGATCTGGCGGCGACGATCCACACCCACCCGACCCTGGCCGAGACGCTGATGGAGGCGGCCGAGACCCTCCTGGCCGCTCGCGTAAACATCCGGCCGGACCCGCGCGTCTAACCGGTCAAGATCCACACAGGAGGGTTCCATGAGACACCTCGTCGTCACCGTTGCCGGCGCCCTTGCGCTCTGCATCGGGCTGATCGCAGCCGCCGGTCCTGCCGCCGCCGCGCCGGACCAGGCCCAGCGCGACCACTGGTCCGCGCGTCTGCAGCAGCGCTTCAATTTCACCGATGACCAGATGACCGCCATTCGCCAGGCCTTCCAGCGCCACGCCGAAGAGCGCCGTCAGCTCTGGCAGGCGCTACGCCTCGCGCAGACCGACCTGCGGCAGCTGGCGCTCAACGGCGGGGCCGAAGATGCGGTACGCGTAAAGGCGGCCGAGGTCCAGCAGCTGCTCGGTCAGGACCTCGCGCTCCGCGTGAAGATGCTCCAGGAAATCGCGCCGAGCCTCTCGCAGGAGCAGCGCGAGAAAATGGCCCAGATGGGCTTCTTCGGCGGGCATCGCCACCACAAGCGCCAGGCTCCCGCCGGCACCGGCGCGTAGTCCACGGTCACGGCCCGGAGGGGGCCCACGCCCCCTCCGGGTTCGCTCGCCCCCCGGGGCGCCACGGCGCTTGCCTTCGCTCCGCGAAAACGCAACAATCCGGGTTCGTGCCTCGAACGCATCGTCTCCTCCGCGCGTCGCCACGGCCGGGTCTCGTCCTCGTCACCATGCTTGTCCTCGGTCTCGTGCTCGCTCGACCAGCCGTGGCCGACGAGCCCAGCCGGATGAGGAGTCGCCCGGACAGCGGCCGACCGACTCTGGTCGCCGTCGGGATGTTCATCACCGACATCGCGAGCATCGAGACCGCCGAAGAGACGGTGAACGTCGCCGGCTATCTGTTCCTCAAGTGGAAGGACCCGCGGCTCGCGTACGACCCCGCGACAGTGGGTACCGATCGACGCGCGTACCCTCTGGAGCAGGTCTGGTGGCCGGGGCTCGAGCTGGTCACGGCGCCCCGCGACCGTACGCGCGTCAGCCACGAGTACCGCGTGTCGCCCGATGGCAGCGTGTTCTATCAGGAGCGCTTCTATTCCACCGTCGCCACGCGGCTGAATCTGAGATGGTTCCCCTACGACAAGCAGATTGTGACGATCGCCGCCGAGTCGTTCATCCACGACAGCCGCGAGGTCGTGTTCACGGCCGACAGCAAGATCTCGGGCGTCGGCCGGGAGGCGCCGCCCAGCGAGTGGGTCATCGGCGCCTCCTCGACGCGCGTCGTCGCCAAGCGCTCCGATCCCGAGGACACGAGCTATTCGCGCTTCGAGCTGGACATCGAGCTGAGCCGGCGCCCCGAATACTACGTCTGGAAGCTGTTCGTGCCGCTGCTGCTCATCATCGGGATCGCGTACTGCACGACCTGGATGGATCCCACCCTCGTCAATCCGCGGGTGCCGGTGTGCTGCGTGAGCCTGGTGGCCGCGGTCACGCTGAACTTCGCCATCAGCCGGTCGCTGCCCCGCGTGTCGTACCTGACCTTCATGGACGCGTTCATCACGATGTGTTATCTGTTCATCGGCCTCGCGGCCGTGGAGAGCCTCGCGTTGCACGCCCTGGAGCGCCACAACAAGGACGCGGCCGCGACGGTGATCGACCTGCACTTCCGGTGGGTCTACCCCGCGAGCTTCGGGCTGGCGGTGGCCAGCCTCATCAGTTGGTACTTCCTCGTTGGCTCACCGTCGCGGTGACGTCGTGGTGACCGCGGCGCCCGAGGACGCGCTGTTTCGCAGCGTCGCCGCGCTCCGTCAGATGGGCGCCCGCATCACCCGTTACGACGTCGAGGCGTGCACCCTGGAGGCGCGAACCTCCGGCTACGTGCCGGCGGTGATCCGGCTGGCCGCCACGCCGGAGGCCGGCGGTGCGCGCCTCGTGGTCGAGAGCGAGACGGCGCGCCGCCTGGACTTTGGCGCCAGCGCGCGCCGCTTGCGCTGGCTCCTCTCGGCCCTCGCCCGGATGCCGGTGTGACGGGCCGCGCGATCCTCGTCACCGGGTTCGAGCCGTTCGGTCCGCATGCGGCCAATCCATCCGAGCAGCTCGCCAAAGCGGTCGACGGCCGTACCGTCGGCGACGGCCTGGTGCGCGGGGCCGTGCTGCCCGT
>JBGPXN010000261.1:0-4752 GCA_041492755.1 Methylomirabilia bacterium | reverse complement strand
TGCGGTGGGTGAGCATGACGCCCTTGGGAAGCCCGGTGGTGCCGCTCGAATAGGGAAGGGCCACGAGATCGTCGTCGGTCACGCCGGCGGTGGGCGGCGGCGTCGCGGGCTCGGACGCGATGAGATCCGCGAAACGCCGGGCGCGGGCGCCGGCCGGCAGCGCGCCGGGGCCGACGACGATAAGGTGCCGTACGCCGGGTATCCGGTCACCCACCGCCTCCACCAGCGGCAGCAGGCTGTGGTGCACGATGACGGCCACGGCGTCGGCGTCCGCGACCTGGTAGGCGACCTCGCGCTCGCGGTAGGACGGGTTCATGGGGCTCGCCACCGCCCCCACGCGGGCGAGCGCGTAGAACGCGATCACGAACTCCGGGCAGTTGGGGGTGAACAGACAGACGTGATCGCCCTTGCCGATGCCGAGCGCCCGCAGCGCGCGCGCGAAGCGGTCGGTGAGGGCGTTCAGCTCGCGGAAGGTGAGGCTGGTGTCGCGGAAGACGACGCCGGTGTTCTCGGGCCAGCGCGCGGCCGCCTCCGTGAGCAGCCGGTCGTAGGCCACCCGCGGGTACGAGAGGGGTGGGCGGAAGAGCTCGGGCTGGGAGAGTACCGGCGTCGCCATGTCGACCTCGCTGTCGCGCTGAATCTGCCCGCGCGGTGTGTCCCGGCGCGGAATGCCAGACCATATCACGGCCGAAAGGCTCGATCCGCCGCTGTTCCGTCAGATCGGGATCGCGCGCCGGCGCGACAAGCCGCTGACGCCCGCGCTCGAAGCGTTTCTGGCCGGGCTGGAGTCGCTGCGCCGCGGCCTCGTGCGCGGCGCGGGGGCCGTCAGGCGCGGGCGAACGACGTCGGCGGCGGGCTCTCGAACGTGACGCGCCGGCCGTCGGGGTGGACGAAGGACAGCCGGGTGGCGTGCAGGCAGAGACGCCGGAGCGGATCACGGCGGCTGCCGTAGGCCTCGTCCCCGACGATGGGATGCCCGAGCGCCGCGAGCTGAGCGCGAATCTGCCCGCGGCGCCCGGTCACCAGCCGCAGCTCCACGAACGCGCTCTCCGCGCGCTGCTCGATCACGCGATAGCGCGTGATCGCGGCCTTGCCGCGACGGTCACGCCGGTCGCGCGCGGGAACGACGCGTAGACTGGCGTCCTGGCGGAGCCGGTCTTCCAGCACGCCGGTCGCCGGCGGCCGCCCCTCCACCACCCCGAGATACACGCGCTCGACCGTCCGCGCCTCGAACTGCTCCTGCAACCCGCGCTTGGCTTTTGGCGACTTCGCGAACACGAGCACGCCGGACGTCTCGCGATCGAGCCGATGCACGATGAAGAGGCGTGGGCCGGGCCGGGCTCCGCGACGCGCGCGGCCGTGGCCCCCGACGTACGCGGCGAGCAGACGGTACGCGGTGCGATCATTGCCGCGCTCCGTCTCGATCGTGAGAAGGCCCGGCGGCTTGTTGACCACGAGCACGTCCGCGTCTTCGTGGATGAGCCGGAGCGGCGACGGGAACGGCGGCGGTGGCGGCGCCTCGAGCGTGACCCGATCGCCGGCCGCGATCTCGACGTCGGCCCGCCGCACCACGCGGTCGTTCACCCGCACGCGGCCACCCGTCAGCCACTGCTTGCGCGTCCGTCCCGACGAACCCGGATGCAGCGCGGCCAGCCGCTCGCCGAGCGTCATCGGAGGACGCGGAGCCGGCATTCGACTACCGGCAATCCGCCATCAGCGAGCCGGCCGGAGAGCCGGGACGGCCGATGGCTTCCTGGTACAGGTCGTCGGTGAAGCCGCGGACGAGCAGGTCGCCAAGGATCAGGATCGGGACGTTGAGAAACCCATCGGCATGCAGCAGGGCGCCCGCGACGTCGTCATCGCCGAGCGGGGCTTCGAGCCGGCGGATCCGATCACCCGCCTTGACCACCAATCGACGGGCCTGGCGTCCCAGCGCCACCGTCGCCGCGCGGTCCAGCCGCGCGGCATCGCCGCTGAGGCTGCGGTACTCCACGCCGGCCCGCGAGAGGAACTCTCTCGCCCGTGTGCAGGTCGGTCAGTTGTCGCGGTTGTAGAGGATCGGCGTCATCCGTGCCCCTGTGTTCGCGGTCATGCCCGCGCCGGTGGCGTCATGCCAGGGCCTGGGCAAGGTCCTCGACGAGGTCGTCCGGGTGCTCCAGCCCGATGGACAGGCGGAGCAGGTTGTCGGGCGTGCGGCTGCCGGGGCCTTCGATGGACGCCCGGTGCTCGATCAGGCTCTCGACGGTGCCGAAGCTGGTGGCGCGGGTGAAGATCCGCACCTTGGCGGCGACGTTCATGGCGGCGGCGCGGTCGCCCCGGACCTGCACCGAGATCATCCCGCCGAACCCGCTCATCTGCCGCGCCGCGATCGCGTGGCCGGGGTGATCCGCCAGGCCCGGATAGTGCACGCGCTCGACTCGCGGATGCGCGCGCAGGAACTCGGCCACCGCGCGCGCGTTGGCGGAATGCGCGCGCACGCGATACGGCAGCGAGCGAATGCTCCGGAGCACGAGCCAGCAGTCGAACGGCGACGGGACGGCGCCGCCGTTGACCTGCACCTTGCGGACGCGATCCCACAGCTCGTCGGCCACGCGCGTGATCAGGACGCCGCCCATCACGTCGCTGTGGCCGCCGAGGTACTTGGTCGTCGCGTGCACCACGAGGTCCGCGCCCGCCTCGAACGGCCGCTGGAGCACCGGAGTGGCGAACGTGTTGTCGCACGCGCAGCGCGCGCCGGCATCGTGCGCGATGGCCGCAACGGCGGCGATGTCGGTGATCTTGAGCAGCGGATTCGACGGCGTCTCCACCCACACCAGCCGGGTGGTTGGCTGCACGGCCGCGCGAACCGCGGCCGGATCGGTGGTGTCGACGAACGTGACGCCCAGGCCCCACGCGGTCATGTGCTCCCGCAGGAGACGCGCGGTGCCGTGGTAGACGTCGTCCGGTGCGATGACGTGATCGCGGGGATTCAACGCGAGGAACAGGGCCAGGCTGGCGGCCGTCCCCGAGCCGAAGGCCGCCGCGCCGATCCCACCCTCCAGGGCGGCCAGGCATTCCTCGAGCGCGTTGCGGTTGGCGTTGCTGTTGCGCGAGTAGACGTGGCCGCGGGGGAAGCTGCCATCGGGATCACGCTCGAACGTGGTGGACAGATGGATCGGCTGCGCCACCGCGCCCGTCGTCGCGTCGACGCCGCCGCCGGCATGCACGGCTCGCGTCTCGATCCTCATCCCGGATTCTCCTTACTGGGCAATTCCGTACACACCCTCGGAAGCGATCGCCCCTGCACGTGACGGAAGAGCGGAAAAATCCGCGGTTCACACGTTCGGTACAGCTCTTGCTCCATGACCCGGGCGAGAGAGGTGGTCGGTTGCAGACTCGACCGATCGCCCTTTCAGCCGCGCCCATTCGCCCCTGTGGGCGCGGTTCTATTTCTCCTCCGCGAGCTTCTGGCTGAGCTGGACGAGCGCGTCCAACTTGGCGCGCGCCGCGCCGCCGTCGATGGAGCGGGCCGCCAGCGTCACGCCGTCGCGCAGGTCCCGCGCCTTGCCGCCGGCCGTCAACGCGGCGGCCGCGTTCATCAACACGATGTCACGGCGGGGCCCCGCCTCGCCGTCGAGGATCCGGCGGATCAACTCCGCGTTCTGCTGGCGGTCACCGCCGAGCAGATCGGCGATGTTCGCCCGCGCCACCCCGAAGTCCTCCGGGCGCACGGTGAACGTCCGCACCATGCCTTCCCGCACCTCCGACACGCGGCTCTCGCCCGTGTTCGAGATCTCGTCGAGATTGTCGGCGCCGTGCACCACGAAGGCGCGGATCGTCCCCAGATCGGCGAGCACGCGGGCAAGCGGCTCCGTCAGGCTCGCGGCGTAGACACCGATGATCTGCGCGTTCGCGCCGGCCGGGTTCGTGAGCGGGCCCAGCATGTTGAACACCGTGCGCACGCCCATCTCCCGCCGCGCCGCCATCACGTGCTTCATCGCGGTGTGGAGCAGCGGCGCGTAGAGGAAGCCGATGCCGACCTCGTCCAGGCAGCGCGCGACCTTCTCGGGCGTGAGCTCGAGGTTGACGCCCAGGGTCTCCACCACGTCGGCCGAGCCGCACATCGACGACACCGAGCGGTTGCCATGCTTGGCGACCTTCAGGCCCGCACCCGCCACGACGAACGCGGTGGCCGTGGAGACATTGAAGGTCCCGGCGGCGTCGCCACCGGTGCCGCAGGTGTCGATGAGCATCTCGCGATCGGTGCCGGTGAGCCCCGCCATGCCGTCACCCCGCGTCCGCACGCGCACGGCCTTCTGCCGCATCACCTGCGCGAAGCCGATCAGCTCCTCCACCGTCTCGCCCTTCATCCGGAGCGCGGTGAGGAACGCGGCGATCTGCGCGTTGGTGGCCGCGCCGGACATGATCGCCTCCATCGCCGCCGCCGCCTCGATCCGCGTGAGGTCGCGGCGGTCGACCACCGCACGGACCGCCTCGGTGATGATCGGGCTCGTCATGGCCCCTCCTGGACGCTGGATGTTACCACCGGCCGACTATCGAGGAGCGCCACGGGTCCCCCGGGCGGGTATCGAGGGGTGCCACGGCTTTGCCGCGGCGCCCCGAGCGTTGGGGGGGGCCCTGCCGGACCACCTTGCACCGCGCCGCGATTTCGAGGCCGCGTAGCTGCCGGCCGGCCGTCGCGTCCATCTACTTACCCTCTCGTGCTTGCGCTTCCATCCGCGCCTTGAACGTCTCGGCGGCCCTGCGGCGCGC
>JBGPXN010000182.1:0-9268 GCA_041492755.1 Methylomirabilia bacterium | reverse complement strand
TGGCCGTCGAGACGCCGGCCCCTTCGTCGAACACGAGCGGCTCCTGCCCCGCGCGTCTCTTGTGCTTCTTCGGCCTGGGGATGGGTGTGATGAACTGCGCCGTCCGCCGCGCCTCGATGATCTCCCCGGTGGGCTGCCCTTGCGCGTCGAGCTCCCAGTGCCGCGCGGGGCACGCGTAGGGGGAGTTGAGGATCGGCCGCTCGAAGAAGCGGTTATCCATGGTCAGAACGTCTGCGGTGACGGCGCTGGCCCGTTTGACGGAACGCCAGGGCGATCCCGTCGGCTACCGGCCAATCCAGTATCCTGGCCGCCGACGCGCGTGGGCGACGGCCAGAATCTCGATGCGAGCCGGAGTCTCGCGGAAGACAACGAAAAAGGGAAATCGGCGGCGGCATCGAGTTCGGCCATGAACGCTTCCGCCGCTTCAAGGTTGCGGGCGGCGTACCACTCTCGCGCGGCGCGGGCTTCCTGGATCGCTTCCGGATGGAGCCACGCCGGCTCGGCCGGCACTACCGGCCAAGGATCATACGGCGGGCCTCAGACCAAGGCACTGGGGTGACGGCCCCGGAGTCCAGATCACGAAGGCGCTTGGAGATCTCCTCCGCCCAGGCGGCTTCCGCATGCTCATCGACGTCTTCGTCGAGGCTCTCCAGCAGCGAGGCCGCCAGTGCGGCGCGTGCCTCGGGCGACAATTTGAGCGCCTCCTTCAGGAGCCTGCTGGGATCCGGAGTCATGTCGTCGATTCTACTCCTTGGCCTCGTGCCGTCGGGCAATCTAGACGCTCGCCGGTGGGAACTATTGCGCTAGTCGAGTCGGCCGGCGAGAGTCTGGCGGTCTTTAGCGCTTCGGCCGGGACTTCCCGGACCGAGTCCTCGGCGCCTCGTCCCCCCGCTCCACTCCCGCGATCTCGGTCAACCCCGCCGCGCGGAGCGGCGTGTTCAGCCGGTCGCGGATCCACTTCGGGTCCCACCATTCGACCGGCGTGACGGAGATGCCGTGGACGAGGACTTCGTAGTGGAGGTGGTCGCCGATGGCGAGGCCGGTGGTGCCGGTGCGGCCGAGCTCCTGCTCCTTCTCCACGACGTCACCGACCTTCACGCCGAGGCTGGAGAGGTGGCCGTAGAGGGTCATGAGGCCGAGGCCGTGGTCGACGACGACGATGTTGCCGTAGATGGTGAGGGGGCCGGCGAAGACGACCGTGCCCTTGTTGGCGGCGGGCACGGGGGCCTGCTTCGTCGACGCGAGGTCGTAGCCGAAGTGGACCTGGGTGTCGACTTCCTTGCCGTGGTACATGTACGTCCGGGTCTCGGCGAAGTTGGCGGAGACCTTCGTGTTGCGCGGCTGCACGAAGGGGCCGTCCCACAGGAACTTGTCCGCGGTCTTCGCCCCGAGCTTGCGCTTTTCCTCCTCGGCTTGCTTGCGCTGGTCACGGTTGACGACCAGGAAGCCGTCGAGGAGTGGCGCGGACTGCGGATGCTGCGGCAGGAGCTCGAGGACCTTGGCCTGGAGGAACGAATCTTTCAACTCGATCGTGTCGTGCTTGAACTTCCTTGGCAGCAGCTCGCCCGGAACGCCGCGTGAGGCCGTGTTGCCCGCTTCGTCGGAGGCGACGAGGGTGATCGGCGTGCCCGCCTCGTAGTTGTAGGGCAGCGCGAACAGCGCGATGCGCATATTGCCGTCGGCCGCGCCGGCCGGGAAGGCGGGGAAGGAGACGGTGCCGACGCGCGCCTCCATCTTCACTGCGTCGCCGGGCTTGAAGATCACGAGGCCAGCGCCGCCCGGATGCAAGTACGGCGTGGACGACACGACTTCGATCCGCGGCGGCGTGAGGTCGACGGTGATCGGGAAGGTGGCGATCACGCGACCCTCGAGACGGAAGGGGCGCCAGAAGTCGTCGCGCGCCCACACCTCGACGGTCGCGCCGCCTTCGCGCACGCCACCGCCGGCCGCCTCCACGGTGGTCGTGAGCTCGACGCGCCGATTGCCGCCACCCTCGTGCTTGGCCACGACGATCGGCTTGCCGGCGCCCTGGACGAAACGGACTTCGGCGCTGGCGACGTTGCCGCGGGTCGCCTCGAGCGCGACGGTGACGGGCGTCTTGGCGCCGACCACCCTGGGCGGGGTTGCCGTCGCGCGGACGCCGGGGACGGACTGGCGCCATCCGAGGTACGAAACGGTGCCGACGACCGAGAGGAGGAGAAGGAGGACGACGAGGACAAAGACCTTGGTACCGGACCGCCGGGGCACGAGGCGGATCATATCACCTTACGTTGCTTGACCTTACAGAGTCGCCCGTTTAGCATGCAGCGGTGCCGACGAACGTCTGGCTGATCCCCGCGTTTCCCCTCGCCGGGGCGCTCATCAATTTCCTCTTCGGCCGCTTCATCGGTCACCGTGCTCACTGGATTGGCGTGCCGGCCCTGGCCGCTTCGTTCCTCGCCTCGTGCAACGTGTTCTCGCAGGTGTGGAACGGCGACACCCTGGTCACGAACCTGTTTCCCTGGATCAGCGCGGGCGATTTCGAGACGTGGGTGACGGCGCAGATCGATCCGCTCACCGGCGTGATGTTGCTCGTGGTCACCGGCGTCGGCTTCCTCATCCACGTCTACTCCATCGGGTACATGCACGAGGATCCGGGGTACCCGCGGTTCTTCGCGTACCTGAACCTGTTCGTGTTCTCGATGACCATGCTCGTGCTCGCGGGCAACTTCCTCCTCCTCTTCGTGTTCTGGGAGGCGGTCGGCCTGTGTTCCTATCTGTTGATCGGCTTCTGGTACACGCGGCCGGCGGCGGCGGCGGCGGGCAAGAAGGCGTTCATCGTCAACCGCGTGGGCGACTTCGGTTTCGTGCTCGGCATCCTGATGATCTGGTCGGTGATGGGCACGCTGAACTACGGCGAGGTGTTCTCGCGGGTGAAGGAGTTGACTCCCGCCACCGCCACCGCGATCGCGCTGCTGCTCTTCGTGGGCGCGTGCGGCAAGTCGGCGCAGCTGCCGCTGCACGTGTGGCTGCCCGACGCGATGGAAGGCCCGACGCCCGTGTCCGCCCTCATCCACGCCGCCACCATGGTGACCGCGGGCGTCTACATGGTGGCGCGCAGCCACGTCATCTTCGAGCACTCGGGGGTGGCCCTCGAAGTCGTCGCGTGGATCGGGGTGGCCACCGCGGTGTTCGCGGCGACGATCGGGCTCATGCAAACGGACATCAAGCGCGTGCTCGCCTACTCCACGATCAGTCAGCTCGGGTACATGTTCGCCGCGGTCGGGATGGGCGCCTATGCGGCCGGGATCTTCCACCTGGTCACCCACGCCTTCTTCAAGGCGCTGCTCTTCCTGGGCGCGGGCAGCGTGATCCACGGCATGCACGGGGAGCAGGATCTCCGGAAGATGGGCGGCCTCGCCCCCCGGATGGTGACCACCACCATCACGATGGTCATCGGGGCCGCGGGTCTCGCCGGCGTACCCGGTCTGGCCGGATTCTTCTCCAAGGACGAGATCCTTCACGCGGCGTTCACCGAGCATCGGGTGATGTGGGCCCTGCTGCTCGCCGGCGCGTTCATGACCGCCTTCTACACGTTCCGGATGATCTTCCTGGCCTTCTTCGGGGCGCCGCGCATGTCGCGGGACGCCGCGCACCACGTCCACGAATCGCCGCCGACCATGACCGTGCCGCTGATGGTGCTCGCGCTGCTGACGATCATCGCGGGCTGGGCGGTGGGCGTTCCGTCGGACCACGGCACGCGCTTCGCGCGCTTCCTCGGCCCGGTCTTCCCGCTCCACGAGGAAGCCTCGGGCGGGATCGGCGCGTACATGCTGCTGATCCTGTCGGTCATCGTGGTCGCGGCCGGGATCGTGCTGGCCTGGCTGATGTACATGGCCAAGCCGGTGCGGGCGGAATCCATCGGCCGGGCCAGGACCCCGCTGCACGCGCTCCTGCTCAACGCCTACTACGTCGACTGGCTCTACGACCGGCTCATCGTGCAGCCGCTCTACCAGCTCTCGGTGTTCATGGCGCGCCTGGACCTCGGCGTCATCGACGGCATCGTGAACCTGGTCGGGCGTTCTGTCGTCCGGGGGGCGACCGCCTTGCGTCAGCTCCAGACCGGGTACGTGGTGAACTACGCGCTGACCATGCTGGTGGGCGCGGTCGTGCTCGTCGGCTACCTCCTCACGCGCCGGTGATGCGCGGCCTTCTCACTGCCGTCACGTTCCTGCCCACCCTGGGCGCCATCGCGCTGATGCTCGTACCACGGACCGCGGCCCGCGCGATCCGGCTCGGCGCCTTCGGCATCAGCCTCGCGACGTTCCTGATCTCACTGCCGCTGTACTTCGCGTTCGACACCGACTCCGCGGACTATCAGTTCGAGGAGTTCGCGCCCTGGCTGCCCTCGCTGGGCGCGTCCTACCACGTCGGGGTGGACGGCATCAGCGTGCTGCTCGTGCTGCTGACCACCTTCCTGACCCCGATCGCGCTGGCCTCGGCGTGGACCGCGATCCACGACCGCACGAAGGAGTTCGTGATCACCATGCTCGTGCTCGAGACGGGCATGGTGGGCGTGTTCGTGAGCCTCGACCTCTTCCTCTTCTACGTGTTCTGGGAGGCGATGCTCATCCCGATGTACTTCCTCATCGGGGTGTGGGGCGGAACCAACCGCATCTACGCGGCCGTGAAGTTCGTGCTCTACACGATGGTGGGCTCGGTCCTCATGCTGGTCGCCATCCTGGCCATCTACTACCAGCACGGCGGCGCTACCGGCACCTTCACGTTCGACGTGCCGACGCTGGCGCGCTGGGTGATGCCGCCGGGGACGGGCCAGACCCTCATGTTCCTGGCTTTCGCGCTGGCCTTCGCCATCAAGGTCCCGCTCTTCCCGTTTCACACCTGGCTTCCCGACGCGCACGTGGAGGCGCCGACGGCGGGCAGCATCATCCTGGCCGGCGTCCTCCTGAAAATGGGGACCTACGGCTACCTGCGCTTCTGCCTGCCGCTCTTCCCGGACGCGGCGCTCGCCTTCGGGCCGCTCGTCTTCGCGCTCGCCCTGATCGGCATCATCTACGGCGCGTGGGTCTCGATGGTGCAGCCGGACCTCAAGAAGCTCGTGGCCTACTCGAGCGTCAGCCACCTCGGCTTCGTGATGCTGGGGATCTTCACGCTCAACATCCAGGGGCTGGTGGGCGGGCTGATCCAGATGATCAATCACGGGCTGTCGACGGGCGCCCTCTTCCTCATGGTGGGCATGATCTACGAGCGCCGGCACACGCGGCTCATCGCGGACTTCGGCGGCTTGTGGAAGGTCATCCCCGCGTTCTCGGCGCTCTTCCTGGTCGTGACGCTCTCGTCGCTGGGCCTGCCCGGACTCAACGGCTTCGTCGGCGAGTTCCTCATCCTGCTCGGCGTGTTTCGGGTCAACCGTTGGCTGGCGGCGCTCGCCGCGCTGGGCGTCATCTTCGCGGCCGTGTATCTGCTCTGGATGTACCAAAGGGTGATCTTCGGCGAGATCAGGCACCCCGAGAACGAGCGCCTCCACGACCTCACGCCCCGGGAGTGGGCCGTCACCATCCCGCTCGTCATCTTCATCGTGTTCATCGGCGTGTACCCGGCGGCGTTCACCGCTCGCACGGAGGCGACCATCGAGGCGCTGATCGCCCAGGTGCAGAGCAAGGCGGGCGTGGCCACCCTTCCCGCATCGCGAGCCGAGCGGGCGCCGGCCAGGTCGAACCCGGAGACGGCGGGCCGCGCGGTGACGGTGGCGCGTCCATGATCCCGCCGCCGGTCGTCTCGCTCGGTCCGCTGCTGCCCATCATCATCGTGTGCGCCACCGGGATGCTCGTGCTCCTTCTCGATCTGCTGCCGGCGCGCGGGAGCAAGGCCTATCTGGCCACGGTGAGCCTGGGCGGGCTGGTGGTCGCGCTCATGTCCGCGCTCTTCCGCTGGGGCGGGGGAGAAGCCCGCGCGTTCCGGGACATGATCATCCTCGACAACTACGCCCTCTTCTTCCACATCGTCATCTGCTACGCGGCCGCCCTCATCGTCCTCCTGTCCATGGACTACCTGGAACGGCAGGGTGCGGAGTCGGCGGAGTATTACGCGCTGCTGCTGTTCTCGACCTCGGGGATGATGCTGCTCTCGGCCGCGAACGACCTCATCATCGTCTTCCTCGGCATCGAGCTCATGTCCCTCTCGCTGTACGTGCTCGCCGGCCTGTTCAAGTGGCGGCCCCAGGCGAGCGAGGCCTCGATGAAGTACTTCCTGCTCGGGGTCTTCGCGTCCGCCTTCCTGCTCTACGGGATCGCGCTGCTCTACGGCGCCACCGGCAGCACCAACTTCGGGCGCATGACCTCCGCGGTGGCCGGCAAGCCGGCCGACACGCTGTTCCTGCTCGGTCTCGGCTTCGTCATGGTCGGCTTGGGCTTCAAGATCTCGGCGGTGCCCTTCCACATGTGGGCGCCCGACGTGTACGAAGGCGCGCCCACCAGCGTGACCGCGCTCATCGCCACCGCGTCGAAGGCGGCCGTCTTCGCCGCGCTCATCCGGCTCGTCATCGCCGATCTGCGGCCGGTGCAGCCCGACTGGACGAACGCGCTCTGGGTGCTCGCCGTCCTCAGCATGACCGTCGGCAACGTGGTCGCCCTCGCGCAGACGAACCTCAAGCGCATGCTGGCCTACTCGTCCATCGCCCACGTCGGCTACATGCTGGTCGGGCTCGTCACCGGGGGAGCGCAGGGCGCGGCCGCGGTGCTCTTCTACCTGCTCGCGTACATGTTCACCACGGTGGGGACGTTCGGCGTCATCACGCTCTGCGAGCGGTCCACCGGCGAGGCGGTGGACGTCGGCGACTACGCCGGCCTCGGCCGGCGGCATCCGATGCTCGCGCTGGCCCTCACGCTGTTCCTGCTCTCCCTGGTCGGGATCCCGCCGCTCGCGGGCTTCGTCGGCAAGTTCTACCTGTTCGGGGCGGCCGTGAAGAGCGGGTACGTCTGGCTGGCCGTGATCGCGGTGCTGAACTCGGCGATCGCCGCGTACTACTACCTGCGCGTCATCATCTATATGTACATGCGAGAGCCGGAGGGGGAGGTCGCCTCCTACGTGCCTTCGTTCGCCGGCAGCCTCGCGCTGGTCATCTCCCTGGCCGGCATCCTGCTGCTCGGGCTCCAGCCGTCGCCGTTCGTGGACCTGGCGCAGTCCGCCGTCGCCCCCCTCCTCCGCTGAGCGGCATCCGGCTGCCCCACCCGGGGTGGCTGTTCGATCTCGACGGCACGATCTACGTGGGCGAGGCGCTGCTGCCCGGCGCCCGCGAGATCCTGGCCGCGCTTCGCGCCGACGGCCGGCGGGTCGCGTTTCTCTCCAACAAGCCGCTGCAGACCGCCGCCGAGTACGCCGCGAAGCTGACGCGTCTCGGCATTCCGACCCCGGCGGAGGCGGTGATCAGCACGGCGCGCGTGCTCGGGGAGCATCTCGCCGGGATCGACCCCGGGGCGCCGGTGTTCGTGATCGGGGAGCCGCCGCTGATCGCGGAGCTGGCGCGCCACGGGTTCGACGTTCGTCCCGATCACCGCGTGCGGTGGGTCGTCATCGCCTTCGACCGGACGTTCGACTACGCCAAGCTCAACACCGCGCTGCAAGCGGTGAAGGGCGGCGCCCGGCTCATCGCCACCAACCCCGACCGCACGTGCCCGACGCCGGACGGCGAGATCCCCGACTGCGCGGGAATGATCGCGGCGGTGGAGGCGGTCACCAACACGAAGGTGGAAGTCACGGTCGGCAAGCCGTCGCCGATCATTCTGCGGTCGGCGCTGGCCACCCTCGGGCTGGCCGCGGAGCAGTGCGTGATGGTCGGTGACCGTATCGAGACCGACATCGTCATGGGCCGCGAGCTCGGTCTGGCCACCGTGCTCGTGCTGAGCGGCATCACGCGCGCGGACGATCCGCGCATCGCGGAGATCCGGCCGGACCTCGTGTTACGATCGGTTGGAGAACTCATCGAGCCATGACGCGAATGCGCATGCTCACCGACGGCGAATACGAGGCGGTCATCGTCGGCGGCGGAATGGCGGGCGCGGGCGCGGCCCGTGACCTCGCTCTTCGGGGCGTCTCGGTGGCGCTGCTCGAGAAGGGTGACTTCGCGTCCGGCACGACGTCACGCTCCTCCAAGCTCGTCCACGGCGGCCTCCGCTACCTCGAGCTCTTCGATTTCGGCCTGGTCCGCGAGTCCCTGGCCGAGCGCGAGCGGTTGCAACGACTCGCGCCGCACCTCGTCCGCCCGTTGCCGTTCCTGGTGCCGATCTATCGCGACTCCTCGCGCAGCCTCATCAAGGTCCGCGTTGGTCTCGCTCTCTACGACTGGCTCACGCCGGGGCGGCGGCGGGAACGGTACCGCGTGCTCCGCCCCATCGACGCGCTCAGCCTGGAGCCGGCCATGCGCGCGGACGATCTGCGCGGCGCCGGCTATTACTTCGACGACCTGCTCGTTTTCCCCGAGCGGCTGTGCCTGGAGAACGTGCTGTCGGCGGCGCGGCATGGCGCGCACGCCTTCAACTACGCCGAAGTCGAGGAGATCACCCGGGACGCCAGCGGCCGCGTGAACGGCGTGCGCGTGCGCGATCTGCTCTCCGGACGCACGGCGCTGCTCCAAACCCGCGTGCTCGTGAACGCGACCGGGCCGTGGGTGGACCTGCTGCGCGAGCGCGCCGGCGTGCGCGAGCGCGGGGCGCACATCGTGCGCCGGACGAAGGGCATCCACTGCCTGCTGCCGCGCCTCACCGACCGCGCGATCTATCACAGCACCAGCGACGACCGGATGATCTTCGTCATCCCCTGGCGCGAGTTTTCGCTGGTCGGCACCACCGACACCGACTTCGACGGGGATCTGGATCGGCTCTTCGCCACGCGCGACGAGGTGACCTACCTGCTCGACGAGGTGCGCCAGGCCGTGCCCGATCGCCGGGTGAGCGCCGAGCACGTCGCCTACACGTACGCCGGCGTGCGGCCGCTCAGCTTCGAGGAAGGCCGGCGCGCCTCCGACGTGTCGCGCGTGCACAAGGTGGTCGCCGAGGAGCGCGGCACGTTCCTGTCGGTGACCGGAACGAAGCTCACCTGCTACCGCAGCCTCGCCGCCGAGCTGGGGGATCAGGTCCTGAAAACGCTCGGACGTCGGACGCCCAGCCGCACGGCCGGGCTCACCCTCGACGGCGTGGACGACGAGGTCGGCCGGGTGGAGGCGCGGACCTGGCTCGACGTCACCCCGGAGGCGGCGGCGTCGGGGCTCGCG
>JBGPXN010000308.1:0-2786 GCA_041492755.1 Methylomirabilia bacterium | reverse complement strand
TGTCGGAGCACCTGTCGTGGAGCATCGCCGGCGGCGCGTACCTGAACCATCTGCTGCCGCTTCCGTATACCGAGGAGAGCCTGGCGCTGATCTGCCGTCACGTCGAACGGGCCCAAGCCGTGCTCGGGCGGCGGATCCTCATCGAGAACCCGTCGAGCTATCTGCGCTTCCGGCATTCCCCGATTCCCGAACCCGACTTCCTGGCCGAGCTGGTTGGTCGGACGGGGTGCGGGCTCCTGTGCGATGTCAACAACGTCTACGTGAGCACAGCGAACTTCGGCCTCGACGCCGTCGGCTATCTCCACGCGATCCCGCCGGCGGCGGTGGGGGAGATCCACCTGGCGGGGCATGCCCGCAACGACGCCGACGGGCGGACGGTTCTCATCGACGACCACGGCTCGCGGGTGGCGCCGGCCGTGTGGGCGCTGTACGAGCGGGCGCTCGCGCGCTTCGGGCCGGTGCCGACGCTCATCGAGTGGGACACGGACATCCCGGCGCTCGGCGTGCTGCGGGACGAGGCGGCGCTCGCCGAGCCGCGACTCCGCGCGGCTGCCGCAGCGCCGCGGGGCGGAGCGAGCCATGCTGACGCTGCGTGAGCTGCAACACGAGTTCCGCCGGGCGCTGCTCGACGGCACCGACGGCGCGTCCGTCGGGACGCTGGACGCCGAAGTCCTGGGCGACGGGCTCACGCCGGACGCGCGTCTGGGGATCTACCGCCACCACGTGCTCACGACGTTGACGGCGGTGCTGAGGGACACGTACCCCGTCGTCGGCCGGCTGGTGGGAGCGGGATTCTTCGGCTACGCGGCCGATCGGTTCATCCGGCGCGATCCGCCGGCCGGCCCCTGTCTCTTCGAATACGGCGCGGGCTTCGCAGACTTCCTCGCTGACTTCCCACCGTGCCGCGATCTTCCGTATCTGCCGGACGTCGCGCGGCTCGAGTGGGCGATGCACCGCGCGCTCCACGCGGAGGACGTCGAGGCGATCGATCCCCAGGGGCTGCGCCAGGTCTCCGCCGAGCAGACGGCGGAGCTGCGCTTGTCGCTCGATCCCTCGGTCACGCTGCTCGCTTCGCCGTGGCCCGTGGACCGCATCTGGCGGGCGAACCAGCCCGAGGCGGATCCGGAGGCGACGGTCGATCTGGATGCGGGCGGGGTGTGGCTGGAAGTGCGCCGGCTCGGCGACGACGTGGTCTTCCGGGCGCTGGCGCCGGCGGCGCACGCCTTCCGCGCCGCGATGGCGGCCGGACGCAGTCTGGAGGAGGCGGCGGAGGCCGCATTCGCGATCGACGCCGGGTTCGACCTCGCCCGCGCGCTCCACGCGCTGCTCGGGGAGGCGCTGGTCGTGGGCGTCGCGCGATGATCCTCGAGCGTCTCGGCCGGTTCCCGCTGTCGATGTGCCAACTCCTGTTCCGCCTGGCGATAGCCGGCGTCTTCGGGAGAGCGGGGCTGACAAAGATCGCGAGCTGGGTGACGACGGTGCAGCTCTTTACCGACGAGTACAAGGTGCCCGTCTTCCCGCCGGAGATCGCCGCGATGCTCGCGACGACGTTCGAGCTGGGCTGCTCGACGCTCCTCGTCGTCGGGCTCGCGACACGCTTCGCGACCCTGCCGCTGCTCGGCATGATCGCGGTGATCCAGCTCTTCGTGTACCCGCACGCGTGGCCCGAGCATCTCAGCTGGGCATCCCTCCTCATCTTCCTCCTCACCCGCGGCCCAGGCCCGATCTCACTCGACCACATCCTCGGCCTCGAACCCCGAAAAATGCCACAGGCTGATCAAAAAGCGCCAGATGCTAGCGCGAACTATTCATGATCGATGTTCGCTGGCGTCGGATGGGTTCTCTGGATCTGTAGGGCGGGGGCTTGTCCCCCGCCGGCGCCATCTCTCATCGATCAGCGAGCGGCGGGGGACAAGCCCCCGCCCTACACGTAGCCGCCTACGCCGCAGGGAGCGAACGACGAGCCAACGACGCAGATGGCCCCTTTTTCATCAGCCTGGTGCTTGCGCACTTGCGCGAGCCGTGTTTGAGTCGGGGTGCCCTGCGGGGCGCAAGGAGGCGGCCGAAATGTCGGAGACGGGCGAGGCGGGCGGCGACGAGATCCGAGGTGACGCGGGCGACGTGATCGCGCGCGCGGTGACGATCCGGCAAGGCGGCGCGCGCTCCGTGACCGCTGACGAGGTGACGGTCCGCCAGGGCGGGATCGGCCGCCTGCACGCCGCGGACGTCGAGATCGTTCAGGGTGGGGTCGGACTGGCGACGGTCGGGAACCTGCGCGTGACGGCCGGCGCCATGGGGACGGTCCTCGCCGACACGGTCGTGCTCGAGCAGTCGATGGCGAAAGTGATCGCGGCCCGCGAGCGGGTCGAGATGGACCAGGCCGCAGCCGGGATCGTCGTGGGCGGATCCGTCCACGTCCGCGACAGCGTGATCGGCATGCTGATCACGCCGCGCTTCGAAGGACAGGAGGGGGTGCGGGTGTTGATGGGGCCACAGGCCGCGTTCGCGTTCGGCGCGGGAGTCGCCGCGGTCCTGTATCTCGTGGGGCTCTGGTATAGAAGCGGTAAGTGATCACGAGAGATCAGGGAGGGTGGACACATGGGTGAGATGCTGACGTTGACGGCCGAGGATGGATTCAAGCTTTCTGCGTACCCAAGGAGCACTGGGACAAGATCCGCGCCGCCCATCCCGAAGTTCCCCTGCACACCTACCCGGCCGGCCACGGGTTCAACTGCGACGAGCGCGGCAGCTACCACGAGCCGAGCGCCAAGCTCGCGCGCGAGCGC
>JBGPXN010000073.1:0-21362 GCA_041492755.1 Methylomirabilia bacterium | reverse complement strand
GAGATGAGCGCAGCGGAGCTCGTGCGCTGGCACTGGGAGAAGGCGGGCACTATCGAGCACGTGCACCGGAGCATGAAGGACGAGCTGGGCGCTGGGGTGCTGCCCAGCCAGAGGTTCGGCGCCAACGCAGCGTGGTTCCGCATCAACGCGATCACCTACAACCTCCTGACCCTGCTCAAGCGCCACGCCCTGCCGGAGCGCTTCCGGCTGGCCCGGCCCAAGCGGCTACGGTTCGAGATCTTCACCACGCCGGCACGTCTGTCGGTCCACCAGAGTCAGCTCATTGCCAACCTCTCCGCGAGCGGCGAGCGAACCGAGGAGTTGGTCCTCGCTCGGCAGCGCCTTCTGGCGAGCCGCCAGGCCCTCGGCCAGTCGCCTGCGCCCACCCGGTAGCCGCCGCCGCGCCACGCGCGGGCCTCCGCGCTCGCGCGCCGCCCCCTCCCCGTTCAGGCCTCCCCGCGTTTCTTGACCCCCGCCCGACCGGTCTCGGCACTCCTTAGAGCGGAGTTATGGTCCGGGGCCGCGGCTGGACATCCGGCGAACGATGTGCGATCTACGGGGGCGCCGAATCCAGCGCGGAGCATCGCCCCGCAAGGAGCCTGTCATGACCCCAGAAGTCGTCACTTACGCCGTCGACGGCAAGGTCGGCATCGTGTCGCTCAACCGCCCCGACAAGCTCAACGCCATCAGCGGCGAGCTCAAGCGCGCGCTCTTCGAGCGCTTCGACGAGGCGGACCGTGACCCGGACACCAGCGTGGTCGTGCTCCGCGCCGAGGGCCGGAGCTTCTGCGCCGGCTACGACATCTCGCCCAACCCGGCCCGGGCCGCGCGCAAGGGCAATGCGCTGGCCTGGCACGAATCGCTCAGCGACGACGTCGCCATCGAGATGACGCCCTGGGACATGCGCAAGCCGGTGATCGCCTCCGTCCAGGGCCACTGCCTCGGCGGCGGCTGCGAGATGGTGATGATGTGCGACCTCACGATCGCCGCCGACGATGCGCTCTTCGGCGAGCCCGAGATCCGGTTCTCCAACGTCGGCCCCGCCCTCGTCATGCCCTTCGTCATCGGGCTCAAGCGCGCGCGGGAGATGCTCTACCTCGGTGACCCGATCGACGCCCAGACCGCGTTCGCGTACGGGATGGTGAACCGCGTCGTTCCCCGCGCCGAGCTCGTGGCCGCCACCCTGAAGTTCGCGCGCCGGATGGCGCTGATCTCCCCCGAGTCGCTGAGGGCCACCAAGCTCGCGATCAATCGCGGCGCCGATGCCGCCGGGTTCCGGAACGCCATCCGGGCCGGGCTGGACGTGCTGGCGCCGCTCTACGCCGCGCGGACCGAGGTCGGGACGAAGTTCGACGAGATCCGGGAGAACGAGGGGCTGGGGGCGGCGCTGCGCTGGCGGATGTCGCAGTTCGCCGAGTAGCGCCCGGCCGTCTGCGATACTGAGGGCCGCTGAGCCGGAACCATGCGGCCGCGTCGAAGGCCGGCGTCACGCGAACCGACGCCGAAGGAGGGCGACGATGCTGAAGCGATGGATTCGAATCGTGCCGGTTGTCCTGAGCTGCGGGCTGGGGCTCGGAGCCGGCGGCGGCGGGCCAGTGGCGGCGCAGGTGCAGATCGCCCAGGCTCCGGCCGGGTCGGCCGAGGCCATGCTCGTGGCGAAGGGGCGCGATCTCTTCAACGACACAAAACTCTCGGCCGACGGTAAGTGGTCGTGCGCCACCTGTCATCCTAACGACGGCCACACCGACAACAAGACCTACGTCGGGCTGGACGTCGTGAAGGATGGCGATCCCAAGGGCCGCAGCACGCCGACGATGTGGGGCGTGACCAGGCGGCAAACCTTCTCGTGGGCCGGCACCGCCCCCAACCTGCGCGCCAACATCCGGGGCATCATCGTGAACCGGATGAAGGGGCCGGAGCCCCCGGCCGAGACGCTCGACGCCCTGATCGCCTACCTGGGGTCGCTGGCCTATCCGCCGAACCCGAGTCTCAAGGCGGACGGGACCCCGAGCGATGCGGCCCCGGCCGCGGCGAAGCGGGGCTACGAGCTGTTCATCAGCAAGGCGGGCTGCAAGGCGTGTCATCTTCCGCCCAACTACGACAAGCAGGGCGTCGAGGACGTCGACTCCGGCGGGAACTTCAAGACCCCGTCGCTCCGCGTCGTGTCGCGCACCGCTCCCTACTTCCACGACGGCCGGTACGCCACCCTCGAGGTGGCCGTGCGCGCGATGTGGGCGTACATGCAGAAGGCGGGGACGACGGAGAAGCTGACCGACGCCGAGCTGAACGACCTCACCGAGTTCCTGAAGATCCTCTGACGTCCTGAGGCCGGGCGCGGAGCGACGCTCCGCGCCCGGCAAGACGCAGTCAGTAGTCTCCCCGCGCGCGCGGCCGAGGGGCGTTTCGGAGTGCGGACCGCCCTCTTTCGGTGATATCGTGGGGCCGAGAAATCGCCGGCGATGCCGGACCGGCGATGAGGCCTCGCCCGAGAAACGGTGATGTGCGAAGCGTCCCAGTAGGAGGACCGGATGGCAAAGAGCAAAGCTCCTTCGGACCGGGACCGCGTGGACGCTGCGCTTGAAAAACTCGTCGCCCGGCTGAATAGTTGCCGCATGCTCCGGAAGAGCTCGATCGTCATCCGGGCATCCGGCGGCGGAGGTGACTACTGCTTGGACTGTTCGCCCGGGGGCGCGAAGTTAACGACTCCCATCGCCGCCGCCTCGCCGCCGACGATCGAGATCATCGGTGAAACTCGGCACATCCTGGCATTGCTCACCGGACAGAAGGACCCCCGCAAATTGTTCTTCGCCGGAGTGATTCGAGTTCGTGGCGATTTGCGGTATTTGAGCGATCTCGCTCTGGAGGCGGGAATTCTCAAGGAGCCGCTTTAGCTTGGACTCGGGGGAAGAGCCATGGCCGAAACGACTGGTATCGTGCAACAGCTGACCATCGTTCCTGGAATCGCGATGGCGTGCATCTGGATCGGCCCAACGCCGACGAACACCGAATTGCTGTTCGTCTTGCGCGAACCCGCTGCTTCAGCCGCGGAAGGCGCCTTTGCTAACAGCATGGTGGACGCGCTGACGGCGGCGGCGGTGGCCAGACGGGAAGTCGTCGCGATCCACGGGGACACGAGCGCGCGAATCACGGCCTTGCGAGTCGGTCCGGTCTGAACGGATCGTCACGTGGCCCTGACGGCAGGTTTGGTCCAGTCGATGATGTGGACGGCGGGCATCGTCTGCGTCGGCGTGGGATCGTCTCCCTCCTCCGTCGAGGCGTTCTTCGTCAGGTTCAGCGGCTCTGACACGGCAGCCGAGCTGGCGTTCAAGCGCAATTTGGTGACCGTTCTCGTGAGCGCCCAGATCGCGAGCTACCCGGTGGAGGTCGTTCATCCGGATGGCGGCGGCGAGATCACTGGCGCCGGATTTGGTCGGCTCGATATCTGCCCGGTGGGCCCGGCCATCCACAACGATTTCTACGGCATCACCGGTTCGGGGATTCCGGCTGGTGCACAACTCGTCTTCGAGACCCTCTCCACGACGGTGACCGTCACACCCGATCTGGTACGGCCGCAGTGGGTCTTCGTGGCGGCCCTGCCCACGGCTGTCCCGATCGGTCGCAATTTCGTGCGGCTCGAGGTAGGAGGTTGGGTCAGTAATTCCGTCCCGGTCGACGTTTCGGCCGGACCGGCGACCGTCATCAGAGCTCTGTATTCAGGGGCGCCTAAATCTCAGCCCTACACGATCGCGCTCGTTGCCAACGCGGGCATCGAGACGGAAGCCGGTTCCCTCGTGGGGGACCCCCTCCTGACGAACCGCGCAGGTTTTCACGACGCTGTCGGGTTCTGCCTGCGCAGTCTCCTCACCGCCTCCGAAGACGTGGTGCGCCAGGGAGAGTGGGACCGCGAGATCCGCTTCGTGGCGATCTTCGACGCGACGTTGCCGTCAGATGACGCGAACTCGCTGGTGCACGAATTGACGCCCAACGTCATGGAGACGCGGCGGGATCGCCTCACCACCTTCCTGTCGCGCTATGGTGAGCGCGCCGACATCGTCCTCGTCATTCACGCGTCTACGACTCATGATCGGGCATCGGCATGGTTCACGACGGACGCGGCGCAACCAGGAACCCCTTACAGCTACGACGGCATCGCCCATGTGCACGGGCACTTTGCGTCGACCCCAGGCAGCGCGGCCCTGTCAGTGAACATGAACCGTCGAGGGCTGACCCCGCTGCACGAATGTGGTCACGCCATCTCGGACTTCAACAATGGACGCATCGTCGACCTCTATGTCGATGGCACACCGGGCGCCTTCGTGGTCAACAAGAAGTTTCGCGCGCAAAGCGCGGATGCGGTGCCCCCGCTCTTGGCGAGCTACGACGGCACGAACTTCCCCTCGGATCAACAGCGTGATGGCCTGGGGTATCCGGCCGGGTGGAAGAGCTATCACCCGGCGCCCATCGACGCCACCAGGCCGAACGTGATGGACAATTACTGGCTGGCTTTCGACGATCCACAGCGGTGCCGGCTGGATCTGCTGATACACCCCTGGGTAAGGGATCGTCTGCGCGCCAAGCTGATGCGCTGAGGAATAGCCGCCCGTGGAACCTCTCCATCCCGACCTCCGTGAAGCACTGAAGCAGGCACATCCCGGCCTGACCGATCAGGATATCGATCGATTCGAAGAGCTGCTCGCCCGGCGGATGACGTACGACCCCGAACGCGAAGCGGAGCGGATCCAGGAACTGGACCGGGACCGCGCGGAAATGGTCAAGCGCCTGATGCCGAGATACGCCCAGGTCGCTCAAGTGCTTGCGGCCCGCGGCGCGCATCAAGACCAGGCGGCGCCGAAGGTCAGAACGCAGATCAAGCCCCCGGACCCGTGAAATCTCGGCATTGACACCGGTCTAACCGCCGCCTACGATCCGCTGCCCGCGCCTCGAGCCTCGGTGTCCAGAAGCTCGCGGGTCGTGCGGGCACGAGGGGGGACGTGCCGGCCAAGCTGATGGTCATGGGCGCAGGAACCGCAGCGGCGGAGAACCTGATCCGCAGCCTGCGGGCTGCGTCCCCCTCTTTCGTTCTCTTCGGATGCAACGAGGACCGTTTTGCCCTCAGGCACTCTTCCGCGGATGCGAAGTATCTCGTGCCCCGTCCCGGATCGCGTCACTTCCTGAAGGGTTTGCGCGATCTGGCCCGAGCCGGCAAGATCGACGTGGTTATCCCGACCGCCGATCGGCACGTTCGAGCGCTCTCCGATGGCCGGCATGGTCTTCGTGGGAAAGTGTTCCTGCCGGCGCGCGCCGCCGTCGACCTCTGCCGTGACAAGTACCGGCTCGCCATCGCCCTCCGCCGACGGAGTATTCGTGCTCCCGACACGTATCCGGTTGCCGGGCTGGACGAGGTCGCCGACATTTTTTCTCGGCTGAAAGGCCACCGGACGCTCTGGTGCCGGCCACGGACGGGAACGTGCGCACGTGGTGGCGCCCCGGTGTCCAGCCCCAGGCAGGCGCGGAATTGGATGCAGCTCTGGGAGACGATGCAGGGTGTCCCCATCAGATCCTTCACGCTCTCCGAATATCTACCCGGGCGCGAGATTCTCTGCCAGTCGCTGTGGCGTCGGGGCCGGCTCGTCCTGGTGAACACCTTCGAACGTCTCTCCTATTTCGGGACCGACAATATCCCGAGCGGCGTGACCTCGCTGTCATCGCTGGCCAAGACAGTACGGGAGCCTGATGTCGTGGATCTCTGCCGCCAGGCCATCCGCGTGATGTTCCCGGGAGCCAGTGGTGCTTTCAGCATAGACGTGAAGCACGACGGGCAAGGCCGACCATGCATCACGGAGATCAACGCGGGACGGCTCTTCATGGCGATGACGGCGTTTGACCGGGTCCTCAAGCACAGCATGGCGCTCACCTACGTCCAGCTAGCGTTGGGGGAGGAGGTGCAACTCGACGAAGAGTACGACGGCGTGGAGGGGTACTACATGGTGCGCGATCTGGATACTCTGCCCGGAATCTTCCACGCCGATGACTTGTTCGACGGCATCAAGGAGACCGACAACGTAGGCCGCGGCGCCCTTCCGCGTCGGGCGCAGCAGACGGAGCGTGGCAATGGGAAATGATCCGCCGGAGGCGGGCGAAACTCACGAGGTTACCGTGGAGCTGGAGGGTAAGGTCAGCCAGGAGACGTTCGAAGAGTACAAGCGGCGGCTTCGGGACTGCCTGGCAAGGCTTGCCGAGCTCACCGATCCGCAAATGGGTGGGAGAAGGCTTCGAGTGCGCCAGATCCGCTGGGCCGTCGTGCGCCAACCGCCCCGGCCCAATCAGGACCCGGCCGGAGATGACCAATGGAAGCGGTAGGCGAATCGCCGAGACGCCGCCGGAAGCCAGCCGCCACGCGAGTCACGATGACGGTGGCGCTCGACCGCAAGGGCATGGAGATGCTGGAGCTCGAAATCCGCCGGTCGGCGCGCCTCCTTGGACTCGCCGTAGCGGCAGTACGGATTCGGACGGTGGGTCCTACCCGGCTGCCTTGAGCTCGGCCTCTGCGCGGGCGAGGTCGGTGGCCATGCCGAGCTCGCGAAACTGTGCGCAGCTGACTTCCAGCGCAGCTATGGCGCGCGCCGGCTGACCGGCCTTGTGGAACACGCGCCCGAGGCCAAGGTCGCAGCGAGCGACGAGCGGTCGCATGCCGAGTGCATCAGCCAGGGCGCGGGCCATACGGTAGTGCGCCTCGGCGTCGTGCGCCGAAGTGTGGGTCGCGATATCTCCGAGGAGACGCATTGCCAAGGCCTCGTGACCTCGTTCCTGCTGGCGCCGGAAGAGATCCAGCGCGCGCGTGGCGGCGTCGGCGGCCTGATCGAGGTCGCCAGCCAGCAGGTAGACCTCGCCGAGAAGAAGGACGACTTTCGGGAAGCTTGCGGCCTGCTTTCGACGAGCCGCCTCGTCGGCGGCGCGCTGTAGCATGGGCACGGCTTCCGCGGCGGCCCCGTCGAGAGCCCTTGCCAGCCCGAGTTCCGAGCTGATCAAAGGAATGTGCGCCGGGATATCGTAGGTTTGGCAGACCCGGTACCCACGTTCCAGCGTCCCGATGGCCCGCCGCACTTCGCCCCGCCCGAGGTAGTGCAGCCCGGCCCCGTGATACGCCCAGAACAGCGTGTCGGGGTGATTCGTGCCTTCTGCGAGCGCGATCAACTCGTCTGCGTACCGGGCGCCTTCGGCAAAGCGTCCCACGTCGGTCAGGGCTTCGACGAGATGGCTGCGGGCGAACACCGACGGCAGCACCGGCAATCCCAGGTGGTCGTCCGCGAGTTCGCCGGTGAGCGTGGCCACGATGCCGCCGAAGAGCTCGATCGCGTGGGAGAAGTCACCGCGCCGTAGATAGGCCCGCCCGACGTACATATCCGTGACCGTTCGGAGCGGAAGATCGTTCAGCTTGTCGGCGACCGCACGCGCGCGTCGGCCCGAGTCGATCGCGCGCCCATACTGGCCCAGCAGGAACAGGCAGTTCACCTCGAACGAGAGCGCCCGGCCCAGGCGCCACTGGTCGTCGATGGCCTCGGCCAGCGCGGCGGCCTCACCCAGGTGAACCAGCGTGCGCTCGTGCTCCCCGAGCAGAGTGAGGGTATTGCGAAGGCCGAGGTGGAGATCGGCGGCCGCCGCCCTTGTCTCTGTCGTCTCGGGCAGACGCTTGACCGCTTCCAGCGCCTGCTCGAACCAGGCCCGGGCCTCACGGTTCGCCGAGTGGGCAAACGCCTTGTCCCCGGCCTGGCGAAGGTACCGCGCCGCGCGGTCCCAAAGTTCCCCGGCCCGGGCGTGATGGGCGAGCCGCTCGGCATGATCGCCTGGACGGTCGGCGGCCAGCTTCTCGATCACGTGCACGATTCTCCCGTGGAGCGCGCGCCGCTGGTCAGTGAGGAGGTTGCCGTAGGCGACCTCGTGGGTGAGCGCGTGCTTGAAGGTGTACTCGAGATCTGGAAAGAGACGGCCCTGGAATAGCAGTTCCGCGGCTTGCAAGCGTGCCAACCCACGCCGCAGGCAATCCTCGGATTCGCCGACAATAGCGTGCAGAAGCGCGAACGGCACGTCCTTTCCGATCACCGCCGCTGTCTGCAACAACGCCTTCTCGTCTGGCGCCAATCGATCGATCCGGGCGGCGATGACCGCCTGCACCGTCGCCGGCACGTGGATGGCTTGCACGGGCGTCGCGAGCACGTACCCGGCGAGGTCACCGACCAGGACGCCCGCCTCGACCAGTCCTCGGGCACATTCTTCGAGAAAGAACGGGTTGCCCGCCGTTTGATCGATCAGCAGCCGCTTGAGCGGCATCAGTGCCTCGTTGGCCCCGAGCAGGCCATCGAGCAGCTCTGCCGCGCCTTCCATTGGCAAAGAATCCAACCTCACTTGCGCGTAATAGCTCTTGCCGCTCCAGCGATGCTGATATTCGTGGCGATAGCTGACGAGCACGAGTAGCCGCGCGCGCGGGAGGCTCTCTACCAGCTCATCGAGGACGGCTTGCGTCTCGGAGTCGATCCAGTGGAGATCCTCGACGACGAGGCAAACCGGTTGAACCAGGCTCTCGCAGACGAGCAGCCGGGCGACCGCCTCCAGCGTTCGCCGGCGGCGCTGGGACGAGGCGAGAACCTTCCACGTCGGATCGTCGGCCGGAGCCCCGAGCAGTGCAAGCAGCGCCGGGAGCATCGAAAAGACCTCTTCCCCCAGAGCGAACAGCCTGGCCGCAACCTTGTCCCGGAGCTGCTGAACGTCGTCCCGCGGTTCGATATGGAAGTACGACCTGAGGAGGTCGATGACGGGAAGGTATGCCGTTGAACTGCCGTAGGCCGCCGCCGCAGTCTCGAGGAACAACCAACCCTGTCTCCGTTCCCGCTGGACGACTTCGTAGATGAGGCGTGATTTGCCCGCCCCCGGCTCGCCGACGACCGCGAGGACCTGCCCCTGGCCCTGGGCGGCGCTCTCGAGGGCTCGGCGGAGTTGCTCCCGCTCTGCTTCGCGTCCGACAAAACGCGAGAGCCCCCGTCCGACGGCCACCTCCAAACGCGAACGCACCGTCCCGATCCCTGTGATCTCGTATACCTCGACCGGCTCCGCCATTCCCTTCACCGGCAGCAACCCCAGCGGTGCGACCATGACGTAGCCTTCGGCCAATCGGACGCAGCCGGCCGTGGCCATGATCGTGTCCGGGCGCGCCATCTGCTCCATTCGCGCGGCGAGGTGCGTCGTCTGCCCGACCGCGGTGTAGTCCATACGCAGATCGCTTGCGATCGAGCGGACCACGACTTGCCCCGAATTCAGACCCACCCGGATGTGGATAGGAATACCGCGCGTCCGGTGTATCTCTTCCGCATACTGCTTCACCGCGTCACGCATTCGAAGGGCCGCGTAACTGGCGCGTACGGCATGATCCTCATGGGCAAGGGGCGCACCGAACAGCGCCATGATGCCGTCGCCCATGACCTGATTCACCGTGCCCTCGTAGTTGTGGACCGCCTCCATCATCCGCTCGAGAACGGGGTCCAGGATCTTGCGTGCCTCCTCGGGGTCGCGGTCGACCAGGACCTCCATCGAGCCCTGCATGTCGGCGAACAAGACCGTGACCTGTTTGCGCTCACCCTCGAGGGCGGCGCGCGAGGTGAGGATCTTCTCGGCGATGTGAACCGGTGTGTAGGTTTCCACTGAGTTGAAGCGTCTCGAGAGTGGAGCGGCACCGAGCTCGGCGCCGCAGGCGCCGCAAAACCTTTTGGTCGGAATCACTTCGGCCCCGCAGGCCGGGCAGGTCGCGGCCAAACGCGCTCCGCACTCCTCGCAGAATCGTACGCCTTCGCGGTTATTCGCGTCGCACCGGCGACAGTTCATCATCGCCTCCAGGTCCGCTCGAGCAGGGCCGGCGGAGCCTCGAAAGCGTAGCGGCGGTGGCGAACCGGGTCAAGTGCCGTTGGCAACAGTGCCGTCGTCGACGGGCACAATGCCGGCGGCCCGAGTCCGGATACCATCCCGTCAACCGAGGCCGCGGCGCTTCTCGTCCAACTCTGCCCACCGCGCGTAGAGTCGATCCACCTCCGCGCGCGCGGCCTCGAGCGCCGCGTACCTTTCATGAAGCAGCGCGGCGTCCGCAACGATGGCCGGATCCTCGGCGGCGTGCTGGCATGCCTCGACCGCCGCCTCGGCCTCCAGGATCGCGCCTTCCATACCGTCCCAGTCGCGCTGCTCCAGGTAGCTCAGGCGTTTCGTCCGCGACCGTTCGTAAGCCGTCGCGCTGCGCGCCGCCTCGCGCCCCTCCGGCTCCGGCGCGCGCGCCCGGCGCGCGGCCTCCCACTGCGCGTAGTCGGCGAACGTCTCCGCGCGCCCGGCACCGTCGAGGGCGAGGATCGCGGTCGAGACGCGGTCGAGCATGAACCGGTCGTGAGTGACCAGGACGAGGCCGCCCGCGAACTCGACGAGGCTGTCCTCGAGCACCTCGAGCGTCGGGATGTCGAGATCGTTCGTCGGCTCGTCCAGGATCAGGAGGTCGGTGGGCTCACGCATCACGCGCGCGATGAGGATGCGCGCCTGCTCGCCACCGGACAGGCGGCCGACCGGCATCTCGAGCTGCTCGGGCCGGAACAGGAAGCGCTTGGCCCACGCCACCACGTGGAGGTGGCGGCCCTGGAAGAGGACGGCGTCGCCCTCCGGCGCGAGCGCGCGCCGCAGGGGCTCGTCCGGATCCAGGCTCGTCCGGTGTTGCGCGAAGTGAACGACGCGCAGTCCGTCGGCACGCTCGATCTCGCCGGCGTCCGGTGCGAGCGTGCCCGCGATCAGGTTGAGCAGCGTCGTCTTGCCGCTGCCGTTCGGCCCGATCAGCCCGATGCGCGCGCCCGCGGTGATGGTCAGGTCGAGACCGCTGACGAGCAGCCGGCCGCCCCACGATTTCGTGAGCCCGCGCGCCACCAGCAGCTTGCGCGTGCGCCGCGACGAGGAGGTGAAGTCGATGCCCACCGCGCGCACGAGGCCGCGCGCGCGGGCGTCGTCGAGCTCCTCGATGAGCCGGCCCGCCTCCTTGATCCGCCCCTTGGCCTTGGTGGAGCGCGCCTTCGCGCCGCGCCGCAGCCACTCGATCTCGCGCCGGACCGTGTTGGCGAGCGATTCCTCGTAGGCGGCCTGGCCGCGCAGGAACTCGTCGCGGCGGGCCAGGAACTCGCTGTACCGCCCGTCCGTCGCGAACAGGCCGCCGGGGTACGCGGGGCTCAGCTCGAGCATCCGCGTGGCGACGTGCTCGAGGAAGTAGCGGTCGTGGCTGACGACGACGAAGGCGCGCGCGTCTTCGATCAGGACGCGCTCGAGCCAGAGGATGCCGTCGAGGTCGAGGTGGTTGGTCGGCTCGTCCATCAACAAGACGTCGGGCGCCGCGGCCAGCCCCTGGGCGATCGCGAGACGCTTCTGCCAGCCGCCCGACAGCGTCTCCACCGCCGCACGTCCGTCGGCGAAGCCGGCGCGCCCGAGCGCGAGGGCGATGCGCGCGGGCCGATCGTCGGCGTCGACGTCCAGGAGCGCGGCGGTGACGACGTCCTCGACGGTCACACCGGCGGGGAACACCGGATCCTGGGCGACGTAGCCGATGCGGACGCCGCCCCTGATCGAGCGCGTGCCACGGTCAGGGGTGTCGAGCCCGGCGAGAATCCTGAGCAAGGTGGATTTGCCCGAGCCATTGGGGCCCACGAGACCCGCGTGGTCACCTTCGAGGAGCCCGAACGACAGGCCGTCGAAGAGGACCCGGGTCCCGTAGGCCCGCGTGACCGCTTCGCAGCTCAGCAGGAGCGAACGACTCATCCGATCCTACTTTTTCTTCGGCTTCTTCTTTTCCTTGTGCATGCCCTTGCCCTTGGCCATGTTCGATCACCTCCTCTCGTTGCCGTGTCGGGAGAATCGCCTTCTCCGATTATAGAGGCAGCGGTGGACTATACTCGCGCGCGAAGTCGACGCCGCGCCAGGGCGGCACCACACTCCGGGGTGAACCATATGAAGCAGAGCACCGACCGCATCCTCACCACCCACACCGGCAGCTTGCCGCGGCCGTGGGACCTGATCACCACGCTGGAAGCCATGGACACCGGCACCCTGCCCGATCCCGACGCGTTCGACGCGCGCGTTCGCCAGGCCGTGACCGAAGTGATCCGCAAGCAGCGAGCGGCGGGCGTGGACGTCGTCAACGACGGCGAGCAGGGTAAAGTCGGCTACTCCACGTACGTCCGGCACCGCCTGACCGGCTTCGAAGGCGCGCACCTGGTCCTCCCCCGACCCGACTGGGCCGACTTTCCCGAGGCGATGGCGCGCCAACCCCGCACGTCGGTGTCGCGGCCGGCGTGCACCGGCCCGATCCAGTGGCGGGACAAGACCGCGGTTCACAAAGACATCGCCGCGCTCAAAGCGGCGATCGGCGGCATGCCGCCGGCCGACGTGTTCATGACCGCCGCGTCGCCCGGGGTCATCGCGCATTTTCTTCGCAACGAGTACTACCCGACGCGCGAGGCGTATCTGGCGCGCCTCACCGACGTCATGAAGGAGGAATACGACGCCATTGCCGCGGCCGGGTTCGTGCTGCAGGTGGACTGCCCGGACCTGGCCATGGGGCGACACCTGGCGTTTTCGGATCTCGGCACCGCGGAGTTCCTGAAGATCGCCCAGGGCAACGTGGAGGCGCTGAACCACGCGCTGCGAGACATTCCCGCCGATCGGCTGCGCATGCACCTCTGCTGGGGCAACTACGAGGGGCCTCACCACCGCGACATCCCCCTTCGCGACATCCTGCCCGTCGTGCTCAAGGCGCGTCCCCGCGCGATCTCGCTGGAGGGCGCGAACCCGCGCCACGAGCACGAGTGGGCCGTGTTCAAGGACGTGAAGCTGCCCGACGACAAGATCCTCATCCCGGGCGTCCTCGACTCGACGACCAACTTCATCGAGCACCCGGAGCTGGTGGCCCAGCGGATCGTGCGCTACGCCGAGGTGGTGGGGCGCGAGCGCGTCATCGCCGGGACCGACTGCGGCTTCGGGACGTTCGCCCGGTCCAATCCCCAGGTCGAGCCCGAGATCGTCTGGGCGAAGTTCCAGGCGATGGCCGAGGGCGCTCGCCTGGCCTCCGCCGCGCTCTGGCCCTGAAACTAAGGCGAACGGGAGGACGCCGTCCATGGACTTCGAGGTCACCTATACCGAGGAGCAGCAGCGCTTCCGGCGTGAGGTCCGCGCCTGGCTGGAAGCCACCGTCCCGCCGGGGATCACGCGCATGCCGGTCTCGAAAGCGGACAGCCTGCGCCGGTATCAGGAGCTTCGCGCCTTCGGGCGACAGCTCGGCGCCAAGGGCTGGCTCTACCCGCGCGCGCCCGTGCAATACGCCGGCGGCGGGCTCGACGTGGACCACACCATCATCCTCGAGGAAGAGGTGGACCGCTTCGGCTTGTCGCTGCCGCCCTACTACGACAGCGGCGGCCGGCTCGGCTCCGCGACGATCCTGGTCTGGGGCACCGAGGAGCAGAAGCAGGCGCTGTTGCCGCCGATCTACCGCGGCGACGTGCGAACGTGGCAGCTCCTCACCGAGCCCGGCGCCGGCTCCGACCTCGCCGGGGTGACGACGACGGCCATCCGCGACGGCGACGAGTACGTGATCAACGGCCAGAAGATCTTCGTCGGCAGCGACCACGGCGCCGAGCGCATCTGGATGATCGCGGTCACGAACCCGGGTGGCCAGCGGCACGAGAACCTGTCCTGGTTCATGATCGACGCCAGCCTGCCCGGCATCACGATCCAGCCGATGGAGCTCATGGGCACCGGCGGCGAGGGCGGCACCGATCCGGTCGAGAAGAACACCGTGTTCTTCGACCAGGTGCGCGTGCCCGCGTTCACGCTCGTCGGCGGCGAGAACAACGGCTGGAAGGCCGCCAGCACGCATCTGGAGCTCGAGCACGGCGCCGGCGGCCGCATCGGCCGGCATCGCGTCTGGGAACGGCTGATTCGCTACTGCCAGGAGACCAAGCGCGACGGCGTGCCGCTCGCGCAGAATGGGGACACGCGGGATTTGCTGGCCGACATCTACATCAAGACGGAAGTCCAGCGGCTGTTCGGGCTGCGAAACTTCTGGCTGACCTACGCGCGCCGGCCGCGCTCCTACGAGGGGCCGCAGCTCTCGTACTACCGCAAGATGACGGGCCTGTGGATGACCGGCGCCATCCTCGAAGCCGTCGGGCCGGTCGCGCTGACGACGGACGAGATCTGGGGCTCGCCCGAGGGCTTCATGGAGCTGCAGCAGCGCAATGGCATCATCGCCGTCCATCCGGGTGGCACCGCCGACATCCAGCGCGTCAGCATGGCGCGGCGCATCGGCATCGGCCGGACCGGGCGCGAAGCCGCCGGCACGGTGCATTAAGGTGATCAGGGGCCCCGAAATGGCCCCCGATACCCCCAACGCTCGGCGCGCCCCGGCTAAGCCGGGGCGCTCCTCGATCTCGGTTGGAAGTCGGAAGTAGGAGGAACGCATGCCCGTCTCGTACGAGAAGCGCGATCACATCGGCGTGGTGACGCTCAGCCGTCCCGGATCACGCAACGCGTGGGGTCCGGACTTCAACGAGGGCCTCGCGCGCCACTTCGCCGCCATGGAGGAGGACGACGACGTCCGCTGCGCGATCCTCACCGGTGACGACAGCGGCGGCGCCTTCTCGGCCGGCGCGAACATCAAGGACCCGAAGACACACACCCACGACTCCGCCGCGGCCTTCATCAAGAGCCTTCCCAAGCGCAAGAACCGCGCATTCGAAGTGCTCTCGAATTTTCCCAAGCCCCTGATCGGCGCCGTCAACGGCTACGCCGTCGGCATCGGCTGCATCGTCACCTTCTGCTGCGATCTGCTCGTGGCCTCCGACCAGGCGGAATGGCGGCTGCCGCAGGTGGCGCTCGGCATCCTTCCCGCCTACGGCGGCGCCGTCCGGCTCGCCCGCTGGGTGGGCCGAGGCCACGCGATGCGGCTCGCGCTCGGCCTGCCGCTCACCGCCGACGAGGCGTACCGCATCGGCCTCGCGCAGTGGGTGGTCCCGCCCGCCAAGCTGATGGACAAGGCGCTCGAAGTCGCGGCCCACCTCGCCGCCCTCCCGCCCCTGGCCGCCCGGCTCGCGAAGGAGTCCCTGCTGCGCGGCCTGGACATTCCCAACGTGGCGGACGCCTCCCTCGTCGATCTCTACCGCTTCGCGACGCTCGAGCTCACCGAGGACAAGGCCGAAGGCCATCAGGCGTGGCGTGAGAAGCGCAAGCCCGTGTTTCGAGGACGCTGACGTGGATCTCGCACTGACCGAATCGCAGGAGATGCTCCGGTCCTCCGCGCGCACGTTCATGTAGCGCGAGGCGCCCCGTCACGCCATCGTCGCGCTCCAGCGCGCGGAATCGAGCCTGGCGCCCGCGCTGTGGCAGAAGGCATCCGAGCTCGGGTGGCTCGGCATGCTCGTCCCGGCCGAGTATGGTGGCAGCGAGAGCAGCGTCGCCGACGCGGCGGTGCTGTACGAGGAGCTCGGACGCGGACCGTTACCCGGCCCGTTCTTCAGCTCGGGGGTGCTCGGCGCGCTCACCGTGATGGAAGCCGCGACCGAGCCGCAGCGGCGAGCCGTGCTTCCGAGCCTCGCGCGCGGCGCGACGGTGTTGACGGTCGCCATCGCCGAGCCGAACACCTCGTGGGGGCCCCCGGGCGTCACGCTGACGCCGCAGCGCCTGGGCGATCGTTATCGTCTCGACGGCACGAAGCTCTTCGTGAGCGACGCGACCTCGGCGACGCATCTCATCGTCGCGGTGCGCACCGGCGAGCGGCCCGGCGACGTGAGCCTGCTCCTGGTCGACGCGCGCGCGCCGGGCGTTCGCACGCGCCGGCTGCCCGGCTTTCTGTCCTGGCAGGGCGAGGCCACGTTCGAGGGCGTCGAGGTTCCGGCGGATCAGCTCCTCGGCGGCCGCGAGAACCAGGGATGGGCCGCGCTGGAGCGCGCGCTGCTCCGCGCGCTGCCGATCCTGTGCTCCTACATGGTGGGCGGCTGCCAGGCCGTGTTCGACATGTCGGTCACCCACAGTCAGATCCGCGTGCAGTTCGGCGTGCCGATCGGAAAGTTCCAGCGGGTGCAGGACCACATCATCAATCTGGTCAATCATCTCGACGCGGCGCGATGGACGACGGCCGAAGCGCTATGGAAGCTCGACAGCGGCCGTCCGGCCACCGCGGCCGTGCACATGGCGAAGGCGGTGAGCAGCGAAGCGTACCGCGAGGCGTGCAACGCCGCTCACGAGGTGCACGCGGGCCAGGGCAGCCTGATCGAGTACGGTCTGGCCGCCCACACGCAGATGTCGCGGACACTGTTCCCCTATCTCGGCGACCCGCGCTGGCACAAGCGCCGCATGGCCGACGCGCTCGAGTGGTGAGCGGTATACCCTGATCGAGGTGACGCCCATGAGCAGACCGACGGGACGGATCGACGAGATCGAGCATCACGCCACGGACCGGGCGACCACGCGGCCCGTCGTTTCCGGCACGCACGGGATCGTCGGCTCCGGCCATCCGCTGGTGTCGATGGCCGGCATGCGCATGCTGCTCTCCGGCGGCAACGCGTTCGACGCCGCCGTCGCCGCCGGCTTCGCGGCGGCGGTGGTGGAGCCGACCGCGTCCTACACCCTGTGCGGCGAGTGCGTGGCGCTCGTTCATGACGCGCGCACACGGGAGATCCACGCCGTGAGCGGCCAGGGCGTGGCGCCGGCGCTGGCCACGATCGCGTTCTTCCGCGGCCGCAAGCTCGACCGGATTCCGACCGGACCGGGACCGGACGCGCATCTGTCGTTCACGGTGCCGGGCGCCGTCGACGCGTACTTGACCGTGCTCGAGACGTACGGGACGAAGACGGTCAGCGACGTGCTCGCGCCCGCCGTGCAGTACGCCGAGCACGGCTTTCCGATGTACGAGTACATGCATCGCCTGCTCGCCGTCGGGGAGTCGCAGACCCAGTTCGAGATCTATCCACCCGGCGGCACCGCCGTGTTCTATCCGAATGGTCGGGTGCCCGAAGTGGGTGATCTTTTCGTGCAGTCAGCGCTCGCCGGGACGCTCCGCCGGCTCGTGGAGGCCGACACGACGTCCCGTGGCCATCGAACGGCTGGCATCGGCGCCGCCCGGGCGCGCTTCTACCACGGCGACGTCGCCGGCACCATCGGCGCGTTCTCGGAGCGCTTCGGCGGACTCCTGCGCGCGAGCGATCTCGCCGGCTACCGGGCCCGGCTGGAGCCGCCGCTGCGAACGACCTTCGCCGGCCGCGAGATCGTCGGCCAGTCCGCGTGGACGCAGGGCCCGGTGCTCATGCAGGCCCTGGGCATGCTCGCGACGTTCGATCTACGCGCATTGGGCCACAACTCGGCGCGATACATCCACGTGGTTACCGAGGCGCTCAAGCTGGCCTTCGCCGACCGCGAACGCTACTACGGCGACGCGGCCGTCCCGCTCGCCGAACTGCTCTCGCCCGCCTACGCGCGGGAGCGCGCCGCGCTCATCCGTATGGACCGCGCCGCGCCCGAGGCGCCGCCGGCCGGCGATCCCTTCCGCCGCGGTCGGGCCGACGGCACCGGAGCGCCCCTTGTCGCGGCCAGCGGCGCGACCGCGGACGCGTCGGCCGCCGACGGCACCACGCACATCGCGGCCATCGATCAAGACGGCAACATGATCTGTCTGACCCCGAGCGGCGGCGTGTTCAGGAAGTCGGCCTTCATGGCGGAGCTGGGATGCACGCTCAGCACGCGCAGCGAGATGTTCGTGCTCGAGCAGGGGCATCCCAACGCGCTGATGCCGGGCAAGCGCCCGCGCACCACGCTCGTGAGCTACCTGATCTGCGAGAACGGCGTGCCGACCACGACCGTCGGCTGCCCGGGCGGCGACGACCAGAGCCAGGCCGATCTGCAGCTGGTGCTGAACATGCTACTGTTCGGCATGAATCCGCAGCAAGCCGTGGAAGCGCCGCGCTTCTCGACCCAGACGCTCGTCAACTCGTTCTATCCGCGCGTCTACCGGCCCGGCCAGCTCAACGTCGAGCGCGAGATCCCCGAGGGCACGCGCGCCGAGCTTCGAGCGCTCGGCCACGACGTCACCGAGATCGGGGCCTGCGGCATCGGCGCGGTCGTCACTCGCCGTGATCCGGAGTCGGGCGTCCTCTCGGCCGGAGCCGATCCACGTCGCCCGACGTACGCGCTGGCCTGGTAGCGAGGGCCGGGGTACGCCGCTCGGAGTTGGCCGTGGCCAAGCCCGGAGCGGGATCATCGATCGAAGCGCGATCCAGGAGGACGTCATGACGATCAGCCCGAGCGACAAGGCGACCCGCTTCCGTGCGCTCCATCAGGGAGCCCGCGCGTTCCTGGTCGCCAACGCATGGGACGCCGGTTCGGCCCGCATCCTGGCCGGGCTCGGCTTCCCGGCGCTCGCGACGTCGAGCGGCGCCCAGGCCGGGACGCTCGGCCGGCGCGACGGCAAGGTGACGCGCGACGAGGCGCTGGCGCATTGCCGTGCCATCGTCGAGGCGACGGACCTGCCCGTCTCGGCCGATCTGGAAAAATGCTTCGGCGACGCCCCGAACGTCGCGGCCGAGACGATCCGCCTGGCCGGCGGCGTCGGACTGGTCGGCGGCTCGATCGAAGACGCGACCGGCGACAAGGACACGCCGCTTTATGACGTCGGCCAGGCCACCGAGCGGGTGGCGGCGGCGGTGCAGGCGGCGCGCGCGCTCCCCTTCCCGTTCACGCTGACCGCCCGCACCGAAGGCTTCCTGCGCGGCAACACGAACCTCGACGACGCGATCGAGCGGTTGCAGGCGTTCGAACGGGCCGGCGCCGACGTGCTGATGGCGCCGGGGCTGCCCGACCTCGCGTCGGTGCGCGCGGTCTGCGCCGCGCTGTCGAAGCCGTTCAACTTCATGGCCGGCATCAAGGGCAAGTCGTTCACGGTGGCCGAGCTCGAGGCCGCGGGCGTCAAGCGGATCAGTCTCGCCACGTCACTCTATCGCATGGCGATGACCGGAATGCTCGACGCGGCCCGCGAGGTGAAGGACAAGGGCACGTTCGGCTACCTCGATCGCTCGATCAGCACCCCGGAGCTGAACGGCTTCATGCAGGGATGACCCGGTGAGCAGCGAGCGTCCGTTCGACGGCGTCACCGTTCTCGAGTTCGGCCACTTCATCGCGGTGCCGTGGGCCGGGCAGGTGCTCGCCGACGGCGGCGCCCACGTCATCAAGGTCGAGCCGCTGGAGGGCGAGCCGAGCCGCTTCATCGCGCCCATCGTGCCCGGCGAGAGCCGGCACTTCGTCATCCGCAACCGTGGCAAGCACGCGCTGCCGCTCGACCTGCGGCACCGCGACGCGCGCGAGATCCTCGACGCCCTCCTCGCCCGCGCCGACGTCGTGCTGGCCAACATGCGCCCCGGGCTGGCCGCCGAGCTGGGACTCGAGTACGAGCAGCTTGCCGCGCGCCACCCGCGAATCATCACGGGGACGGTGACGGCCTTCGGTCCCCGCGGCCCCGACGCCGCGCTCGCCGGCATGGACCACGTCGTCCAGGCCCGTAGCGGCCTCATGGTCACGGGTGGCCGCGTGCAGGACGGCCTGCCGACCTCCGGTGAATCACCGATCGCGGACTACATGGCGGCGACGCTGCTCGCGTTCGGCGTCGCTTCCGCGCTCTTCCGGCGCGAGCGCACCGGGCGCGGCGGCCGCGTCGACACCTCGCTGCTGCTGGCCGCCCTCGCGCTCCAGAACAACCTCATGGTGCGGGTGGAAGCGCTCGACGGCCCCCGTCACGCCGCCTTTCACGAGTGGCTCGGCCAGGCGCGCCGCGGCGGCGTGCCCTTCGCCGAGCAGGTCGAGCGCATGCCGCGCAATCGCCCCGTGGCTTCGAGCTGGATCTACGTGCGCACGTACGCCACCAAGGACGCCGCGCTCGCCATCGCCTGCGGCAGCCCGTCGCTCCGCCGCAAGTTCATCACCGCCGTCGGTCACGCCGATCCGGCGCTCGAGGGCAGGGTTTCCGACGTCGACGGGCACTACGCCGCGCTGAAGACGGCGGTGGAAGCGACGATCGCCTCGCGCACGACCGAGGAGTGGAAGGCGCACCTCGACGCGCGCGGCGTGCCGGCCAGCGGCGTCGTGCTGCCGGTCGAGATCCTGGACGACGAGCAGCCGGCCGCGAACGCGATGTTCCATCGCTTCGAACACCCCGCGCTCGGTCCGGTGACCGTGCTCGGTCCCCCGGTGCGGCTGGGCGACGGCGGCTTCGCACCCGGCCCGCCGACTGCCGCGTTCGGGAGCGAGGCGCGCGCAATTCTCGAATGGGCCGGCTTCGGGGCGCGCGACGTGGAACGCCTGCTCGGCGGGGGAGCGGTGACGCCGACGTGACCGACACTGCCGGGAGGAGCCTCGGGAAAAGCGCTTCCTGGAACCCGCGCCGAGCCGCGACCGCGCCTGACCGCCCCCCTGGGGGCGGACGCCGGGATGCGGCCGACCGCGACGTCCCGCTTGCCCGTCAGCTCCAGAGCGCGGCGAGATCGATGGAGAGGTCCGGCCAGTCAGGGTGCCGCAGCGTCTCCGGCACGGTCGGCTCCGCGACCACCCGGTAGGCGCCGCGCTCGAGCCGCCGGCACTCGATCGTCCGGGCGTCGGGATCGACGACCCAGGAGTGCGCAATGCCGAGGTCGCTGTAGCGGCGCACCTTGATGCTCTGGTCCTGGGCGCGGCTCTCCGGCGAGATCACCTCGGCCACCAGGAGCGGTACGCCCTCGATGGTGCCGTGGGCGATCTCGGAGGGCACGGCCACGATCACGAACTCGGGCAGGACGCCGTCGTGCTGCGCGAGGATCACGTCGATCGGAGCGTTGAACACCTTGGCGACGCCGCGCGTCTCGAAGTACTCCTCGAGCTCGCGGCGAAGCCGCCTGGACAGGCGCTGGTGAAGTGGGCTGGGCGTAGACATCGCATAGAGCTCCCCGTGAAAAGTCTCAATGGAGCTTCAAAAGACGCGGGCCGCCGGGCTCGACACCGCCGTCCCGACGATGAGGTTGATCGGCGGAGCCGGCGGTAGCGACGCCGGCGGCCCGATCTCGTCGGCGCCGACGTCAGCGGCCAGGCCCACCGGCCGCGCCGTGCCTTCGAAGTCGGTGGTCACGTCGGTCGGCACCAGCGCGGCATCGCGCGCGGCCGCCTCCGCGCGCAGGTGGTAGTCGCCGGCCGCCACGTCGACGAAGAGCGCGGCGGGCGTTTCCGTGAACGAGTGCGGGTCCTGCCCGGTGGCCTGGCGCCAGGCGGCGAGGTCGAGCACGGAGTCGCCG
>JBGPXN010000085.1:0-18631 GCA_041492755.1 Methylomirabilia bacterium | reverse complement strand
CCGACATGGCCCCCCATACCCCCCCCAACGCTCGGACGCGCCCCGGGGAACCCGGGGCGCGCCTCGACAACCCCAACGCACGGCGCGCCGCGGTGGACCCGGGGCGCGCCTCTACCGGGGCAGCCGGGGTGCGCCTCTAGATCGCTCCCTTACGCTCGAGCGACGGCCGGTGATTGCGGGCGGAGGGATTCGTCCCACGGTCCGGGGAAGCGGCCCTTGCCGCCTTCTCCGGAAAACGGCCGGTCCCGGTGCCACTCGCGCCGCGGCAGCTCGTAGTAGACCTCGAGGCCGTTGCCGTCCGGATCGGAGAAATAGACGCCGATGGAGACGGTGTGATCTCGGGCCTCGATGGGGACCCCCTTGGCCTTCAGCCGCTGATAGACCTCCGCGAGATCCTCGAGGCTCGCCATCCGCCAGGCGACGTGGTTGAGGCCCACCTGTCCCTTCTCGGGTCCGGGCGCGTCTTCGCCGACCTCGAAGAGGGCGATGTCGTGCGCGTGGTCCGGGTCGCACGCCAGGAAGGCGGCTCGGAGCTTCTGGGTCCCCGGGAAATTCATGGTGTCCTGAGTGTGCAGTCCCAGGACGTCGGTGTACCAGCGGTGTGAGCGTTCGGCGTTGCGGACGAAGATGTTGACGTGATCGAGAGCGGCGGGCTTGTAGGCCATGTCTCAATCCCCCCTGACGGCCGAGCTTTTCGGAGTATATAGCATCCTCCGCCCGGGTCTGGCCCAGGCGCTGGAGCAGCACGGGCTTGCGTATCGTCCCGAACACGGGGAGCGGCTGGTGACGGCGATCGCGGAAGCCCGTCCCTTCCCGGAGGTGCCGGCCACCCTCGCCGCGCTCCAGCGTCATGCGCGCCTCGTGTTCATCTCGAACACCGACGACGACATGATTGCGCGGAACCTCGCGCACCTGGCCGTCACCCCGGACGTGGTCGTCACCGCCGAGGAGGCGAAGGCGTACAAGCCGGCGCCCGCGATCTTTCGACACGCCTGGCAGCGCGCCGGGGTTCGGGCGGACGAGATCGTGCACGTCGCCGCGGGTTTCCATCACGACATCGAGCCGGCTCACGCGCTCGGCGTCCGGCGCATCTGGATCAACCGCCGCGCCGAACCGGGCGATCAGCGCTTCGGGCCCTACGAGGAGCTACCGGACCTGTCGAGGCTGCCGTCCGCTCTCGGTCTGTGACTCCGGCACGCCGGGCGGACCGACGACGTCACCCCGTCTACTCCGTGAGCACCTTGTCGGCCCATTCGACGAGCCCGACGAATATCGTTGGATCCGAAAACGCGGCGTTCTTGCCGGCAAGATCGCCGTCGAGGACCCCCCGGGCCCTCGAGCACGCCCCTCACACGTGAATCGGAACGCCATGCCCGACCAGCTTCGTCAGCGCCTCCGATAGCGGCGGCCAGCCGACCGGACCACGGAACGGGCGACGGCCTCCCGCATCAACGAGACGGCTTCGCCGAGCAGGAAGATCTGGACTTGGTGTCCGGCCTCGGCGAACGCGTTGCCGTGGTGGAACGCGAACGCCGCCTGGGTAGGATCGGCCGACCCCCACGCACTCTTGATCAGAATCTTCATCGAGCCTCCTCCATCACACGGCGATCAGTCGATGGGCCAGCCGACGCGGCCGGCGAGCGGCAGCTTCAGCGCCGGGCGCTTGACGTCGACCCCCCAGATCAGTCCAAGCACGTTCACTTCGATGCCTTCTTCCCAGCCGGCCAGGACACCGGCGACACCGAAGGCGGAGACCTGCAGCCCAAGCCCGCTCGGGCTCGTCGCCACCAGCGCGCCCCCGGGCAGGTAGTCCTTGCCGATCGCGGTGGGAGGTAGGTGCAAGCGCAGCTCGGGGACGGCGCGGGCGACCCACGCGGTGAACGTGTTGCTGTTGGGACCCGGCCAGTAGCGGTAGAACCGTCCATACGGATACCGGGCGATCGCGGCTTCCACCTTGTCGATGAGGACCTCCACGCCGTCTCCCCGCCGGTCGAGGAACCGCTCGGGGTGGGCGCCGAACCAGTGGTCGTCGGGACCGAAACGGTTCACGCGCACCGCCTGCATGCCGTGGTCGACACGCCAGCCGATCACCTCGTAACGCGTGTAGGCGGCCGCACCCGTACGCTTCACCGCGATCCAGGTGTGGACGCCGAAGATGCCGCGCCACCGCACCGCGCGTGCCGCGTAGACCTGGATGACCGGCTCCGGCGTCTGCGCTGGGTCGGGCGCCTGCTCCGATGAATCACTGCGCCCCTGCCACCACGGCGTCCCGACGCGTTCGAGCGTCGCGCATCCCGGGGTGAGCGAGCCGACGACGAGCAGGAGCGTGAACGTCGCCGCCGTGCGCCGTTTCAGGGCTCGATCTCCAGTTCCGCCAGGACGCCGTAGTGATCGGAAGGCCAGAGCACCTCGCCGTCGGCGAGCCGGCGCGGCTCGTTCAGGACCACGCGGCTGTCGCGGACCGTCAGCGAGCCGGCGGCGCCGGGATGGACGAAGACGTAGTCGGCGCGGCGGGTCACGGTTGGCTCCGCCGCTCCGGGACGCTGCCAGACGGTCGCGCCGCTCGCATCGGACCGGCTCGCGCGGAAGGCGTCGATGAACCCGGCGGCCCCGGTGACGGAGGCGATCACCGCGGCCCCCTCGCCGTGATTGAAGTCGCCCATGAGGATGGCCGGGGCGCCGCGGGCGTGCTCGCGCACGAGGTCGACGGCGCGTTCGACCTGGCAGGCATCGTGCGAGGTGTGCACCGAGAACGCGTGCAGGGGACCCCACGGCGTGCGCAACTCGGCGTGCACGAGCACGCGCGGGTCCAGGAGCTTCTCGCAGCGGGGCAGCGCGTAGACCGCGTGCGCGACGATCGGATAGCGGCTCAGAATGGCCGGACCTTCGCGAAAATTGATGAGCGTGGTGACCAGGCGCCCGATCGCCTCGAGGCCGAACACCCGTGTCGTCGCCGGGCCGAAGACGTGGTGCAGCCCGAGGGCGCTGGCCAGACGCCCCGCCACGCTGCCGCGACCCCGGGCGACCGATGCTTCCTGCAGTCCGATGATGTCAGGGTCGAGCGCTCGCAGCTCCGCCAGGACCATCTGAAACCGCGGCTCGAGATGATGCCCGTCGCCGAACAGCCCGGACGCCGGACCACCGTGAAAGAGGTTGAAGGAGACCACCCGGAGGGTATCGGCGTGGACGCCGGGAGCCCGGGCGACGAGGACGGCGGCGACCACCAGCGCGGCGGCGATGATTCTCACCACCTCCGGTATACCGTAAGATCTCGGCGGGAGGCGACCTCATGCCCACGACCACCGCCGACGGGCGAAGCTTCACGATCATCGACGACGGCCGAGCGGCCACGATTCCGGTGGACGTCGGCCCCGCGGGCGTGCGGATCCCGGCGCGCGCCGCCGGCGACGCCCTGGGGTGGCGGCTGACCGGCGACGTGGCGCTCGAAGAGTTGGCGGCCGCGCTCGGCCGACCGGTGGCGGCGGATCGAGACGAGCGCGCGATGTACGTCGGCGTGGGTGCGGCCGAGCGGGGGCGCGTGTTGACGTCGCTGGAAGCGCCGGACTTCACGCTGCCCGACCTGGATGGCCGCCCCCATTCGCTGGCGGCGCACCGCGGCCGCAAGGTGCTGCTCGTCGCGTACGCGTCGTGGTGAGGCTGCCGGCTCGACCTGCCCGTGTGGCAGGCGCTGTACGACGAGACGCAGCGCGCAGGGTTCAGCGTCCTCACGGTCGCGCTCGACCGGAGCGCCGACGACGCGCGCCCGTGGATCGAGGCCGCGCGGCCGACGCATCCATCGCTGATCGACGTCCGCCACCGCGTGGCCGATCTCTACAACATGGTCAACGTGCCCACCGTGGTGTGGATCGACGAGGCCGGCCGCATCGTCAGACCGAACGACGTCGCGTTCGGGACGGACACGTTCAAGCACATCACCGGTCTGGAGGCGGCGCCGCATCTGGCCGCCTTGCGCGGCTGGATTCGGGGAGAGACTTCCGCCCTGCCCGCGGACCGTACCCGCGCGTTCCTCGTGCTGCCCACGGACGCGGATCAGCAGGCGCGCGCGGAGTTCGGGCTGGGGCAGTGGCTCTGGGAGCACGGGCGCCTGCCGTCGGCCGGGCGACACTTCGAGGGGGCCGGCGAGCTGGCGCCTCACGATTTCACCATTCGCCGCGGCACGATGCCGATGCGGGGCGTGGATCCGATGGGGCCCGCGTTCCGCGAGATGCTCGGCCAATGGACGGGCGCCGGCCGGCCCTACTACCGTCCGTTGCCGGGTTGAACACGACTCGCGTGGTCGCGCGCGGAGAGCTCGAGGGCTCTGCATAGCACGCGAGCTGGCTCGCGCTCGCGGTCGGCGCCAAACCTCCTTACAATACAGCCGCTGGTCGAAGCGCCGCGCCCTCGCGCGGCCCCGAGGAGAACGTCATGATCTACGAGTACCGCGCCTACTACATCATGCCGGGACGGATGCCCGACATTCAGCGCCGCTTCGCCGACGTCACCATGAAGCTCTTCAAGAAGCACGGCATCAACGTGGTCGGCTTCTGGGAGACGGTGTTCGGCGAGTCCAACGAGCTCGTCTACATGTGCTCGTACGACGACCTGGCCCATCGTGACCGGGTGTGGAAGGCGTTCATGGGCGACCCGGAGTGGATCTCGGCGCGCGCGGCCAGCGAGGCCAACGGCCCGCTCGTCCAGCGCGTGGTGAACAAGATCTGGCGTCCGACCTCCTTCTCGCCCATGCAGTAGCGTTCACGGATGAACGCGCGAATCCCATGCGGATGAAGAAGTCGGTGGAGAAGTTGCTGGCGTCGGAGCGGGTGTGCCGTGTCGCCACCGCGGGCGCCGGCGGTCAGACCCACGTCGTTCCCGTCTGTCACGTGGTGACGGGCGGGAGGATCTACTTCGCCTCGGGAGACGACGGCCGCAAGGTCGAAAATCTCAAGGGCAACCCGCAGCTCGCGCTCACCGTCGACTTGTACTCGGAGGACTGGTCGCACATCAAGGGGGTGATGGTCCAGGGCACGGCGACCCTGATCGAGCGGGGTCCGCGGTTCCGGAAGATCCGCGACCTGCTGTACACGAAATATCCGCAGTACCGGCGGGAGGCGGCCCTCAGCCCGTCGGATTCCGTGGTCGTCGAGGTGACGCCAAAGACGGTGTTCACCTGGGGGCTCGAGTAGGAAGGACGGCTGCCATGCACATCGGTCGCATCCTCGCCGCCAAGGGCGTCAACGTCTTCACCGTCCGTCCCGAGCAATCCGTGGGCGAGGCCACGGCGTTGCTGGCCGAGCACAACATCGGCGCGCTGATCGTCGTGAACGAGCTGGAGCGGCCTGTCGGCATCGTTTCCGAGCGCGACATCGTGCGCGCGCTCAGCCGGGACGAGCGCCTCCTCGGTCGCGCGGTGACCGACATCATGACCCACGACGTCGTCACCGGCCTTCCCGTGGACGACCTCATGTCGGTCCTCAACACGATGACCGAGAAGCGCATCCGCCACCTGCCGATCCTCGACGGCGGCAAGCTCGTGGGCATCGTGTCCATCGGTGACGTCGTCAAAGCCCAGCTCGACCTCTACCAGGGCGAGGTCGAGACGCTGGAGACGCAGATCATCGCCCAGGAGCACTGAGGGAGCCGCCGCCCAGCCGATGACCCGTCCCGGCACCGAAGCCCGCCCGTTGCGGGTCGCGATCATCGGCTCGGGGCCGACCGGCTTTTACGCGGCCGATCACCTGCTCTGCCAGCAGGGCGTGGTGGTCGAGGTCGACATGTTCGACCGGCTGCCCACGCCGTACGGCCTCGTGCGCCTCGGCGTGGCCCCGGACCACCAGAAGATCAAGTCCGTCACGGCCGCGTTCGACAAGACGGCCAGCCACCCGCGCTTCCGGTTCTTCGGGTGGGTCGAGCTCGGCAAGGACGTCACGGTGGCCGATCTCCGCGAGCACTACGACCAGATCCTCTACTCGACGGGCGCGCAGACCGATCGCCGCATGGGCATTCCGGGCGAGGACCTGCGCGGCAGCCATCCGGCCACGGAGTTCGTGGCGTGGTACAACGGCCACCCTGACTACCGCGACTACCGGTTCGATCTGTCCGCGGAGCGCGTGGCCGTGGTCGGCGTCGGCAACGTTGCCGTCGACGTCGCGCGCATCCTGTGCCGCACGCCCGAGGAGCTGGCCACGACCGACATCGCCGACTACGCGCTCGAAGCGCTGCGCGGCAGTCGCGTCCGCGAGGTCCACCTGCTCGGCCGGCGCGGGCCCGCGCAGGCGGCGTTCACCAATCCGGAGATCAAGGAGCTGGGAGAGCTGGGGGGCGCCGACGTCATCGTGCGTCCGGAGGAGGCGGCCCTCGACCCGCTGAGCCGGGCCGCGCTCGAGCGGACTCCGGAGCGGACGACCCAGAAGAAAGTGGAGATCCTCCACTCGTACGCGAGCCGGCCGCCGTCGGGGAAGCCCCGCCGTCTGGACATTCGCTTTCTCGTCTCGCCCGTCGAGCTCACCGGCGACGCCGAGGGACGCGTCCGCTCCATGCGTCTGGTGCGCAACGAGCTCTACGCGACCGGCGCGGGCACCCTGCAGCCGCGGGCCACCAACGAGTTCGAGGATGTCCCGGTGGACCTCGTGTTCCGGTCCGTTGGCTACAAGGGCGTGCCGCTGCCCGGCGTGCCGTTCAACGAGAAGTGGGGCGTGATCCTCAACGACAAAGGGCGGGTGCTCGACCCCGAGACCCGACAGCCGCTGCCCGGCGAGTACACCGCCGGATGGATCAAGCGCGGCCCCACCGGCGTGATCGGGACCAACAAGCCCGACGCCGCCGAGACCGTCGCCTGCATGCTCGAGGACCTCGCCGCCGGCCGCGTCCTCACGCCGGCGCGTCCGGAGTCCACGGCGATCGAGGAACTCGTGCGCCAGCGGAAACCGGACTACTTCTCGTATGCCGACTGGCGGCGACTGGACGCGCTGGAGGTCGCGCGCGGCAAGGCGGTGGGCCGGCCGCGGCTGAAGTTCACGAGCGTCGACGAGATGGGCGCCGCGCTGGGACGGGGATGACGTCGCCGCTCGCGGCCGAGCGCTGCGTGGCCTGCCGCGCCGACGCGCCGGCGGTGAGCGAGGCCGAGATCGCGGCCCTGCAGCTTCAGATTTCCGACTGGCGTATCGTGGAACGCGAAGGCATCCGCCGCCTGGAGCGCGTCTTCGCGTTTGGGGACTTCGCCCAGGCGCTGGCCTTCACCAACCGGGTCGGCGCGCTCGCGGAAGCCGAGGCCCACCATCCCGCGTTGCTCACCGAATGGGGTCGCGTCACGGTGACGTGGTGGACGCACGCCATCCACGGCCTGCACCGCAACGACTTCGTGATGGCCGCGAAGACCGACCGGGCTGTAGGTCGCTAGGCCGGCGGGTACCGGAACGGCGCCCAGCCGGTGCCCGGGACGTCCCGCGGCGTGTACCGTCCCCGATCCTTCACCGCGTCGCCGGCGACGGGTCGCCCGCTGGTGGTGGTCTTGGCGGGACGGCTGGCCGCCTTGGAGGCCGGCTTGGCCGGAGCCTTCTTCGCCATGGCCTTGGATGTCGGCTTCGCTGCCTTAACCTTCTTCTTTGCCACCTTCTTCATGCGGCGCACTCTACACAACGCTCGCGCGAGCGTCAACGTGATCGCGGGCCGGGTCGCATGTCAGCTCGGTGTCGGTGGCGTCGACCGCCCGGACGGCCCGGTCTGACCCGTGGCCCCCTCCCCGCAGACGAAGCCCGGGAGCGCTTACTCCAACGGGATCGGCTCGGCGGGGTTCGTGACTTCGTAGAGGCGTTCCTGCGAGCGTAGCGGCGGCCGCCCCTCCGGTCGCACCTTCTCGGAGGTGCCGTCGGAAAGGATGCGGCGCGCCTTCACGTTGTCCGCGAGCTGGATGTCCAGGATCATGCGCACCTGCGCCTGCAAGGCAGGATCGAGGATCGGGAAGGCGGCCTCCACGCGGTCGTCGAAGTTCCGCGGCATCCAGTCGCCCGACGCGCCCCAGTACTCGGGCTCGCCGCCGTTCTCCCAGTACAGCAGGCGCGCGTGCTCGAGGTAACGGTCGACGATGGAGATGGCGCGGATGCGGTCGGACAACCCGGGAACGCCGGGGCGCAGGCAGCAAATTCCACGAATGACGAGATCGATCTCGACGCCCGCCTGGCTCGCCGCGTAGAGCTCCTCGATCACCCGCGGATCCACGAGGCTGTTCATCTTGGCGATGATGCGGCCCTTGCGTCCCGCGCGGGCGTGCTCCGCTTCGCGGCGGATGCGCGTGACGATGGCATCGCGGTAGAACGTCGGGGCGACGAGCAGGTGGTTGAACCGGCGGGGCCGGGTGTAGCCGGTCATCAGGTTGAAGAGCTCGGTGAGGTCTTCGCCGAATGATTCCCGCGCGGTAAAGAGCCCGATGTCGGCGTAGATGTTCGCCGTGCGGTGGTTGTAGTTGCCGGTGGCGAGGTGACAGTAGCGACGGATGCCGTCGGCCTCCTGCCGCACGACCAGGCACGCCTTGCAGTGCGTCTTGAAGCCGACGAGGCCGTAGACGACGTGGGCGCCGACCTCTTCCAGCGCCCGCGCCCACCGGATGTTTGCCTCCTCGTCGAAGCGTGCCTGCAACTCCACGAGCACCGCGACCTCCTTGCCGTTCTCGGCGGCCAGGGTCAGCGCGTGGGCGATCGGCGACGTCGGCGACACGCGGTACAGCGTCATCTTGATGGCGAGGACCTTGGGATCGACCGCCGCCTCCCGCACGAACTTCGTCACCACGTCGAAGGTCTGATACGGATGGTGCACGAGGATGTCGCGGTTGCGGATGGCCGTCCACATGTCGGGCGCGCTCTCGAGCGCGGGCACCGGCCGGGGCGGCTGGGGCCTGTCGCGCAGGCGCGGCAAGTCCACCGCGGAGTAGAGCTGGAACAGATCGGAGAACGCGGTGAAGCCCTCCGCCTCGTAGAGGTCATCGGGCTGCAGCTCGAGCTCGTCGAGCAGCGTGGCCAGCACGTGGGGCGGCAGGTCGGCGTCGTACTGCAGCCGCACCGCGGTGCCCATGCGCCGCTCGCGCAGCCCTTCCTCGATGCTCGTCAGCAGATCTTCCCCGCGGCCGCGGGGCAGGCTGATGTCCGAATCGCGGGTCACGCGGATGGCGTGGCAGGTGAGGATGTCGTACCCGTGATAGAGGCCGGGCAGGTGCATCCGGATGACGTCCTCGAGGAGGATGAACGCGTACTTGCCGTCGGGATCCGGCAGCGCCACGAAGCGGGGGACGACCTGCCCCGGGATGTGGACCACGGCGAGCGACGTGCCGGGCAGCCCGGACGGCTCGGTCGGCTGGATCGAGGCGACCAGACAGAGGGACCGATTGCTCAGATAGGGGAAGGGGTGGCCGGGATCGACGGCGAGCGGAGTGACGATTGGAAGCAAGGTGCGGCGGAAGTACTCCTCGAGAAACTTGTGCTGGCTCTCGTTGAGCTCCTTCGGCTTGAGGACGCGGACGCCTTCGGCGGCGAGCAGGGGCTGGATGTCTTCCAGGAAGCAGCGGTGCTGCTGCTCGGCCAGATCGTGCACGCGCGCGGTGACGCCCGACAGCGCTTCGCTGGAGCTGAGCCCGTCCGGCCCGACTTTCAGATCGCCGGCGTGGATGCGCCGTTTCAAATTCGCCACCCGGACCATGAAGAACTCGTCCAGGTTGGAGCTGAAGATCGAGAGGAACTTCACCCGCTCGAGTAGCGGCACGTTGTGGTCCTGGGCCTCTTCCAGCACCCGCGCGTTGAACTCGAGCCACGACAACTCGCGATTGACGAACGCTTCCTGTGCCATGTCAGCCCTCGCTGTCGAACGTCTCGCGCAGCAGCAACCCGTCCCGGACCCCGCGGTTGCAGATGACCATCTCGAGATAGCCGCCGAGCGTCATCAGCTCCTCGATCACGATCGCGCCGGCCAGGATGATGTCGGCGCGGTCGGCCTTCACCCCCAGGATCTTTCGCCGCTTTCGCGCGCCGACCGCCTCCAGTCGCTCACGGACGGCCGTCACGTCGGACTGGTGCAGCCGAAGCCCGTGGCGATCTTTGCGTTTCTTGTGCTCGAGGCGGAGGTGCACACTCGCCAGGGTACGGACGGTCCCCCCCAGGCCCACTATTATCTCATTGCGCTGGGCCGCCGGCAGCGCGTCGAGGAGCTGCCGGCGGACCTCCCGCCGGAGTGCCATCAGGTCGCGCGGCTGCGGCGGGTCGTGGCGAAGGAACGCGCGCGTCGTGCGCAGCACGCCCAGCGGCAGCCCGGCGGTGCTGACGACGCGGCCCTTGCGCACGCGCGTGATCTGGAGGCTCGCGCCTCCCAGGTCGACCACCACGGCGTTGCGCACGGCCAGACTTTCGAGAACGGCGAGCGCGCCGAGCCGGGCCTCCTGGGCGGCGCTGAGTACCTGGACCGACACGCCGTCGTTCTTCAGAAGCGGACCCAGCAGACGGTCGCGGTTGCGCGCGTCGCGGACGGCGGCGGTCGCTACGGCCAGCACCCGTGGCCGGTTGCCGGCGGCGTCGAGCCGGCGCAGGAAGCGGCGAACGGCGCGGAGCGTTTCCTTGATTCCCTCACGGGGCAACGTGCCGGGCGGGCCGTCCCCCAGCCGCGTCTCGACGCGATCTCTCAGGAGCACCTTGAAGCCGCGGCCGGGCTTGATGCGAGCCAGCGTGAAGCGCGCCGCCGTCGACCCTAGATCGACGACCGCAACGAGCTCCGACTGCATGCTGAAGATCCTCTGATGTGAGCGCGAGGCTCACATCATCGATAGCCGGTTACGAGAACCGAAGAGCCCCCCGGGTTCCCGGGGCGCCGGCGAGCATTGGGGTGCAGGGGCCATTTCGGGGCCGCGGGGACACCTGACGGAAGACGAGGAGCCCCCCGGGTTCCCCGGGATGCCGGCGAGCATTGGGGTGCAGGGGCCATTTCGGGGCCTCGGGGACACCTGACGGAAGACGAGGAGCGCCCCGGGTTCCCCGGGGCGCTGCCGAGCATGGGGGGTATGGGGGGCCATTTCGGGGCCCCCCATTCAACTAATCCCGCCAGAGGGCGATGCCGCCCGCGATGCCCGCCTGGTTGGAGACGACGGTGATGTCGTCGGGGAGCTTGAAGTTGAGCTTCTTGGCGTTGCCGCCGCCGATGTAGAGGTGGTCGAAGTTCGCGAGCGTCCTCAGATTCTTGATGGCTGTCTTCGCCCGCTTGTTCCACTTCTTCGAGCCCACCTTCTTGCGCGCGGCGTTGCCGAGCTGCTGGTCGTACGTCTCACCCTTGCGGAACGGGTGGTGCGCCATCTCGAGATGGCAGCTCAGCCGCCCGTCGACGTAGATGCCGCTGCCGAAGCCGGTGCCGAGGGTGATCACGACCTCCACGCCCTTGCCCAGGATCACACCGAGGCCCTGCATGTCCGCATCGTTGACGATGCGGACGGGCTTCTTGAGCGCTTCGGTCATGGCGGATTGGAGGTCGAAGCCCTTCCAGGCGTCGTTGCCCAGGTTGGGCGCGCTCCGGATCTTTCCGTCGCGGACCACTCCCGGGAATCCGACGGACACGCGGTCGTAGGAAGGGAGCGGCTCGACCAGCTTCACGAGCGTTTCGACGATGACTTCGGGAGAGCTCCCCACGGGCGTCTCGACGCGCACGCGATCGACGACCATCTGGCCCTTCTCGTCGAGCACCGAGGCCTTCAGGCCGGTGCCGCCGATGTCGATCGAAAGCGTCGTCGGTCCGTTGCGACCGGACCCACCGGAAATCGGAGTCACAAGCGCCATAAGGCCTCCTCCTCGGGGACGATGGGTCGCACTATAGCCCTGAACGACGAATTACGGTCGGAACTTTCCAGAGGAATGAATTACGCCAGCTTTCTCAGTATCTTAGGACGCACATACCACTCCAGACGGCCGCCGTTCAGGGCCGATCCCGGCAGGTTCACCAGAGCCGCACCGCCCTTGCGGAACTCCAGTCGATCGGTGTGGTCGACGCCGAGCAGGCGCCCCAGCAATGCCGACACGTAGGGCTCGTGACCGACGACCGCGATCCGCGCATCGCGCGGCAGGCGATCGATCGCTCTCAGCACGGCGTCGATGTCGCCGTCGGCGAGCGCTGGCTCTTCGGTGGGCGACACGCCGCCCCACGCCTCGGCCGCGATCTCAGCCGTCTGCCGCGCCCGCGGGAGCGGGCTCGTCAGGAGCACGTCCGGCGGGCCGATGATCTTGACGAGGCCGCGCGCGGCCCGCTCGAACTTGCGGCGTCCCTCCGGCGTCAAGGGCCGCTCGTCCTCCTCGTAGTCCGGTGTGCCGTGCGGATAGGCGATGGCGTGACGAACGATCAACAGCTTCATGGCAGGCGATGATAGCGCGTCCGGCGCGGGCCGGCCACGCCGCGCCCGGCGTGCGCGGGGCGCCGGCGGGTGATCCGTCCGCGCGCGTTGACAGGGTGAGAGCGCGCACCTAGAATCGCCGCACCCACGATCGTTGGAGATTTCATGAGACCGGGTGGCTGCAGCGCAATCCTCACCGTGCTCCTCGTCGCGATGACCGGCGCAGGGAACGCGGCGGCGGGGCCGGCCACGGACCAGCTTCGGGCCCACGTGGACCAGGCGCTCAAGGCCCTCGACACACCGGGAGACGGCAAGATCCAGGAGCGGCGCGCCACCACCCGGCGCATCGCCGAGGACATCTTCGACTTCACCGAGATCTCGCAGCGCAGCCTGGGCGTGCACTGGCAGGCACGAACACCGGCCGAGCGGCAGGAGTTCGTCGCCCTCTTCACCGATCTGCTCGAGCGTTCGTACGTCTCCAAGATCGAGCTGTACTCCGGCGAGAAGATCCTCTACGTGGGCGAACTCGGTGACGGCGAGGTCGTGACCGTGCGGACGCGCATTCAGACCAAGCAGGGCACCGAAGTCCCGGTGGACTATCGGATGCTCCGCCGGGGCGATCGCTGGCGCGCCTTCGACGTCGCCATCGAAGGCGTCAGTCTCGTCGGAAATTATCGGACGCAATTCAACAAGATCGTCCAGACGTCGTCGTACACCGAACTGGTGAAGCGACTACGGGCCAAGCTGGACGAGCCCGAACCCGCCGCCGCCGGGCGGGGGGGCCGGCCGGCGGGCGCCGCCGCCGTCGGGACCGGCGCCGGGCGGCCGCGCCCGGATCGACCCCAGTCGCCCTAGCTCAACTTAACGATCGGAGCGTGAAGGAGGCAATACATGCCTGATCTCGCACAGTGGGAACGGTTCAAGCGGTACCTGCTCGTCTGCGACTCCGTCGGCGTGACCGTCGACGTCAGCCGGATGAACTTCAGCGATGCGTTCCTGAAGGAGAAGGAGGCGGACATCCGCCGCGCCTTCACCGAGATGGACAAGCTGGAGGCCGGTGAGATCGCCAACCCCGACGAAAAGCGTATGGTCGGGCACTACTGGCTGCGCGACTCATCGAAGGCGCCGAGCGCGGAGATCAAGAAGGAGATCGACTCCTGCCTGGCCAACATGAAGAAGTTCGCCCGGGCCGTCCACGCCGGCAAGATCAAGCCGCCCAAGGCCAAGCAGTTCAAGAACGTGCTCGTCGTCGGCATCGGCGGCTCCGCGCTCGGCCCACAGTTCGTGGCCAAGGCGCTGGGGACGGCCGGCGACAAGATGACGCCGTACTTCTTCGACAACACCGATCCCGACGGGATGGACAACGTGCTCGCCCGCATCGGGAGCGGCCTCAAAGAAACGATCATCATCAACATCTCGAAGTCGGGCGGCACCAAGGAGACTCGCAACGGCATGCTCGAGGCCAAGAAGGCCTACGACGCGGCCAAGCTGCCGTTCGGCGCCCACGCCGTCGCGGTGACGCAGGAGGCGAGCGAGCTTGACGACTTCGCCGTCGCCAACCAGTTCATGGCCCGCTTCCCCATGTGGGACTGGGTCGGCGGCCGCACCTCGGAGCTGTCGGCGGTGGGGCTGCTTGCCGCGGCCCTGCAGGGCATCGACATCCAGGGCATGCTCGACGGCGCCAAGGCGATGGACGCGGTGACGCGCGAGAAGGATCCGCTGCGGAACCCGGCCGCGCTCATCGCGCAGATGTGGTTCCACGCGGGCGGCGGGCGGGGCGCCAAGGACATGGTCGTCCTGCCGTACAAGGACCGCCTGGAGCTCTTCAGCAAGTACCTCCAGCAGCTCGTGATGGAGTCGCTCGGCAAGGAGAAGGACCTCAACGGGCGCGTGGTAAACCAGGGCATCGCCGTCTACGGCAACAAGGGCTCCACCGACCAGCACGCCTACGTCCAGCAACTGCGCGACGGCGTGAACAACTTCTTCATCACCTTCATCGAGGTCCTCAAGGACCGCGCCACGCGCTCGATGCAGGTAGAGCCGGGGGCGACGAGCGGCGACTACCTGAGCGGCTTCCTGCAGGGCACGCGCCGGGCGCTCCACGAGAGCGGCCGCGAGAGCATCACGATCAGCGTCCCCGACGTGAGCCCGCAGACCGTGGGCAAGCTCATCGCGCTCTACGAGCGCGTGGTCGGCTACTACGGAACGCTGGTGAACATCAACGCCTACCACCAGCCGGGCGTGGAGGCGGGCAAGAAGGCGGCAGCGAGCGTGCTCGACGTGCAGCAGAAGGTCGTGTCCTTCCTGCGCGCGCGCAAGGGCCAGAGCTTCGCCGTGGAGCAGATTGCGCAGGAGATCGGCGCCCGCGAAGAGGTCGAGACGGCGTTCAAGGTCCTCCAGCACCTGGTCGCCAACCGCGATCACGGTGTGAAGCGGACCCGCGGCGCCGGCGCCTCGATCTTCGCGTCGACGTATTCCGCCTAAGGCTCGAAGGGGGGCTCCGCCCCCGTCGTTTGGTCGGAGGGGGTCACCGAGGCCCCCTCCGACCCCTCCCCGCGACGGCAGCTCGGAGCGGTCAGAGGGTGTGAGGGAATTCGAGGCGCGCCACGGGTCCCCCGGGGCGTGCCGAGCGTCTGGGGGGTATGGGGGGCCATATCGGGGCCCCCCATGTCGTCAGTCCCTGCGTATTGTCCCGGGGCGATCAGCAGCGTTTGGTCGGAGCGCCTCCCTGGCCGCCCCGGCGCTCTTTCTATCGCGACTCCGTGCGGATGGTGGCGCGGAGCTCGTGGCGGGCGCCGGGGGCGAGGGTGACGGCGTTGTCGGCGGCGTTGGCGGTTTCGATGCAGACCATCTGGGGCCACTCGTCGTCGCCGAAGTCCGCCATCCCCTTCGCCTTCTCTGACCAGGGGTTCCAGACCACGGTGGAGGCGGAGCCATGCTTGTCGACGATCAGCCGCCGCCCCAGCACGGGATCGTCGACCACACAGGTCGCCGTCGTGTCGAGGTAAACGCGGTCGGTCTCGCCCCCCAGGCGAATGGGGGCGCTGCCCTCGCGCTTACGCTGGAAGCCGTCCACCTTGTCGATGAAGGTCGTGCCGGCGAGTCCTTCGATCGATGCCTTCCGGATGTCGCCAACCGCCAGATACGTGTGCAGGGCCTCCTCGTAGGTGAGGGGGCTCGCCGAGCGGTTCTCGACCTCGAAGGCGAGCTCGAGCGTGTCGCCCATGGTCACGCGATAGCGCGCCACGAAATCGTACGGCCACGCCTGCCGGCTCGACGCGTCCGCGTCAAGTCGCAGCACGAGGGTCACCGCGCCACCCTCCTGACGCGCGGACTCGACGTCGAACGACGCCACCCGGGCGAAGCCATGCTGGGGTGCGGACGGGTTGTCGGCCTTGGCGCCGAACCAGGGAAAGATCATCGGCACGCCCCCGCGGATCGCCTTGCCCGCCGTGAAGGCGCTTCGTCCACTCACGAACAGGACCGGGTGTTGTTGACCCGTCGGCCGGTAGCGGGCGACGTGCGCACCCTGCAGGTAGACGTCTCCCTGGGCGCGCGGCGTGGCGACGACGGCGCGGACGAGTCCGCCCGTGTCCTCGAACGCGAGCGCACCGGCTACGCCGAACCGCGCCTGGAGGTCGCTCAGCTTGCTGCCGCTTGCCATGGCCGTTCTCCTCGTCGCAGCCGGCGCCGGTCGCGACTTTTTTGCGGTGGTTGTGTAAGCGCTTCAATACCACGTTCGGACATACTCCGGGAGCCCCCTACGCCAACGGAGCGTCGCTGTTGACGCTTGCCATCTTGCTGGGTCTGGCACGCCTGCTGCACCGACAAACATTCCGTTGGCGCGCGGAGATTCTCCTCGGGTAGACGAGCCGCGCCCATGACGAGAAGCCAAGCCCCGGCGAGACGGCCGGACGAGGAGGAATCATATATGTTGCGTTCGACATCGCGTTACTTGCTGATCGGCGGCGCGCTCCTCGCGACGACTGCCTGCGCGACCAGCGAGGAATGGACGACGTGGCGCACCCATCCCACGCATTTCGCCTCGGGGGAGCACATGTCCTTCTCCGTCCACAATACAGAGGGCGCGCCGGCGAAGGTGACGCGGAACGAGATCGCCATGGCGCGCGAAGAGGGGTGGTGGGGCAAGCCGGTCACCGTGAGCCAGGAACAAATCCTGGAACGCTGAGCGCGTGAAGGAGAGCCCATGAATCGCACCGTTTCCGCCTCCGTCGTTTCTGTCCTCGCGCTCGGCCTCGTCGTGGGCGCCTGCGCCAAGCGGCCCACCCTCACGGCCGCCACCGCGCCCGCCCCCGGCGGCCAGGCGATCGTCGCCGTGGCGCCCGCGCCCGTGCCGCCGCTGGCCGTGGCGCCCGCGCCGCCCAACGTGGTGCCGGCGAAGCCGGAGCCCGTGCCTCCGGCAACCTCGCCCCCGGCCCCGGTTGGGCCGGCTCCGGCGCCCGTTCCGGAGCGCCCCGTGGTGCGCGACTTCGCGCCAGTGGCCGAGCTGAAGATGATCCACTTCGAGTTCGACCGCTCGGACATCCGCCCCGGCGACGCCAGGATCCTCGACGCCAATGCCGAATGGCTGCGCGCCAACCCGCGACGCCTCGTGTTGATCGAAGGTCACTGCGATGAGCGCGGCACCAACGAGTACAATCTGGCGCTCGGGGAGCGCCGGGCGAAGTCGACCGTGACGTACCTGGCGAGCCGCAGTATCGCGGCCGATCGCATGACGATCATCAGCTACGGCGAGGAGCGCCCGCTCTGCACCCAGCACGCCGAAGCGTGCTGGAGCAAGAACCGCCGCGCCCAGTTCCTGGCCAAGGAGCAATAACGCCTCCCGTCCGGGCACACGTCACGATCCAGCGCAGCGTCCGGCGCCCGGTGGCGGGAAGTCCCGTCGCCGGGCGGCCTTTCCGGCTGCGGGATTAGCGCACCCAGCGCGCCTCCGCTAGACTGAGCGCCGTCGTCCGCCCGTGCGCGGGGCGACGGGAGGAGCACGGCATGCCGACGGTTCGGCTGCGGGACGCGTGCGAGTCTCCGGAGCAGGCCCGGATGCTCTTCGAGGTGTTCTCGAGCTACACGAAGATCGCCGATACGCTGCAGCTCGAGCCCGATCTGGCCGGCCTCGCGCCCGCCGACGCGCGGCCGCCGCCCGCGTGAGCGCCGCTGCGCGGGTGCCGGCACCGAACGTCGAGCGGCTCCGCGACCAGCGGTTCCGCCGGCGGCCATCGCTCAGAGTCCGGAGCGAGCGCTCGGCCCTGGCGTTCGTCGACGCGGTCGGCTTCTGCTCGACGTTCTATCGATTTCCCGAGGGCGTCGCGTGTCTCTGGGAGGCCGTCACCGGACGCGCCGATCCGCGTTGGCCGCGGCGCTCCCACCACGACGCCGGCATCGGCCTGACGTGGAAGCTGAAAGACCGGCTGCCCGCCCGGAAGCTGGTCTACTACGGCAAGCTCCTGAAGGCGCGTCCCGTGCTCGTCGCTCTCGATCTGTTCCCTGCGTTCTACGCCCTGGTGCGCGGCCGCCAGCGCGCCCGCGATTATCGCGAGGAATACGCCGCCGGCCGCATGAGCCACACCGCACGGCGGCTGATGGACGCGATGATGCGCGAGCACCCGCAGTACACGCGCGACTTGCGCACGACCAGCTTCATGCTGGATCCGGCGCGGACGCGCGAGTTCGAGCGCGCGATGGCGGAGTTGCAACAAGGGCTCTGGCTGGTGAAGGTCGAGGAGCGGTACGAGCCGTCGTTCTCGTATCGATGGGACCTGCTCGAAGCCTGGCTGCCCGACGGGGTCGCGGAGGGGCGACGGCTGGCGCGCGATGCGGCCATCGACCGGCTCGTCGAGCGCTACCTGCGCGGCGCCGTCTTCAGCACCGAGCGGCTGCTCGCCCGCCTCTTCGGACTGCCGCGCAGCGCCGTCGATGCGGCGATTGACCGCCTGACACGCCGGCGCGCCATCCGACCGGGGTGTGAGCTTCCGAATCGCCCTGGTTCGTGGCTCGTGCATGCGCCGGCGCTTTCGGAACGTATGTTGTCCCGAGCATTGCTATAATCGGCGCGCCCGGAATCCCGGGCGAACCCTCTGGGAGGAGCCATCGATGACATCAGGAATCGCGCCAAGGATTTTAGGGGCGCTCATGGCAGTGGCCGTGTGGCCGGCGGCGGTTCTGGCCCAGGGCACGTCCGCGGGCGTGGTGACGACCCTCTCCGGACAGGCCTCGGTGGTGCGGGCGACGGCCGATCGCGCCCCCCTGAAGTTCAAGGACGACGTG
>JBGPXN010000196.1:0-8515 GCA_041492755.1 Methylomirabilia bacterium | reverse complement strand
GCGGCAGATCCAGGAATGCGCCGCCGAAGTCGGCGTGCGGGCCGGGTAGGGACGCCGTCATGCTCGAGGTCGTCACGATGAAGGAGATCGACGCCATCTTCGAGGTCACGGACGGGCTCGGCATCCATCGCGAGATGCTGACCATCCCGCTCGGGCCGGAAGCGCCGGGCCGCGTGCGCCGGCTCCCCAACGGCAAGCTGCAGATCGTGGTCGAAGCGGAGCGCCCCCTCGACGAGTGGCTCCGGGAGCTGCCCGCGCTCATCGCGGCCGCCCAGGCGCGGTGACGGGCGGCCGTCCCGTCGCGGCGGTCGCGCGCCCCCTCCGGCACGAGCTGGGCCTGATCCCGCTCGCGGCCATCGTGTTCTTCAACGTCAGCGGCGGGCCGTACGGCAGCGAAGACGTCGTGGCGTCCTTCGGACCCGGCTTGGCGCTCTGCCTGCTCATCCTCACCCCGCTGCTCTGGAGCCTGCCCGTCGCCCTCGCCATGTCCGAGCTCGCGAGCGCCATGCCGCACGAGGGCGGGTACGTGGCGTGGACGGGCCGCGCCTTCGGCCCGTTCTGGGCGTTTCAGGTCGGCTGGTGGAGCTGGATCGACAGCTTCGTCGACGTCGCCGTGTATCCGGCGCTGTTCGTGGAGTACGCCGCGTACTGGGTCCCGGGGATGACGCCGCTCCAGCGCTGGCTGCTCGCGCTGGCCTTCATCGTTCTGCTGACCGCGCTGAACGTCCTCGGCGTGCGACCGGTCGGACGCGCCGCGGTCGCCCTCGCCGTGGCCGCGCTGCTGCCGGTCGTCGCGCTCGTCGTGGTCGGCTTCGCCACGGCCAAGACGGTTCCGTGGATGCCTTTCGCGCGCGAGGGCCAGACGCTGGGCGCCGGGCTTGGCCTCGGACTCGCCGTCGTCATGTGGAACTACTCCGGATGGGACACGCCGGCGATGTGCCTGGGCGAGACGCGCGCGCCCGAGCGCGCGTACCGGCACGCGCTGCTGCTGGCGTTGCCGGTGATTGTCGCCGCCTACGTACTCCCGACGGCCGCGGCCGCGAGCGCCGGGATTCCGGCGGCGAGCTGGACCACGGGCGCCCTGCCCGCGCTGGCGACGGCGGTCGGCGGAGTCTGGCTCGGTCACGCGGTGGCGGCCGGGGCCGTCGTCAGCACCGCCGGACTCTTTCTCTCGTTGCTGCTCACCAACTCGCGCCTGCCGTACGTGCTCGCCGCTCAGGGCATGCTACCGCGCGTCCTGGGCACCGTCGACGCGGCGGGCCGCGCGCCGCGCGTGGCCGTGCTCGTGTCGGCCGTCTGCTACGCCGCGTTCGCCGCGTTCTCGTTCAAGGAGCTGATCGTCCTCAACGTCTGGCTGTACTCGTTGAGCCTGCTCGTCGAGCTCGCGGCATTCCTGTACCTGCGCGTGGCGGACCCGACGCTGCACCGGCCCTGGCGCGTCCCGGGCGGGCTGGCCATCGCTGTTCTCGTCGCCGCCGTGCCGGCGGCGGTCTCGCTGCTCGCCATGGCGACCGCGGGCTGGACCAACACCGTGGCCGGCGTGGTCGCCGCGCTCACCGGACCGCTGGCCTACGTGGCGATGCGTCGTCGTTATTAGATGGGGGGCCCCGACACGGCCCCCCATACCCCCCCATCGCTCGGCCGCGCCCCGGCCAAGCCGTGGCGCTTCTCGACTACGCTCGCTGGCCTGGGGGCCCCGAGGCCCCCCGGAGCCCCCATCGCTCGGCCGGTGGTGCGAGGTCTCCGGCGCTGGAGCTGGCCTGCGTCACTTCCGCCCGCGGGCGACCAGATCCAGGATGCGCACGATCTCCTGGCCGTCGCGCACCATCAGGCGGTCGCCGGCCTGGCCCCAGCGCAGGTTGCCGTCGCGGTCGATGACGAACGTCGAGCGCCAGGCGACGTTACGGTCCTCGTCCAGCACGCCGTAGGTGCGGATGACCGTGCGCTTGATGTCGCTCAGCAGCGGGAACGGGAAGTTTCGGGCCTTGGCGAACTCCGCGTGCGAGAACGGGCTGTCGCCGCTGATGGCGAGCAGCCGCGCGTTCCGGTCCTTGATCTGCGACTCGACCTTGACCAGGTCGGTGAGCTCGGGCGTTCAGATACTTCCCCAGTCGTAGCAGTAGAAGACCAGCACCACGTTGTGGCCGCGGAGCGACGAGAGCGTGAGCTCGCCGCCCGCCGTGGATGGCAGGGTGAAGTCGGGAGCGGGCTGACCGAAGCGCAGACCAGTCATGACGGGGCCTCCAGGTTGTCGTCGAGAATGCGGGCAAGGCAGTCGAGCTCGGCCAGCGACGCGACGTACGATCGCCAGCCGATCGCGACGTGATCCGGACGCTCACCGGCCCGGAGCGGGGGATACACGGCCAGGCTCAGGTTGGGGCCCTTCAGCGCGCAGCCGCCGGCGCATGCCGCGCGCACGTGCACGGTGTCGGCCAGGCCGCGCTCCCGGGCGAGCGCTTCCAGGCCCGCCGTCACCGCCGTCGCGTCCAGGCGCCGGCGGCGCTCGCCGCACCGGACGGCAAGGACCACCACACCGAGCTCGCGTGGGCACACGTTGATCACGAGCCGGCGGGTGAGGGCATTGGCGGTCGGCCTGGTTCCCGCGTGGGCCGGCCCTGTCGTGCGGCGCGCTGCGCTCACCGCACCGCGGAGGCGGTGAGCGCCTCCAGGACCGCAGCCGAGGGCGACGACTTCTTGCGTGTCGGCATGGGCTATTTCCCCGTCCAGCGGGGCGTGCGCTTCTCGAGGAAGGCGCGCACGCCCTCGTGGAAATCGTGACTGGTGTACGTCGTGGCGATCAGGTCGTCGCCGCCGCGGCCGCGCCGCTGCTCCTGGATGCGGCGGATCGCCTCCTTGGTGACCCACATCGTGATCGGCGCGTGCCCGGCGATCTGGATCGCCAGCTCGCGCACGCGCGCGTCGATCGCGTCCGCCGGGACGACTTCCTGCACGTAGCCGGCCGCGTGCGCCTCCTCGGCCGAGATCAGCCGGGCCGTGAAGATCAGCTCCTTGAGCCGCGCCGGCCCGAAGAAGTCGAGGAAGCGCGAGTACGCGTCCATGGACAGGCAGTTGCCGAGCGTGCGCGCGATCGGCGCGCCGAACTTCGATTCCGGCGTGGCGATCCGCAGATCGCACCCGGTGGCGATGAGGAAGCCGCCGCCGACGGCGAAGCCCTCGATCTGCGCGATCACGGGCTTGCGCACGCGCTCGAGCCGATCGATGCGGCGGTCCTCGTCCCGCTCGTAGGCCAGACCGTCCTCCGCGCTCGCGAACGTCGTGAACTGGCCGATGTCGGTGCCGGCCACGAACGCCTTGCCCCCGGCCCCGCGGAGGATGAGGACGCGGACCGAATCGTCGGCGTCCACCTCCTCGCACGTCTCCTCGAGCCGCTGGTACATGGCCCACGTCATCGCGTTGCGCGCGGCGGGCCGGTTGAAGGTCAGGGTGACGATGGAGCCGTCACGGGTGACGAGCACTTCCTCGGTGGCCGCGCGGGTCTGCTCAGCCATCGAGACCGCGGCCGAGGCGTCGCGTGCACGACGTCATTTCGGTGTCCTCCTGCTCAGGTTCTCGGCGAGGCGGCTTGCCGCCACCACCGGCTCGCTCTCCGGCGCCACCCACCGCGCGCGCATTCCGCCTCGCGCCAGCGCCCGCTGCAGTCCCGCCCGGAACCACGGGACGCCCAGCACGCTCCCGGCCCAGCTCACGGCGACCGGCTCGGCCAGCCGCAGCTCGGCGGCGACCCGCGCGGCGATCCCGGCCAGATGCACCTGCCCCGCGGCCACGACCGCCCGCGCGCGGCGATCGCCGCGTCGGGCCCGGCGCATCACCAGGGGCGCCAGCGCCGCGATCCGCGCGACGGCATCGGGCGCGGTCACCACGGACCGCGCGGCCAGGTAGTTCGTGGCCGCCGTCGCCCGCAGCCACTCACGTCCCAGCCAGAACCCCGAGCCTTCGTCGCCGAGCAGCGGACCGAGACCGCCACCCCGGGCCCAGCGGCCGCGCCCGTCGTGGCCGACGACGATGGACCCGGTGCCGGAGAGTATCAGGAGCCCGGGCCGATCCCCTAGGGCGCCGAGAAAGGCGGCGTGGGCGTCGGGCACCGCGCGCACCCGCTGCGCGAGGCCGCGAAGCGGACCGACGAAGGCCCGGCACTCGGCGCGCGTCCAAATCCCCCTGGAGGCGATCACGAGCGCGCCGACGTCGCGGCCGCGCCAGCGTTGCCGTCGCCACACTGCGCGGAAAAACTTTTCTCGATTCTGCAACGACGGAGCGCGCAGCACGAGCGGCCGGCGGCGTTGGCGGCCATCCCCCGCGAGGATCCTGACCCACGTACCTCCGAGGTCGGCGCCCACCCAGAGCGTCGCTGACACACGTCGAATCATGGACACGACAGCCATCCTGGCACCCGGACACTCATTATCGACGGTCGGACACTCGCGAGACAGCGTCACGAAATCAACCCCTTTGCCGTCCGGATTGGCCGGCACGAAACATGCCTCCAGCAAAACCGCCATGACGAAATCAATGGCCGCGTGGCTCCTCGTCGTCGCCGCTGCCGCGGCGCCTGCCGGGAACCCACGGGACGTCGTCCAGACCGCCGTCACGCGGGCCCTCACTGTTCTCGAAGAGGCGCAGGTCAACCGTCCCGAGTCGCAGCAAGCCGGCCGCGTGCCGCTGGACAAGGTCCGATCCGAGCTGCGCCGGGTGGTGGCCGACCTCTTCGACTTCGACGAGATGGCGCGCCGCACGCTCTCACGCCACTGGGCCGGCCGTTCCGCGAAGGAACGAGTCGAGTTCGTCGGGCTGTTCACCGATCTGCTCGAGCGCTCGTATCTCGCTCGCATCGAAGGCTACACGGGCGGGAAGATCGCCTACCTGGGCGAGACCGTCGACGACGATTACGCGGTGGTGCGCTCGCGCGTGTTGCGGCGGCCGCGGGACGTCGCGCTCGACTATCGGCTGCACCTGCGCAACGGGCGCTGGAAAGTGTACGACGTGCTCGTCGACGGCGTGAGCTGGGTCTCCACCTACCGGAGCCAGTTCGACCGCGTGATCCTGACCTCGTCGTGGGACGAGCTCGTGGCCCGACTGCGCAAGAAGCAGAGCGAGTTTCGCGTCGTGGGGGCCGAGCGCTCCTGATTCCGGCTATCATGGCCCGTGCCCGGCACGCGGCCTAGTTCCCTCACCGCGCCCGACTATTTCGTTCTCCTCGTCGCGATCGCGGTCCTCGTCGGGATCGGCGTTTGGTTCGCCCGCCAGCAGCGGGACACCGTCGACTTCTTCCTGGCCCGCCGGCGCGTGCCGTGGTGGGCGGCCGGCCTGTCGTTTCTCGCCACCGAGATCAGCGCCGTCACGATCATCTCGGTGCCGGCCACGGCCTACCGCGAGAACTGGGAGTATGCGCAGTTCTTCGTCGGCTCGAGCCTCGCCAAGCTGGCCGTGGCGTTTCTCTTCATCCCGGCCTTCTACCGCCACCAGGTCACCACGATCTACGAGTTCCTCCGTGACCGCTTCGGCCCGCGGAGCCAGGTCACCGCATCGATCTTCTTCTTCGTCACGCGGCTGGCGGGCTCCGGCGCGCGGCTCACGCTCACCGCGGTTGCCGTCGGCTACCTCATGGGATGGTCGCTCATCCCGACCATCGCCGTCTTCAGCGTCATTTCGATCCTCTACATCGCCACCGGCGGCGTGCAGGCCGTGGTCTGGACCAACGTGTTCCAGGCGCTGATGTTCCTCGCCGCCGGCGCCGCCACGCTGGTGTACCTCATCGCCCAGATCGACGGGGGGCTGGCGGCCATGATCGCGACCGCCCGCGCCGCCGGGCGCCTGAATGTGATCGACTGGGGCCCGTCACTCGGTGCGCCCGAGTTCTGGTCGAGCGCGCTGACGAAGCCGAACATCGTCTGGGTGGCGCTGCTCAATGGGGTGGTTGGCTCGATGGCCGCGTTCGGCACCGACCACGACCTCATGCAGCGGCTGCTGACGGTCGAGACGCGGCGCCAGAGCCAGTGGACGCTGGCGTTGACACCGGTGGGGACACTCCTGACGCTGCTGATCTACCTCGGCCTCGGGACCGGCCTCTTCGTCTTCTACACCCAGCATCCGGCGCCGGTCCTCGCCCGGCCGGACGAGATCCTGCCGCACTTCGTGCGCGAGGCCATGCCGGCGGTGCTGCGGGGCTTCATGCTGGCCGCCATCGTACTTTCTTCGATCGACTCACCGCTCGGCTCGCTCACCGCGTCGTTCGTGACCGACATCTACCGGCCCCTCCTCGTCCAGGGCCGCTCCGAGCGCCACTACTTGCTGGTGTCGCGGGTGGCGGTGCTCGTCTTCGGGCTCGTGCTCGCCGTGCTGGCGTGGGTGTTCGTGTTCGTGCCGGGCCAGATGCTGTGGACGGTCTTCAAGATCGCCGGCGTCACGTCGGGGTCTCTGCTGGGCGTCTTCCTCCTGGGATTGCTCACCCGTCGCCCCGTCGCGGACACCGCCAATGTCATCGCCATGGTGGTCATGGCCGTCGTGAACCTCGCCCTGCTCGTGCTGTCCGAGACGGGCGCCTTGACGTTTGCGTGGTCCTGGCTGGTCATCGTGGGAACGGCCGGGACGATGCTGCTCGCGATGGGGTTGTCCGCGCTGGTGCGGGTCAGTGACCGAGCCGGGCGATGACGGCGTCGAGCTGGCAGCGCCGGAAGCCGTAGGCCGTGAGCCCGAGGACGCCGGCGCGCAGCAGCGCGGCGTCGTAGGGGTCACGGAGCAGCACGACGGCCAGGGTGCGGGCCGCGTCCTGCACGGCGTCGAGCAGCGCACGGTTCGACGGGTAGAGGTGACCGTCGAAGAGGAACAGGACGGTCGCGTCCGCCGCGCGCGCGGCGTCGCTCGCTTCGGCGATCTCGGCCGGCGTCGGCTCGATCCCGACCACGCGCACCGTGGGCGTCACGCCGATCAGGCCAAAGGCCCTGGCGAGGTACCCGTGCTCGTCGGCGATCTCCGGCTCGATGGTGATCCGGGAAGCCAGGGCCGAGAAGCGCGGAAAGATCACGGCCACGCGACCGTTGAGCCGGCGCTTGAAGTCGGGCGCGCCCGTACCGACCTGCGTGACGGCCCGCGTCGCCACCGCCATCGCGACCGCATGCCCATCGACCTCGGCCGTCGGCGGACCGCCCTCGGCCCGCGCGGTGCGCGCCAGCCGTAGGCGGCGCACGCGCTCGGCGGCGCGCTCGAGCCCCGGCCGGGGGAGCGCGTTGGACCGGTAGGCGTCGACCAGGGCCCGGGCGGCGGCCCGCTGGGCCGGCGCCGTGTGACAGATCAGCAGCAGATCGTGGCCGGCGGCGGCGGCCCGTACGGTCGCCTCGCCGATCGGACAGCTCTCGCTGACGGCGCCCATCTCCAGATCGTCGGACACGATCACCCCGCGGAAGCCGACTTCACCGCGTAGATATTCTTCGACGATCAGGCGCGAGAACGTCGCGGGGACGCCGGCGGGATCGAGATTCGGATACACGGGATGCGACGTCATCACGCACTCGACGCCGGCCGCGATGGCCTCCATGAACGGCGGCAGATGGGTGGCGTGCATCTCCGCCCACGTCGACTCGATCGTCGGCAGGCGCAGGTGGGCGTCGAGCGGGGAGTGGCCCTTGCCCGGGAAATGTTTGGGGCAGGCCGACAGTCCGCCTTTCTGCATGCCCCGGATGCGCGCCGTGCCGTAGCGGGCGACGATGCCGGGATCTTTGCCGTACGACCGGATCCCGATGTTGGGGCTGTAGCGCTCGGTCAGCACGTCGAGGACGGGACCGAGGTTCAGATCGACGCCCAGGCGGCGCAGCTCGCGCGCCTCGGTGAGGCCCTGGCGGAACGCGAAGGCCTCGTCCCCCGCGGTCCCCAGGGCGAGGTTGTCGGGGAAGATCGTGACGCCCTGGCCGAACATGATCACGCGACCGCCTTCGTGATCGGTGGCGACCAGCAGCCGGCGGCCGAGCTTGGTCTGAAGGCCGGTGATGAGCGCGAGGACGGCGTCGGGGCCATCGAAGTTCCGGCGATAGAGGATGAGACCGGCGGCGCGGGTCTCGCGGAAGACGGCGACGTCGTCGTCGGTGAGCGTCGGCCCCGAGAGCCCGATCATGAGCCGCTCGCCGACGAGATCTTCGAAATCCACCACGCGCTCATTCTACGTCGCGGTGCCGTGGCGGGCGCCCCGCGGTGAAGCGTCAGTTGTAATTCCGTAAATGTCGTCACCGTTTTGACGGCCACCGTCGGGCGACCCACCGAGGAGGAGTCTACAAACGCCGAATTTCCTGATGCTTAGCTCGCAATATCGATCTGGCACAGGGACTGCTTACGATGACCAGGGCCCATGATGAACGACACGGAGGATACCTTCATGCGGACGATTCGTTGGGTGGTTCCGGGCTTGATCGGTCTGTTGATGGCAACGGAGCTCTTCTTCGCCGTCGCGGCGGCCTTCGCGCAGGCTCCCAACGGTCCATTTGCCCAGCTCTCCCCTGGCAACCAGCGC
>JBGPXN010000001.1:0-104709 GCA_041492755.1 Methylomirabilia bacterium | reverse complement strand
GCCGCCGCCGCGCCTCAGGCTTCGCGGTACCAGTTGGCCAGGTTCCAGAGGTTGGAATCCCACCCCGAGATCTCGGTGCCCTTGACCTTCTGCGAGACCGCGCTGATGACGCTCCGCCAGAGCACGGGGATCACCACCACGTTCTGGATGACCAGGTCGTTCATCTTGATGAAATGGGCCGCGCGCTTGATCGGATCGAGCTCGTTCTCCGCCGCCTTGAACGCCTTGTCGTACTCCTCGTTGCGCCAGCGCGGGATGTTGCGGCCCTGCCACTTGTTGTCCTTGCTGGCGACCTCGGCGGTGGTGAACTGGTTCATGAACGTCTGGGGATCCGGCGCGCCCATCGTGGTCGTGTACATCTGGATGTCGGTGTAGAACTTCGAGTAGGTGTCGGGGTTGGCGAAATCCGACGAGAAGAAGACCGACGACAGCACCGACTTGATCTCGAGGTCGATCCCGGCCCTGGTCGCCGCCTGCTTCACGATCGCCTGCGTCTTCTGCCGGGGGGCGTTGATCGCGGTCTGGAACACCATCTTGAGCTTCTTGCCGTCCTTGGCGCGGATTCCATCCGTTCCGCGCTTCCAGCCGGCGGCTTCCAGGACCTGGTTCGCCTTGTCGACGTTGAACTCCCACTTCATGTTCTTGGAGTGGAAGCGGGACGGCGCGTTGAGGAAGTTGGCGGTGGACTGCCCGAGCCGCCCGTAGATCTGCTCCTGGACGGAAGCACGGTCCACGAGGAGGTTGAGGGCCTGGCGGACGGCGGGATCGGTGAGGAAGGGATGCGAGGTCTTCAGGCTGGAGCGCTCGCCGTCGACCTCCTTCCAGGGATCGGTCTGGTTGCACTGGATGTGCTCGATGTTGCCGGCGACCGCGATGTCGACCTTGCCCTTGCCGCCCTGCTCCATGCGACGCAGGATCTCGTCCTCGACCTGCAGGTTCCACGCGAAGTCGAACTCGCCCGTCTGGATCACGGCGCGCGCGGCCGAGACGGCGTCGCCGCCGCCCTTCATCTCGATCGTGTCGAAGAACGGCCGGTTGGTCGCGTGGTACGCCGTGTTGATCTGGCCGCGCACGGTGTCGCCGGGCTTGAAGTCGACGAACTTGTAGGGCCCGGTGCCGACGGGCTTGAGGTTCGTGGGCGCCTCCCGCGACTTGGCGCCGCGGAACTGGTCGAACAGGTGCTTGGGGATGATCTGGCCGCGCGGTCCGCAGAACGGCTCGGACCAGAACGGCGTCGCCTCCTTGAACGTGATCTTCACCGTGTGCGGGTCGAGCTTCTCGACCTTCGCGATGTCCTTGAAGGTGCCGATGGTGACCGCGGCGGTGGCGGGGTCGCCGGCGTATTCCCAGTTGAAGACGACGTCGTCCGCCGTGAACGGCTTCCCGTCGTGCCACACCACGTTCTTCTTCAGGCGCCACGTCACCGACTTGCCGTCGCGGGTCACGCTGCCGTTGGCCACCGACGGGATCTCCTGGGCGAGCGCCGGGATGAGGTTGCCGTCAGGGTCGTACGAGGCCAGCGGCTCGTAGAAGACGTGCGAGCCGTCCTGATCCTTGGTCCCTACCGCGAAGTGCGGGTTGAGCAGGGTGGGCGCCTGCCACCAGAGCACCTTGAGGGACCCACCTCCGCCGCGCTTGGTGGGCGCGAAGGCCGGCTTGGTCTGAGCGGCCGCGATTCCCGCCGACGAGAGCAGTTGGGCGGCCATCGGGGCGGTAAGCCCGAGGGCGACCATGCCGCGCACGAATGCGCGGCGTGAGAGGCGGCCGGCCTTCACATCGTCGAGTAGCGCGCGGATGTCCCGTTCGTCCATGGATGAGCCTCCTTGGCGGTCTCCCGGCGTCCGCGACGGCGTTGTCCGCGGCCGATGACGTCGGAGCATAGGATATACTGCTCGTTGTTTCAAGGATTTGGAGGTCACATGCCACGGTCGTCCGGCGTCATCCTCGCCCTGACCGCGCTCGTCGTGGTCATGGGGGCGGGCCTGGTTTTTGCCGTTCGCGGCGCCGCGCCGCCCGAGGGTGCGGACTCGCCCACGGCGGTGAGCGCGCCCCGCCCGACCGCGCCCGCCGTTGCGTCGGCACCCCGGCCGGCGCGCCCGCCGCGGCCGGGACGGATGCTCGGCCTGAACGAGGCCCTGCGCGAGCTCGACTTGATCAAGCCGGGCCGGCAGAAGATCGCCGACAGTTTCACGTTGCCAACGCCGGATGGCGGGACGTTCAAGCTGAACGAGCACCGGGGCAAAGTGGTCTTCGTCAACTTCTGGGCGACGTGGTGCCCGCCCTGCCGCGACGAGATGCCGGCGATGGAGCGTCTCTACCGCCAGCACAAGGACGATGGGCTCGTGATGCTGGCGGTCTCGGTCGATGCCGATCCAAAGGCGATCACCCCGTTCGTGTCGGAGCACAAGCTCAGCTTCCTGATCGGGCTCGATGCGAAGATGGAGGTGGCGAACACCTACGGTGTGCGCGCGCTGCCCTCGACCTTCATCGTCGATCGGGACGGCAACATGGCCGCGCTGGCCATCGGCCCCCGCGTCTGGGACAACGACGCCTCGCACTCGCTGGTCGAGGCGCTCGCCCGCTGATGATGGGGCAGGGCCTCGGCGTGGCGGTCGCCTTCAGCGCCGGGCTGTTCTCGTTCCTCTCGCCCTGCGTGCTTCCGCTGTTTCCGTCCTACGTCTCGTTCATCACGGGCATGTCGGTGGCGGACCTCACCGGGGAGCTGCCGCCGACCGCGCGCCGCCGCGTGCTCCTGCACGCCGTCGCGTTCGTCCTCGGGTTCTCCCTCGTGTTCGTGGCGCTCGGCGCGTCGTTCAGCGCCGCCGGCCAGTTCCTGCTCGACTATCGCCAATGGATCCAGCGGGTGGGCGGCGCGCTCATCGTCGTCTTCGGGCTGTACATCGCGGGCCTGCTGAAGTTCGGGCTGTTCGGCCGGACGGCGCAGTGGCAGATTCGCGAGAAGCCGGCCGGCTATCTCGGCTCCTTCGCCGTCGGCGTCACCTTCGCGATCGGCTGGACGCCGTGCGTCGGTCCGATCCTGGGCGCGATCCTGTCCCTCGCGGGCACCGCGGAGACGGTGGGACGCGGGATCGGCCTGCTCGTCGCCTATTCGGCCGGGCTGGGTCTGCCGTTCTTGTTGTCGGCGGTCGCGCTCGGCTCGTTCCTGAAGTTCTTCAAGCGCTACCGGCCGTTCATTCCGGCGATGGAACGCGCGGCCGGCGTGATCCTCATCGTCGTGGGCGTGCTTGTTTTCACCAACTACTACATCGTCCTCAACGCCTGGGCGATCTCACTCACCCCGGAATGGCTGTTACGCCGGCTGTAGCAGGCCGATGAAAAGGGCCCATCTGCGGCGTTTCATCGGAGGGGGCCTCGACGGCCCCCTCCGATGCCTCCCCCAGAGCGGGCGCGGGCAAAGCCCGCGCTCGAGTCGCGAAGCCTCACCCCGTGGCGCCGGGGCTTTTTCGATGCTGCGGCGGCTTTCCGCAATCCGTTAGACGTCGCGATGCGCGTGCGCGTACGCGTGCCGGCTAGTTCCGCGAACCTCGGGCCGGGGTTCGATGCGCTGGGGCTCGCGCTGGCCCTGCACAACGACGTGACGGCGGAGGAGGCGGACAGCGTCACGATCACCGCGGAGGGGGAGGGCGCGGACCGGCTCGGGACCGGGCCGCGCAACGTCGTGGCGCGCGGGGTTCGTCTCGCGTACGAGGCCGTGGGACGTCCGTTTCCCGGGTGCGCGCTGACGTGCGTGAATCGGATTCCGCTGGCGCGCGGACTCGGGTCGAGCGCGGCGGCGTGGGTGGCCGGGCTGGTCGCGGGGAACGCGCTGCTCGGCGCGCCGCTCGACCGCGAGGCGCTGTTGGTGCTGGCGGCGCGGGCGGAGGGCCATCCCGACAACGTCGCGGCCGCGGTGTACGGCGGCTTGACCGTGTCGTCCTCGGATGGGAGCGGCACGCGCGCGCTGACGCTGCCGGTCCCGCCCGAGCTGCGGTGGATCGTGCTCGTGCCCGAGGTGACCAGTACGACGGCGGAAGCGCGAGCGGTGCTGCCGAAGTCGGTGTCGCGGGCGGACGCCGTGTTCAACGTGCAGCGTGTCGCGCTCCTCCTGGCCGCGCTGCAAACGCGGCGGCCCGACGCGCTCGCCGTCGCCCTGGAGGACCGACTGCATCAGCCCTATCGTCGCCGGCTCTTCCCGTGGCTGCCCGCGGTCGCCGCGGCCGCCCGCGACGCCGGGGCGTTGGGTTGTGTCCTCAGCGGCGCGGGGCCGTCGATGCTCGCCGTCGTCACGGGTGACGGGGACGCCGTCGCGCGCGCGATGGAAACGGCGCTCGGCAAGGCCGGCATCGAAGGCCGGGCGCGGGTTCTCGACGTCGATGCGGCCGGCGCCGTCTGCCAGACCGACGGGTAAGGCCAGGGGAAGGGGCGCGGATGGATCTCGCGTGGGTGCGACAGCTCTACGACTATCATGCGACCGCACCGAGTCCGCGCTGACGGCGCGGTCACGCCCGGCGTCCTGCCGGACCATGCGCTACGGGCGGCCGTGCGCGACGGCTGGATCACCGCAGCCACGCCCGTTGCCGACGCGCAATACCAGCCATCGAGCCTGGACCTTCGCGTCGGCGCCGTCGCCTATCAGCTCCGCGCGAGCTTCCTGCCGTACCGGGAGCCGGTGCTCACGCGGCTGCAGCAGACCGACTTCGCGGAGATCGATCTCGTCATCGATCGGCTGGCGCTGTCCACGGGGGCGACGCTGCAACGCGGATCGGTCTACCTCGTGCCGCTTCAGGAGTCGCTGCGCCTGCCCGCGAACGTTCGGGGCCGGTGCAACCCGAAGAGCACGACGGGTCGACTGGACATCTTCACGCGGGTGGTGGCGGACGCGACGGCACGCTTCGACGAGATCGCCCCTGGCTACGCCGGTCCGCTGTATCTCGAGGTCGCGCCGCAGTCGTTTCCCGTGCGGGTTCACGAAGGGCTTTCGCTCAATCAGGTCCGCCTGCTGTCCGGCGCCACCTCGCTGGCCGACGCCGCGCTGACCCAGCTGTATCGGCGAATCCCGCTGCTCTACGACGACGACGACCGGCCGCTCCCGCCCGGCCCGCGCGTGATCAACGACGGACTGTGCATGGGGATCGATCTGTCGGGACGGGCGACCGACGGCATCATCGGGTACCGCGCCCACCCGAATCCGCCGGTGGTCGACCTGAGCCGGATCGACCACTACGATCCGGCCGAGTTCTGGGAGCCCATCAAGCGGCCGAACCGGGACTCCTACATCCTGGAGGCGAATCGGTTCTACATCCTCGCGTCGAAGGAACGGATTCGGGTCCCCCCGGACTATGCTGCCGAGATGGTCGTCTACGATCCGGGCGCTGGGGAGATCCGCACGCACTACGCGGGCTTCTTCGATCCCGGCTTCGGCTACGGCGACGGCAGCGTGCTGGGCACGAAGGTCGTGATGGAAGTACGCGCGCGGGAAGTGCCGTTCATGATCTACGACGGACAGACGTCGTTCAAGGTCGGGTTCGAGCGGCTGGCCAGCCCGCCGGCGCGGCTCTACGGGGTCGGGGTGCCGTCGTCCTACCAGAATCAGACGCTGACGTTGAGCAAGCAGTTCCGGCGGTCCCGGCGGTAGGAGAAAGGCCCGCGGCCGAGGTATTGCCCGGTGGTAAGATACGTGTGGGGCGTTGCTCACGTGCGCCGTCGACGGTCCGGGCCCCGATGGAGGCCAGCATGGCAGAGCAGAAAAAGAAAGAGACGCGGCCAACGAAGCCCAACGAGGATGGCGACGGGGCGAATGCGAACCCCGAGCTGGCCAAGAAGGGCAAGAAGATCAAGGAGGACATCGACAAGCTCCTTGACGAGATCGACGACATCCTCGAGGAGAACGCCGAGGAGTTCGTGAAGAGTTACGTGCAGCGAGGGGGCGAGTAGTCGATGCCCGTCTACGAGTACAGGTGCGGCGGCTGCGGCAAGGAATTCGAGCGCTACCTCCCCTCGACGGCCGCGGCCGTCACGTGTCCGGGATGCTCCAGCGCCGAGGTCAAGCGGCGTCTTTCCCTTTTCGCGATGAAGAGTCACGGGGCTGACGTCGCGACGATGCCGTCGGCCGGGGGCGGTTGTTGCGGCGGCGGCTGTTCCTGTCACTGACCTGAGCGACGGCGCCGGCGCCGCGCCGGCCGCCGCCTTCGGGACTCCCGTTCTGACCGATGGACCTACGCCGCCTCGAAGTCTTCGCCAAGGTCGCCGAGCTCGGTAGCTTTTCGCGCGCCGCCGAGGCGCTGTCGCTTACCCAGCCCACGATCTCCGAGCATGTCCGCGCCCTTGAAGAGGAGCTCGGGTTGTCGTTGCTCGACCGATTGGGGCGCGGCGCCGCGCCGACGCCGGCGGGGCAGCTCCTGCTGCGCTACGCCGTGCGGATCCTGGGTCTCTCGCGCGAAGCTCGGCAGGCCATGGACCAGTTCCAGGGCCGCATGAGCGGCGAGCTCGTCATCGGGGGCAGCACCATTCCCGGCGAGTATCTATTGCCGGGCCTCATCGGACAGTTCAAGAGCAAGTACCCCGACGTCGCCATCAGCCTGCTCATCGGGGGTAGCCGGACGGTGTGCGAGTGGGTCGAGAGCGGAAAGGTCGAGACCGCCGTGGTTGGAGCGCAACCGACGTCGCGCGTGCTCGAGGCGCGTGAGCTCATGAACGACGAGCTCGTCATCGTCGTTCCGGCCAGCCATCCCTGGGCGACGCGGCAGACCGTGATGCTGGCCGACGTGAAGGCGGAGCCGATGATCGTGCGCGAGCGCGGCTCCGGCTCCCGCGAGGCGCTCGAGCAGGCGCTCCGCGAGGCGGGGACGGACCTCGGCGCGTTCCGGATCGCGGGCGAGATCGGGTCCACGCAGGCCGTGAAGCAGACCGTGCGGGCGGGGGCGGGCATCACGATCATCTCCCGGCGCGCGGTGGCGGACGAGTGCCGGGCCAACGTCCTGGTCTGCGTGCGGCTGGCCGACCTGCGCGTCGCGCGCTCGTTCTATCTCGTGCTCCATCGCGAGCGCACGCGCTCGCCGCTGGCGCAGGCGTTCGTGGCATTCGTGGAATCCCAGGTGCGCGAGCTTCCATCGTGAGCTCCGAGGGCGCCGGCATGACAGGCAAGGACATCCGCCTCACCTCGTACGCCTCCTGCGCCGGCTGAGCATCCAAGATGGCTCCTGGAGATCTCCAGGAGGTGCTCGCGGTGCTGAAGCCGTCGGCGATGGCGGCCCCTCCGGACCTGCTCGTCGGGCTCGGGGTTGCCGACGATGCCGCCGTCTACCGCATCTCGCCGGACCTCGCGCTGGTAGAAACCGTCGATTTCTTCCCGCCCGTCGTGGACGATCCGTACACCTGGGGCGCGGTGGCGGCAGCCAACGCGATGTCCGACGTGTACGCGATGGGGGGCGAAGTGATGTTCGCGCTCGCGATCGCCGGCTTTCCTCGCGAGCTGCCCAAGGCGGTCGTGGCCGAAGTCTTCCGCGGTGGCGCGGAGAAGGTGGCGGAGGCGGGTGGGGTCATCGCCGGCGGCCACACCGTCATCGATGCCGAGCCGAAGTACGGCCTCTGCGTCACCGGCCGCGTGCACCCCGACCGCGTGCTGATCAAGGGCGGGTTGCGCCCGGGCGATCGCGTGTTTCTTTCCAAGCCGCTCGGTACCGGGACCATCACGACCGCGGCCAAGGATGGCGCGGCCAGCGCCGAGACGCTGGCGGGCGCCGTGGCGAGCATGCTCCGGCTGAATCGCGTCGCGGCCGAGGTCGCGCGCGACTTCGGCGCCCGCGGCGCCACCGACGTCACCGGATTCGGCTTGCTGGGTCACGGCGGGGAAATGGTCGAAGCGTCGGGCGCGGGGCTTGCCCTCGGCGCCGGGCGGCTGCCATTTTTACCAGGGGCGCTGGCGCTGGCGGAGGCGGGTCATCTCAGCGGCGGAATGAAGCGTAACCGCCGGCACGTCGAAGCCGTGTTCGGCTCCCGCCTGTCGATCGATCCCGGCATCGCCCCGGCGATGGTGGCGCTGCTCTTCGAAGCGGAGACGTCCGGCGGCCTGCTCTTTTCCGTCGCGCCCGATCGGGCGGGTGGCGTTCTCGCGGCCTTCAGCGCGCGCGGCGAGACGGCGTGGGAGATCGGCGAAGTCGTCTCGGATCCGGTGATTCGCGTCGCCGGCTGAGCGCCCCGGTAGCCGGGGGCTGAGCGTCAGCCCAGGGGCGGCGTCTCGTTCTTCGCGCGGAGGACGGTCAGAAGGCGGTGGCGAAGCTCGGCGGGGATGCTGGCGTCACGTAGCTTGGCGGCGGCGTTCACCGTTCCGCGATACGTGTTGATGAACGCCACGCAGGGCCCACAGCCTTCGATGTGCCATTCGATCAGCTCGACGGTGGGCTTGGGGAGCGAGCCGTCCAGGTAGTCCCCCAGCAGCTCGGCGATTTGCCGGCACTCGAGAGAGCTTGCGGGGAGGTCGCCGCCGGGGGACATTGGCATCATTCTATATTGAAGACGCGCCCGTTGCCTCTGGAGATTCCTGATATCCTGTGCGCTAATGCTGCCGCGGGTCGCGCTTCTGACCCCGTTCGCGTACCCGTCGGTCCGCGGTAACGCCATTACGGTCGAACGCATCACCCGCGGGTTGCGCGCGCGGGGCGTGGACGTTCGGGTGTGGGATCTCGCCGTCACGGCTCCCGCTGCTGTCGAAGCGGAGCTCGAGCGCTTCGGCCCCCGAATCGTTCACGCATTCCACGCCTACCGCACCGGTCCGCTCGCGTTACGGCTCGCCCGGCGCGCCGAGATCCCGCTGGTGGTAACGCTGACGGGGACCGACGCCAATCACGAGCTGTTCGACCCCCGGCACGCGGCCCTCGTTCGCCACGTGCTGGAAGGCGCCGCCGCGATCACCGTCTTTCACGGTTCCATCGCCGAGCGGGTTGCCGGAGCGCTCCCCGACCTCCGGCCGCGGCTGCGCGAGGTTCCCCAGTCGATCGGGCTGGACCGCGCGCAGCGGTTCGATCTCGGCGCACGCTGGCCGGATGCGGTGGCGCGCACGCTCGTCGTGTTCCCCGCCGGTATCCGGCCGGTGAAGCGGCCGCGGCTGCCGCTGGGCCCATGCTCCCGGCTGGTGGCTCGCCACCCCGACCTGAGGTTGCTCTACGCGGGGCCGATCATCGAGGCTGACGAAGGCGAGGCGCTGCTACGGGCGATCGACGGGCTCGAGTGGGCGCGCCACGTCGGGGCCGTGCCCCACGCGCAGATGGCCTCGCTTCTCGATCGCGCGTCGGTGGTGCTGAACTGTTCCGAGTCCGAAGGCGGCATGGCGAACTCGGTGCTGGAGGCGCTGGCCCTGGGCCGCGCCGTGCTGGCATCCGACGTTCCGGGGAATCGCTCGCTGGTCGAGGACGGCGTGACCGGACTGCTCTTCCGTGACGACGCCGAGTTCGAAGCGAAGGCGGAGCGGCTCATCCGTGAACCCGATCTGCGCGGGCGGCTGGGTGCGGCCGGCCGTGCGCTCGTGGAAGAGCGCTATCCGGCGGCGCGCGAGATCGAGGGCTACCTCGACGCCTACCGGGGCTTGGTGCCCATGTCGGCCGATGCGCGGCCGGTGTGCCGCGATGCGTGATGGATCGCCGACGGCGCGCCGACCGGGGAGCCGGCGTCGGGCCGTCGCCGTTACTCCGACCATGGCGGCGACCGGCCGAGGGGACGTCGCGGGTGGTCGATCCGCCGGTAGCGCCACAAAATCGATCAGCCAGCCCACCCGGTGGGCACCCGGCACGCCGGCGGTGAAGGGATAGGCCAGCGATTTAATTCGGCTGATGCTCGACGGGGCATGGCAGTAGTCTTGCTATTAGAATCGAGGGGCGTCGACTCGTGAGAGAGGGAGACCGCATGACGCAAGAGTCCCGGGTCCAGGAGTTCGTCACCGCGTTCGAGGGCCTGCGCGCGGAGGTCGAGAAGGTCATCGTCGGCCACCGCGAGATCATCGATCACGTGCTCATCGGGATGTTCGCCGGCGGGCACGCGCTGCTGGAAGGCGTCCCCGGGCTCGGCAAGACGCTGCTCATCAAGACGCTGTCCGAGTGCCTGGACCTGGCGTTCTCTCGTATCCAGTTCACCCCGGACCTCATGCCGGCCGACATCACCGGCACCAACATCATCGTGGAGGACGCCGACGGCCGGAAGCACTTCCAGTTCCAGGCCGGGCCGATCTTCGCCCACATCCTGCTCGCGGACGAGATCAACCGGGCGACCCCGAAGACCCAGTCCGCGCTACTGGAAGGCATGCAGGAGGGCGGGGTGACCGTGGGCGGCGCCTCGCGTCCGCTGCCGGCGCCGTTCTTCGTGCTCGCCACCCAGAACCCGATCGAGATGGAAGGGACGTATCCGCTGCCGGAAGCGCAGCTCGATCGCTTCCTCTTCAAGCTGCGCGTGCGGTATCCCGCGCTGGAGGAGCTGAACGCGATCATCGATCGCACCACCCAGTCCCGCCACGTCGACGTCTCGCGGGTGATGAGCGGAGCGACCGTGCTCGGCTTCCGCGAGCTGGTCCGTGAAGTCCCGATCGCCTCCCACGTCCGCGATCTCGCCTCGACGATCGTGATGGCGACCCACCCCGCGTGGGAGGGCGCACCCGACGTCAGCCGGCGCTTCATCCGCTACGGCGCCAGTCCGCGCGGTGCCCAGGCCCTCGTGCTCGGCGCCAAGGTGCTCGCGCTGTCCCAGGGGCGGTGCAACGTCAGCGTGGACGATCTCAAGGCGCTGACCCTGCCCGCGCTGCGCCATCGAATCATCCTCAACTTCGAGGGTGAAGCCGAGGGCATCGACGTCGACACGCTGATCGGGGACATCGTCGACGCCGCCCAGAGTACCCAGGCCCAGACGCGCGAACCCTTTCTCCGGTAGGCGCCGTCGCCACCGAGGAGGCCCGGATGTCGCAGCCTGAACCGCTCGACCGTCTCGTGCAGACCATCGTGTCACAGGTCCGCCTGCGGCGCGCCGAGCACTACGCGCTCCGCGGACTCTTCTACGGCGTGGCCCTCGGCGCCGCGCTCCTCGTCTTCAAGACACCGCTCGGCGCGCTCGCGTTGCCCCTGGCCCTCGGCGTGGCCGCGGCCGGCTTGCTGGCCGGCGGGCTCTGGGGATTCGTGCGTCGCGTGCCGCGCGGGGACGCCGCCCGCCTCGCCGACGCCGCGTTCGGGCTGCAAGACCGGCTCGCGACCGCGCTGGAATGGGCGCCGCGTCCTGACCGCACGCCGCTGGTGGAGGCGCTCGTGGCCGACGTGACCGCGCGCGTGGGCTCGCTGGCGCCGAAGCAAGTGGCGCGACGCATCCTGCCGCGCGAGGCGATGTGGCTGCCGGTGCCCGCGCTGGCCGCGGTGATACTGGCGCTGGCGCCACCGCTGCCGTTGCCGACGCCGCGCCTGCCGAACCTCTCCGACGGGGCCGAGAGCGAAGAGCCGGCGGACCGCACCGGGGCGGGCATGGTCGAGCAGGACCGTCCGCGCACGCCGAAAGACGCGCTCAAGCGCTCGGCGTTCGAGGAGCGTGACTTCGCGCAGAAGACCGGGGCGGCCGGAGCATCGACCACCGGCGACCTCTCGGCCATCTTCAAGGACACCGCGCTCGGCTCGCAGCGCCCGGACTTCAACAGCTTCCTGAACAAGGGTGACGAGCGACTGAAGATGCTGGAGCAGGCCGACCGGCTGCCGGATCTACAGTCCGACTTCACCCAGAGCCAGTACAAGATGGTCTTCCGCAAGTCGAAGGCGCTCAGTGGCGGCCTGCGTCCCGACCAGATTTCGCCGCAGAAACTGAAGGAGCTGCTCGAGGAGATGGAGCGGCTGGGACGCAAGGGCGGCAACTGGGGCTCGGAAGTCTCCGAAGGCATGGAAGCGCTCGAGGGTGGCCAGACCGACAAGGCCATGGAGGCGATGTCCAAGGCTCTCGACAAGCTGCGCGCGATGGAGGAGCGACAGCGCGGCGGCAAAAATCTGCGCGGCGGCCGCGACAGCAGCCAGTCGGCCGGACGCGATCGAAACCAGCCGGGGGGCGGCGGGCCCGAGGACCAGGACTTCGGGGAGGGCGAAGGGCTGCTTCCTGGCAAGGGCAAGAGCGGCTCGCCCAAGGGCGACGCGACGCAGCGGTTGCGCGCCAGTCCGTACGACGTCGGCGTCGAGGGTGAGAGTCGGCGCGGCCGCAAGGACGGCTTCGACACGAACCTCACCGGCAAGGGCGGCCCCATGGGCTCGCGGCTGTCGTACCTCGGCGTCATCGGCCAGTACCGAAAGATGATGGAGGACGCCATCGCCCGCGAGCAGGTGCCGCGGGAGTTCCACGGGCAGATCAAGGACTATTTCCAGGCGCTGGACGAGCGGTAGATCGTGAGCACGGCGACGACCGGTAAGACCGCGGCCACCGCGCAGACGCCGTTCACCTCCGAGTTCCTGGCGCAGCTCGAGCGCCTCGCCCTCGCCTCCCGCCGGGCGTTCCGGGGCCGGGTCAAGGGCGAGCGGCGCAGTCCGCGCAAGGGTCACAGCGTCGAGTTCTGCGACTACCGCGCCTACGGCAGCGGCGACGATCTCCGCTACGTCGACTGGAACGTGTACGGGCGGCACGACCGCCTGCACGTCAAGCTGTTCGTCGACGAGGAAGACCTCCGACTGCACCTGCTGGTCGACGCCTCGCTGTCGATGGGCTTCGGCACGCCGAGCAAGCTGCAGTTCGCCTCCCGCGTCGCGCTCGCGCTCGGCTTCGTAGGCCTGGTCAACCTCGAGCGGGTGGGCGTCGCCGTGCTGCGCGAGCGCCTCAGCGAGGGGTGGCCGCCGGTACGCGGCCGCAATCAGTTCTCCGCGCTGGTGGATTTCTTCGGGCGGGTGCGCCCCGGCGGCCCGACGAGCCTCAATGGCGCCCTCGGCGCGTACGCGATGCGGGCGCGGGAGTCCGGACTCGCGGTGATCATCTCCGACTTCATGGATCCCGTGGGATTCGAGCAGGGCGTGCGGGCGATGCTCGAGCGACGATTCGAGGTGCACGTCATCCACGTGTTGGATCCGGAGGAAGTCAATCCGACGCTCGGGGGCGACCTCCGACTGCACGATTCCGAAACGGGCGAGGTCCGCGAGATCACCATCGATGGTGACGTGATGCGTGCCTACCGCCAGCGGCTCGCCCAGTTCCTCGAGAAGGTCGAGGGCTTCTGCCGAAGCCAGGAGATCGGCTACCGGCGGGTGACCACCGACGTGTCCGTCGAGGAATTCGTCCTCGGACAGCTCAGGGGGTTGGTGCTGGGATGAGTTTCCTGTCCCCACTTGCGCTGGCCCTCTTCGGGCTGTCGCTGCCGCTCGTCCTCCTCTACTTCCTCAAGGTTCGCCGGCGCGAGCGCACGGTGTCCAGCCTGCTGCTGTGGGAGACGTCGCTCCGCGACCGCGAGGCCTCCGCGTTCTTCCAGCGCTTGCAGCGCGACCCGCTGATGATCCTCCAGATCCTCGCCCTGCTCGCGCTGGCGCTGGCGCTCGCGCGGCCGGCGGTGACGATCATGGGCCAGGGCGCGCGCAAGGTCGTGATCGTCCTCGACACGTCCGCATCCATGAAGACCCGCGACGTCGGAGCCACGCGCTTCGCGGTAGCCCGGAGCGAGGCGCTCGGGCTGGTCGGCCGGCTCGGTGAAGGCGCCGAGATCATGGTGATCGAATCGGGCGTGCAGCCGAAGGTGGTGGCGGCGCTCTCGCGCGATCGCGACCGCGCGGTGGCCGCCATCCGCAGTGCGCAGGCCCACGACCTGCCGCATCGGCTCCCGGAGGCCATCCGCACGGCGCGCGCGCTCGTGGGCAACGACCGGCGCGCCGAGATCCACGTCTTCACCGATGGGGCCTACGCGCTGGCCGACTCCGAGGAAACGAAGGATCCACGCGTGCGCTGGATCGGCATCGGCCAGGGCGGTCGCAACGTCGGCATCACCAACCTGGCCATCCGCAAGAACTACTACGGCGCGCTCGAGTACCAGGCCTTCGTGTCACTGGTGAACTACACGCCGGACGCGCAGACGTTCACGTTCACGCTCGACGTCGACGACCGTCCCTTCGCCGAGAAGTCGGTGACCCTCGAGCCGAACGTGCGGCGCTCGGTGGTCCTGCCCTTCAGCCACACCGGCGGCGGCGTGGTGACGGCGCGGCTGCAAGTGCGCGACGACCTCGCCACCGACAATGTGGCCTACGCCGTCCTGCCGCCCCCACGCAAGATCTCGGTGTTGCTGGTCAGCCCCGGCAACCTGTTCCTGGAAAAGGTTCTGAGAACCGACCCACAAGTAACCGTCGAGGTCCGCACGCCCGATCAGTACCAGGGCGGCATGGGCGAGGCCGACGTGGTCGTGCTCGACTCCGTCACGCCGGCCAAGGTCGGCGCCGGTCGCTTCATCTTCGTCAACGCCGTGCCGCCCGACGTGCCGCTGGAGACGCTGGGCCGCATCGAGCGCCCGACCATCATGGATTGGGACCGCAGTCATCCCGTTATGCGTCACGTCGAGTTCGCCAAGGTCGCCATCGAAGACGCGCTACGGATCCGTCCGCTCGCCGCCGGGCGGCCGCTGGTGGAGGCGGTCGGCGGGCCGATCATCTACGCGCTGGAGGAGCCGGATCGCAAGGCGCTGTTCGTGGGCTTCGACCTGTTCAAGAGCGACCTGCCATTGCGGGTGGCGTTCCCGTTGATCCTCTCGAACGGGCTGCGCTGGCTGCACCCGGCCGGTCTGGACCAGGCCAGCTTCCAGCTCGCGACGGGGCAGCCGATCCTGCTCCCGGTGGAGCACGGGGTGAACTCGGTCACGGTGACCACCCCCGGCGGCCGCACGGTGAAGGGGCAGATCACGCGAGGCATGGCGAGCTTCACCGAGACCGACGAGGTCGGTGTCTACACGCTGACGACCTCGCGCGGCCAGATGAAGGTCGCCGTCAACCTGATGGACGCGGACGAGTCCAACGTCGTGCCTCGCCCGTTGCCGGTGGCCACCGGCGCCGCGGCGGCCACCGCGATGCCCGTCCCGGTGCAGCGCGAGCTCTGGCAGCTGTTCGTGCTGATCGCCGTGCTGCTCCTGCTGCTGGAGGGCGTCCTCTACTGGCGGCGACAGAGCGCGGGACGCTGGGCGTTGCCCGGCGGCCAGGCCGATCGGTGGGCGCTCGCCACCCGCGGCGCCTTGGTGATCTTGCTCGCGCTGACGCTGCTCCGGCCGACGGTGCCGCGATGGGTCGACCGGCTCAACGTCGTCTTCCTGCTCGACCACTCGGACAGCGTGAGTCTGGCCGCCCGTGAGCGCTCGTGGCGCTTCGTGTCCGAAGCCGTCAAGCACATGCGAGCCAACGACCGCCAGAGCGTGATCGTCTTCGGCGAGGAACCCGTCGTCGATCAGCCGTTGGCCAACCGGCCGACGGTCGATCGCCCGAAGGCCGAAGTGAACGCGCGCGGCACCAACATCTTCCAGGCGCTGCAGCTCGCGCTCGCCACGCTGCCTCCGGGACACGCCAATCGCATCGTCATGCTCACCGACGGCCAGGAAACGCGCGGCAACAGCGTGACGGGCGCGCAGGCGGCCAAGGACGGGGGGGCCGACATCTACTACGTCGCCGCCCCGCTGACCTTCACCCAGGAAGTCGTGGCGGAGTCCATGGTGCTGCCACGCGAGGTGAAGTACGGGGAGCCGTTCCAGGCCAAGGTGGTGGCGTGGAGCCTGAAGGACACCAACGGCCGCCTCTCGCTGTTCCGCAACGGCGAGTTCCTCGGCTCGCAGGTCATCCGGCTCAACGCCGGCAAGAACGTGTTCAGCTACCGCCAGTCGCTGGACGCCAGCGGCATCCACGTTTACCAGGCCGCCATCGAGGTCGACGGCGACACCATCGAAGAGAACAACCGCGCGGTCGGGACGGTGGTGGTGCGCGGCCGACCTCAGGTGCTGCTGGCGGAGAAGGACAAGAGCCACGCGCAATCGCTGGTGGCCGCGCTGCGCGCCCAGAACATCGAGGTCACCGTCGTCGAGGCGGCCGGCATTCCCAAGGACATGGCCGGGCTGGAGAAGTACGACGGCATCGTGCTGTCCAACGTGTCGTCGTTGAAGATCTCGCGCCCGCAAATGACGAACATCCGTGACTACGTCCGCGATCATGGCGGTGGCCTCATCATGATCGGCGGCGAAGAAAGCTTCGGCGTCGGCGGCTACTACCGCACGCCGGTCGAAGAAGCGCTGCCGGTCACGATGGAGGTCCGGCAGAAGGTCGAGATCCCGAGCCTCGCCGTCGTGCTCTCGATCGACCGTTCCGGTTCGATGGCGATGTCGACGGACGAGAAGGTCACCAAGCTGGACCTCGCCAAGGAGGCCAGCCACCTCGTGGTCGACCTCCTCGACGACCGCAACGAAGTCGGCGTGCAGAGCTGGGACACGGAGTTCATCTGGGACGTGCCGGTGCGGCCGGCCCGGGACAAGTCGGCGATCCACCACGCGATCGCGACCATCAAGGCGGGCGGCGGCACCGATGGGTACCCGGCGCTGAAGGACGCGTACGCCGTGCTCTTCGAGCGCCCCGCGCTGCTCAAGCACGTGATCTTCCTGTCCGACGGCCAGATGACGCGGGGCGATTTCCAGGGGCTGCTGCGGCGCATGGTGAAGGACAAGATCACCGTGTCGTCCGTCGCCATCGGCAAGGACTCCGACGTCCAGCTCATGGTGGACATCGCCAAGTGGGGCCGCGGGCGCTTCTACTACACCGAGGACTCGCAGACGATCCCGCGCATCTTCACGCTGGAAACGCAACTCGCCTCCAAAGCCTCGCTGGTCGAGCAGCCGTTCAAGCCGCAGCTGACCGGACCGTCGCACGAGTCGATCCAGGACATCGACTGGAAAGCGGTGCCGCCGCTGGGCGGCTACGTGGCGACGACGCTGAAGCAGAACGCCGAGATGGTCCTCATGAGCCACCAGGAGGATCCGATCCTCGCCGCCTGGCGGTACGGTCTCGGGCGTTCGGTGGCGTTCACCTCCGACGCCAAGGCGAAGTGGGGCGTCCTGTGGCTCCGTTGGCGCGACTTCAACAAGTTTTGGGCGCAGGTCACGCGATGGACGCTGCGCAGCGGCTCGCGATCGGAGACGGTCGCCACCGTCGAGCGCCGCGACAACTTCGGCGAGATCGTGGTCGACGCCGTGGACGCCAAGGGCGAGTTCATCAACTTCCTGGACACGCAGGTCGGTGTGGTCGCGCCCAACCGCGAGCGCACCGTGCTCGATCTCGAGCAGGTCGCTCCCGGCCGGTATCGCGGCCGGTTCCCGGCGCCCCAGGAAGGCGTGTACCTGGTCGGGATGGCACAGCGGAAGCAGGAGCGTGTCATTGGTTCGCAGCTTGCCGGGCTGGTGGTACCGTATGCACAGGAGTTGCGCAACCTCGGCGTCGACGAGACGGCGCTGCGCGAGCTGGCCGAGCTGACCGGCGGTGGCGCCCTCAAGGAACCGCGGCAGGCGTTCCAGGAAGCACGAAGGCAATCGCGGATTGCTGTCGAGGTTTGGCCCTGGATGGTGGGGTTGGTGGCGTTGCTCATGATCCCGGAGATCGCGCTGCGACGGGTTGCTCCCGCGGCGTTCCGCCGCTTGGGTGGTCGGCTGTGGCGGTGGCGCGTTGCGAGCCGCAAACGGGGCGAAGGGCAGGGAGGACCGCTCGATGAACGGTAAGACGGGGCGGAACGTCGCGCGACTGTTGGCCGCCGTGTTCGTCCTGATTGCGGCGGGGTCAGCCGCGGCCGCGGTCAAGCCCCGGATCGTGTTGGTGCTGCCGTTCGACGCGTCCACGCTGCCGCCCGACGAGCAGTGGATCGGCGAGGGCGTGGCGCAGATCGTCCGTCTCGGGTTGGCCCAGCATCCCGCCTTCATCGAGCTCGACCCCGCCCGTTCGCGGGCGCTCGGCGAGCATTCGGCATGGGGCGAGGCCCCGGTGACCCAGGCCGCGCGCGCCTTGAAGGTCGACAACGCGGCCTTCGGCCAGGTCGTCCGCGCAGGTGGGGAGCTGGTGCTCCGGCCGCGGCTGCTCGATGTGAAAGCCAATGGAACGGACGTCGTCAACCTCGAGCCCGTGTCGGTTCCCGATGGCGAGCTGTTGAACCGCATGGCGGCACTGCCGCTCGCGTACGCGCGCACGCTCAAGGTGACACCGACGGATGCGGAAGCGAACCGCATGGACAAGGCCGCCCGGCCGACGCGCTCGTTGAAGGCGCTCGAGCTCTACGCGCGGAGCCAGGCGACCCTCCGGCGCGGCGGGCAGGAAAGCAACGAGTCTGCGGCCGATCTGTTGTCCCGGGCGATCGAGACGGATCCGAGCTTCGCTGTCGCCCAGTACATGCTCGGCACGGTGCACCTCAGTCTTGGCAATCGCTGGAAGGCCGCCGCCCAGTTCCGTGCCTCCACGCAGCTCGACCCCGCATACCCGGAGCCCTACAAGGCGCTCGGTGACCTGTTCCTGTCCGCGCCCCGCCGCCTCTTCGACCAGGCGGTGGAGGCCTACGCCAAGGCGATCGATCTGCGGCCGTTCTACGCCGACGCGCACGTAGGGCTTGGAGACGCCCGAGCCGCGAAGGGCGACGTGGACGGTGCCATCACGGGCTACCAGAAGGCGCTCACCTTCGACCCGGTGAATTCGCGCGTGTACCTGAGTCTCGGGAAGATCTACTACGCCGAGAAGGGCCTCTACTACGAGTCGGTCAACGCCTACCGGAAGGCGATCGACTTCGACCCTCGTTCGGTCGAGGCCCGGATGGGCCTGGGCGATGTCTACGAGGACAAGGGCCTCTACAAAGAGGCAATCGAGGAGTATCGCAAAGTCATCGATCTCGACGGGAAGCACACCGGCGCCATGTACAACCTGGCCGTCGTGTACGAAAAGGTGGATCCGCGGGAGGCCATCGCGCAGTGGGAAAAGTACATCGCGCTAGCCTCGGGACTGCCGTCCGAGAAGGACTGGGTGGACGTTGCCCGCCAGCATCTCCGCAAGCTCAAGGGCCAGATCAAGGAGTAGATCTCCCGCACTTCGTCCGCCCCACTGGGAGAACCGTGTGAACGAGTTGAGGAAAGACCCTACCCGGGGGCGCTGGGTCCTTGTTCGGCCGAAGGCCGCCTCCAGCGCTGAAGTCGAGTGTCCCTTCTGCCCCGGCGCGGAGAACGCGACCGGGCCCGAGATCGCTGCGTATCGGAAGGAAGGCTCGTCGCCCAACGCGCCCGGCTGGACCGTACGCGTGGTTGCCGAGGCCGATCCCTACTTCCGCATCGAGTGGGAAGTCGTCCGCGAGGGGGTGGGCATGTTCGACACGATCACGCCGCGGGGCGCCAGCGAGCTGATCGTCGAGTCTACCCGCCACGAAGACACCATGGCCTCGATGCATTGCGATCAACTCGAGTCCGTGTTCTGGATGTACCGGGACCGGCTGTTGGACCTCAAGCGCGACAACCAGATCCGCGACATCCTGATCTCCCGGCACCACAAGAAGCCCGGGGTTGCCGCACACCATCCGTACTCGCGGGTCACGGCGATTCCGATCGTGTTCGATGACACACGGCGGGAACTGCGGGAAGCCCGCGAATACTATCAGTACAAGCGGCGCTGCCTCTACTGCGACATGCTGCGCCAGGAGATTGCGGCCGAGGACCGCATCGTGCGCCTGACCCAATCGTTCGCGGCGGTCGTACCGTACGCGGCGCGCGGCCCGCTCGAGGTCTGGGTGCTTCCGCGCCGGCACGGATGCTCGTTCGAGGAAGCGTTGACGTCGGAGACGGCGCCCGATCTGGCGCGGCTGCTGTCGCAGTCCTTCCGGACGCTGGAGCGCCTCGACGACCCGCCCTACGAGATGGTGCTGCACACCGCGCCGAACCTCCGGTCACGGATTCTTCAGGGCGACTGGGCGACCATTCGGGACGACTACCACTGGCACATCGAGATCGTGTCTCATTCCGACCGATTCAACCGTGTGGGCGGCATCTACGTGAACGAAAAGGCCCCCGAGGAGACGGCCGCCGAGCTTCGTAACGCCTGGCTCGAGTGAGTACCCCCTACCCCCCCTGCGCTCGGAGCGCCCCGGCGGAGCCGTGGCGCTCCTCGAATTCTTCTCACACCCTCGAATTCCCTCACACCCTCTGACTCCGGGGCCCCGGTTTCCCCGGAGTGGCTGCCGCCCTTCCGATGGTCCTGCTCGGGCGACGTCTCGATTCGGTTCGTCCGCCCTTGGTCCCTCTTCGCCTACATTGGCTTGGCAATTCGCGATCTTGACATGCGGTGTTCCTGGTGGCAGACTCCGACTGAATTAGTCGCCGATCAAGACGGTCGGATATACTGATCGGTGATGGATCGGGCGGAGGACGGGACGGGGTGCTGAGGTTCACGAAACGGGCGGATTACGGGCTGATGGCGATTCATTTCATCGCCGTCCACGAAGAGGACGGGTCTGTCAGCGTGAAGCGGATCGCCGAGACCTTCGGGATTCCTTCGGAGCTCCTCGCCAAGATCCTCCAGCGGTTGGCCAAGCAGCGACTCATCGTGAGTCAGAACGGGCCGAAAGGGGGATACACGCTCGCCCGGCATCCGGCAGACATCACGGTGGGGCAGGTGGTGCGGGCACTCGAGGGGCCGATCAACATCGTCGAGTGCATGGAGAGTGAGAGCGAGTGTCCGCAGATGGCGCGGTGCAACCTGCGGCGCCCCGTGCAGAAACTACAAGTGGCGATCACGCAGATGCTGGACAGCATGAGCTTGGCCGAGCTGGTCGGCGACGACGTGCCCGACCTGATGGCGATTCGACGGTAAGGAGACGGACCCGATGGCCGTGAAGTTTCCGATCTTCATGGACGCCCAGTCGACGACGCCGGTCGACCCGCGGGTGCTGGAGGCGATGCTGCCCTACTTCACCGAGAAGTTTGGCCACCCGGCCAGCCGCAACCACCCGTTCGGGTGGGAGGCGGAGGGCGCGGTGGATGCCGCGCGCGCGAAGATCGCCAAGCTGATCGGTGCTCGCGATCCCAAAGAGGTCATCTTCACCTCGGGCGGGACGGAGTCGATCAATCTGGCGCTCAAGGGCGTGGCCGAGATGTACCGCGAGAAGGGCAACCACATCGTCACCACCGCGATCGAGCAGCGCGCGACGCTGGATACCTGCAAGCGACTCGAGCGCCAGGGCGTCGAGGTGACCTACGTTCCGGTTCGCCCCGACGGGCTGGTGGACGTCGACGAGATCGCCAAGGCGCTGACGCCGAAGACCATCCTGGTTTCCATCATGTTCGCCAACAACGAGATCGGGACGATCCAGGACGTCGCCGCCATCGGGAAGCTCGCGAAGGAGAAGGGCGTCATTTTCCACGCCGACGCCACCCAGGCCGCGGGCAAGATCCCGATCGACGTGGAGGCCATGGGCATCGATCTCCTGACCTGTACCGCGCATCTCATGTATGGGCCCAAGGGCGTCGGCGCGCTCTACGTGCGACGCAAGGGGCCGCGGGTGCGGCTGGCGCCGATGATCGACGGCGGGGGCCACGAGCGCGGGATGCGGTCGGGCACGCTGCCGGTGCCGCTGGTGGTGGGCTTTGGTCGGGCGGCTGAGATCTGCCAGGAGACGATGGTCGAAGAGGCGGCGCGGCTCAGCAAGCTGCGCGATCGTCTTCAAGGTTTGATTCTGTCGCAGGTCGAGGAGGCGTTCCTCAATGGACATCCGGAGCGCCGGCTGCCGCAGAACCTGAACATCTCGTTCGCCTACGTGGAGGGCGAGTCGGTCCTGATGGGGCTCAACAAGGAGGCGGCGCTGAGCTCCGGCTCGGCCTGCACGTCGTCCACGCTCGAGCCCTCGTACGTGATCGCGGCGCTGGGGGCGAGCACGGAGCTGGCGCACTCGTCGATCCGGTTCAGCCTGCACCGCTTCAACACGGAGGAAGAGGTCGAGTTCGTCGGCAAGCGCACCGTCGAGGTGATCGAGCGGCTGCGCGACATGTCGCCGCTCTACGAGCTGGCCAAAGAAGGCGTGGATATCAAGTCCATCCAGTGGAAGGGTGAGTAAGGGGGGCTTCGATGGCGTACAGCGATAAGGTCGTCGATCACTACAACAACCCGCGCAACGTGGGGTCGTTCCCGAAGGACGCCCCCGGTGTGGGCACGGGGCTGGTGGGCGCGCCGGAGTGCGGCGACGTCATGAAGCTCCAGATCAAGGTCAACGTCGAGACCGGCGTCATCGAGGACGCCAAATTCAAGACGTTCGGCTGCGGGAGCGCCATCGCGTCGTCCAGCCTCGCCACCGAGTGGCTCAAGGGCAAGACCGTCGACGACGCGGCCAAGATCAAGAACACGGACATCGTGAACGAGCTGAAGCTGCCGCCGGTGAAGATCCACTGCTCGGTGCTGGCCGAGGATGCCATCAAGGCGGCCCTCGCCGACTACAAGGACCGGAGCGGCGTGGCGGCCGGCACGAAGTAAGCGAGCGCAAAGGAGGAGACCGGGTCCATGGCGTTGACACTGTCCGAAGCGGCGAGCAAGCAGGTGAAGGAGCTCAAGAGCGCCCAGAACCTGGGCGACAACGTGTTCCTTCGCATGGGGGTCAAGGGCGGCGGCTGCTCGGGGATGTCGTACTCGCTGGAGTTCGACACCGAGATGGGGCCGCACGACAAGGAGTTCGAGATCGACGGGGTGAAGGTGGTCATCGACAAGAAGAGCTACCTCTACCTCGCCGGCACCACCCTCGACTACGTGCAGCAGGGGCTGACCGGAGGGTTCACCTTCGTCAATCCGCAGGCGAAAAGCTCCTGCGGCTGTGGCACGTCCTTCTCGGCGTAGCCGGGTTCCAGCGCGCGAGCGAGAACGGGCCCGACGGAGGGCCCGTTCGCATTTTGGGGGAACAGGAGAGGCATGGATCATTTCGAAGTGTTCGGGCTGCCACGGCACCTGCGGATCGATACCGAGGCGCTGCGGGGACAGTTCTACGAGCGGTCGCGCCGGCACCACCCGGACTTCCATCACGGCGCGTCGGTGGACGCGCAGGCCGAGGCGCTGGAGGCGTCCGCCCGGCTGAACGCCGCCTACCGGACGCTGCGTGATCCCGTCGCGCGCGCCGACTACCTCGTCCGTCTCGAAGAGGGACGCGAGACCCGCGAGGGCGCGGCTGCGCGTCCGCCCGCGCCGCCCGAGCTGCTGGCCGAGATGTTCGAGATCCAGGAAGCGCTCGCGGACGCCAAGGCGGGTGGCCTCGACGACGGCGCGCGCGCCGACCTCGCCGGCCAGCGCGAGCGCCTGCTCGATCGCTTTCGGCAGGAAGAGCGGCGCCTGGCCGGACCGCTGAGCGAGGCGTGGGACGCGGCGCCGCCTGCCGATCGCGCGGATGTCCTGGGCGCGCTGAAGCGCGGGCTGGCCATGCGGGCCTATCTGCGAACCGTCATCGAGGACCTCACGGAGGCACTCGGTGATGCGGACACGATCGGACATGGCACGCATCATCGGCATTGACCTCGGTACGACCAACAGCCTGGTCGCCTACTTCGATCAAGCGACCGGCCTGGCCCGCGTCATCGCTGGCGCCGACGGCCGTGTGCTGCTCCCGTCCGTGGTCGCCTTCACCCCGGACGGCGTCCTGGTTGGCGAGGCGGCGCGGCGCCAGCTTGTGCGCCGCCCGCGCGCGACGGTCTATTCGGTCAAGCGCCTGATGGGACGTGGCTACGAGGACGTCAAGGACGAGCTGCGGTATTTGCCCTTCACGGTGGCTCCGGCCGAGGGCACGGTGCGGATCGACGTCGGGGACCGGCAGGTCACGCCGCCCGAAGTGTCGGCGATCGTGCTCCGCGCGCTCAAGGAGCGGGCCGAGGCGCACTTCGGCGAACCGGTGGAGCAGGCCGTCGTCACGGTGCCGGCCTACTTCAACGATAGCCAGCGCCAGGCCACGCGCGATGCCGGCCGCATCGCGGGGCTCGACGTCGTCCGGATCGTGAACGAGCCGACCGCGGCGTCACTTGCCTACGGCCTGCACCGGCGCCAGGAAGGGCTCGTGGCCGTCTACGATCTGGGGGGCGGGACGTTCGACATCTCGATCCTCCGGATCAAGGACGGGATTTTCGAAGTGCTCGCCACCAACGGTGATACCCACCTCGGCGGCGACGACTTCGACCGCGTCATCGCGCTCTGGTTGTTGGAAGACATCCAGGCCCGCCACCATGCCGAGTTGGCCTGCCGCCCGGTGGACCTCGCGCGCGACAGCGAAGCCATCCAGGAGCTTCGTCTGGCCGCCGAAGCGGCGAAGATCCGCCTGAGCGCCGAGTCGCGCACGACCCTCACGATTCCGTTCGAGGACTTCACGTACGTGCGGGAGATCACGCGGGCCGATCTCGAGCGTCTCCTGGAGTCGCTGGTGCGGAAGACGCTCGGCCCCTGCCGCATGGCGCTCGCCGACGCCGGGCTCGTCACCGCCCAGATCGACGAGGTCGTGCTGGTGGGCGGCTCCACACGGGTGCCGCTCGTCCGCCGTCGGGTGGAAGAGCTCTTCGGCAAGACGCCGCACAGCCAGCTCAATCCCGACGAGGTCGTTGCCCTGGGGGCGGCCGTGCAGGCCCAGATCCTGGCCGGCGGCATCACCGACATGCTCCTGCTCGACGTGACACCGCTCTCGCTCGGAATCGAGACGCTCGGGGGCATCGTCAGCGTGCTGATCCCGCGCAACACCACGATCCCAACCAGCGCCCGCGAGATGTTCACGACGTCGGTGGACGGGCAGACGGTGGTCGACATGCACGTGCTGCAGGGCGAGCGCGAGCTGGCCAAGGACAACCGCTCGCTGGCCCGCTTCGAGCTGCGCGGGATCGATCCGATGCCGGCCGGCATGCCGAAGATCGAGGTGACGTTCCTGATCGACGCCAACGGCATCCTGCAGGTCCACGCCAAGGAGCTGCGGACGGGTAAGGCCGCCTCCATCGAGGTGAAGCCGACCTATGGCCTCAGCGAAGGCGACGTGGAGCGGATGGTGGAGGAGTCGTTCCAGTACGCGGAGGCCGACGTCGAAGCCCGGATGCTCATCGAGGTGCGCAACGAGGCCGAGACCGTGCTCACCCACGTCGGCCGGGCCCTGCGTCAGGCCGGTGATCTGGTGAGCCCGAAGGAGCGGGCCCGCGTGGAAGCCGCGGCGGCCGCGCTGACGGCCGCGCGCGCGGGCACCGACCGGGACGCCATTCGGGACCGGACGACGGAATTGAACCGCGCGACCGAGCCGCTGGCCGAACGGATGATGGACGCCGCCCTGCGCGGCGCGCTCGCCAGCAAGCGTGCGGACGAGATCATGGAGTCAGGATGATGGCAGTCCACAAGGTGACGTTCCTGCCGCTGAACAAGACGGTGGAAGTCGACGACTCGAAGTACCCGCTGGCCGACCACGGACAGCCGGGCTCGCTGCTCGACATCGCGCTCGCCAACGACATCCACCTCGAGCACAACTGCGGTGGCTCCTGCGCCTGCACGACGTGTCACGTGGTGGTGCGCGAGGGGGAGGAGAACCTGTCCGAGATGCAGCCCGACGAGGAGGATCGGCTGGACATGGCCGAAGGGCTCACCATCCACTCGCGCCTCGGTTGCCAGGCCGTGGTCCGGGGCGACGTGGTCGTCGAGATTCCCAGGTGATGACGTGGCGCGACGCGGAGGATATCGGCATCGCGCTCTCCGAGCGCCATCCCGACACCGATCCGCTGACCGTGCGCTTCACCGACCTCCATCGGTTCGTCACCGAGCTGCCGGAGTTCAAGGACGATCCGAAGGTCTCCAACGAGAAGCTGCTGGAGGCGATCCAGATGGCGTGGCTGGACGAGTACCGGAACCGGTGACGCGGGCGACACTCCCAGGTCGGCTACCAGGTCACGACGTGGTCGCTCGCGAAGATCAGCTCCAGCAGCCGTGGATATGCCAGATCCTCGGGCACGCGGTGGACCGCGACGCCCGCGGGCAGCTCGGGACGCTGGGCGCCCTCCAGCAGCGCGACGGTGACGCGATCGCCGGCCGCTACCTGTCGCGCGATGACGGTGACCGCGAGCTCGGCGCCGGCCGCGCCCTTGAGCAAGTGGAGCGCGCTCGCCATCAGAAAACCAGCACTCGGCGCGCGCTGGCCACGAGCTCGGCGGCGCGCTCGCGGCTCACCCGGATGACCGGGTGGCCGTCGGCGTTCCAGTCCGGATCGTCGGGCACGGCCGCGTCCTCGACGTGGAACGGGATGCCGAGATCGCGCAGGTTAGCCCGGAACTTCGCGATGTCGTCGCCGTCCACGAGGTCGTCGGTGTCGGCATCGAGCAGGTGGGTGGCCGCGCCCTGCAGCACGTACACGACCTCGTTCTCGCCGGCCACGATCCCGAGCCCGATGCGCATGGCTTCGTTGGCGCGGTGGCTGTCGCGCGGATCGCAGCCAATCACGACGACGACGGGCGACTCGGGCACGGCAGGACCTCAGACGGCATTCGAGGAGCGCCACGGCTTCGCCGGGGCGCTCCGAGCGTTGGGGGAATCGGGGGCCATGTCGGGGCCCCTGATGACATCGGTCGAGCGCCACGGCTTCCCCGGGACGCCTCCGAGCGGAGGGGGAGTATGGGGGGCCATCTCGGGGTCCCCCATGTCCTTAATTCAGGGCGATGAAGCGATCGGTGGCGTTGATGAGGTCGGTCAGCACCACGAGGCCGCAGTAGGTGACGTCGGCGGCGTCCTCGAGCGGGATGCGCCGCTTCTGACATCCGTACGCGCACACGAACAGCTTGGCCCCGCGCGCGGACAGCGCGCGCAGGCGGGGATCGGCGAGGGCGCGTACGCCGTCGTCGATGAGATAGAGGTAGAGGTCAGCGCCCGCGTCGAGCGTGGCGGCGCCGAGGCCGACGGTGGTGGCGACGTTGTCCGCCCGCTCCGGCCCGGTGGACAGAAGGACGCCGAGTTTTTTCCGGGAGAGGCTCATCGCGAGCCGAGCCTAGCATCGGCGGAAGGAGACGGCAAGAAATGAGCCAGCGTGTGTACCTCGATCACAACGCCTCGACCCCGGTGCACCCGGACGTCGTGGCCGAGATGCTGCCGTATTTCTCGGACGTTTTCGGCAACCCCTCCAGCGTTCACGGCTTCGGCCGCGCCGCCCGCGAGGGCGTGGACACCGCGCGCGAGCGCATCGCGCGCTTCCTACGCGTCAAGCCCGACGAGATCGTCTTCACCTCGGGCGGCACCGAATCCGACAACTTCGCGGTCAAGGGACTGGCGGTGGCGCGCGGCCGCGGTCACCTGATCACCTCGCGCGTGGAGCATCACGCGGTCCTGCGTACGTGTCAGGCCCTCGAAGCGCAGGGCTTCGACGTGACCTATCTGCCCGTGGACGAGTCCGGCATGGTCGATGCGGCCGACGTCGAGCGGGCGCTGCGCCCCGACACGATCGCGATCAGCATCATGCACGCGAACAGCGAGGTGGGGACGATCCAGCCCGTGAAGGCGGTCGGCGCGCTCGCCCGCGCGCGCGGCGTGCCGTTCCACGTCGATGCCGTGCAGACGTTCGGCAAGGTGCCGATCGACGTCGACGATCTCGGCGTCGATGCGCTCTCGTTCTCCGCGCACAAGGTCTACGGGCCCAAGGGCGTGGCCGGCCTCTACATCCGCAAGGGCACCCGCATGGCGGCCATCCAGCACGGCGGCGAGCACGAGCGTCGCCGCCGTGCCGGCACCGAAAACGTGGCGGGCATCGTCGGCTTCGGCAGGGCCGTGGAGATCCGCGGTTGCGACATGGCGGAAGAAGCCACCCGGGTGAGCGCGCTGCGCGACCGGTTGTGGGAAGGGATCCGGGCCCGGGTTCCGGAGGTCCGCCTCAGCGGGCATCCAATCCAGCGTCTGCCCGGCACGGCCAACCTCGTCTTCCGCGGGGTCGAGTCGGAATCCATCGTGCTCGGACTGGATCTAAAGGGCGTCGCCGTGTCCGCCGGCTCGGCCTGCACGGCGGGGAGCGTCGAGCCGTCGTACGTGCTGGTGGCGATGGGCGTGCCGGTCGAGTGGGCGATGGGCGCCGTGCGATTCTCGCTCGGGCGCTCCACCACCGCCGAGGACATCGACTACGTCGTGGAATGCGTGGAACCGATCGTGCGGAAGCTGCGCCAGCTCGTGCCGGTGGCCACCGCCTGAGGCGCCGCGCGTGAGCGAGGCGGCGTGAGATACAGCCCGACGCTGGTGGACCACTTCCTCCATCCCCGCAACGCCGGGCTGCTGCGCGATGCCGATGGCATCGGGGAGGACCAGTTCGACGGTTGCGGCGATCTTGCCCGCTTCTTCCTGCGGGTGCGCGACGGTCGCGTGGCCGAGATCCGGTTCCAGACGTACGGCTGCGGGCCCACCATTGCCGCCGCCAGCGTCGCGAGCGAGCTGCTCCAGGGCCGGACGGTCGAGGAGCTGGTCGAGGTGAAAGCGGAAACGATCGAGCAGGCGCTCGGGGGGCTGCCCGAGGACCGCAAGCACGCCGCAGAGGTGGCGGCGGGCGCCGTGCGGGCGGCGGCGCTCGATTGTCTGCGCCGGAGAACGCCCGGTGTTTGACGCCCTCCGTGCCGACATCCAGACCGTCCTCGAGCGCGACCCGGCCGCGCGCTCGCGGTTCGAAGTCCTCTGCTGCTATCCGGGCGTGCACGCCCTTGCGCTCCACCGCCTCGCGCATCGCTGCTGGCACGCCGGCTGGACCACCCTCGCCCGGTTCCTGTCCCACGTCTCGCGCTTCGCGACTGGCATCGAGATCCACCCGGCCGCGCGCCTCGGGCGCGGGCTGTTCATCGACCACGGCATGGGCGTGGTGATCGGAGAGACGGCCGAGGTCGGCGACAACGTGACGCTGCTCCAGGGCGTGACGCTCGGAGGCACGAGCCTCAAGCGGGAGAAGCGCCACCCCACCCTCGGAGACAACGTGGTCGTCGGCGCGGGCGCCAAGGTCATCGGCGCCCTCACCATCGGTGACGGCAGCCGCATCGGCGCCGGCTCGGTCGTCGTGCGCGACGTGCCCCCCAACTCTGTTGTCGTCGGTGTGCCGGGGCGGGTAACATACCGCGACGGCCAGCGGGTGACGGGCGGCATCGACCTGAACATGACCGACTTGCCCGACCCGGTGAGCCGCGCCCTCGAGCAACTGGTGGACCGGCTGCAGTCGCTGGAAGCGGAGGTGCAGGCGCTCCGCAAGGTGGTGGATCGAGACCAGGTCAAGGAGGACACCGAGTGAACCCGAAGGACGTGATGAGCGTGAAGGAAGCGTCGGTATACCTGGCCATGGACGAGCGCGCGCTGAGCGTGATGGCGGCCGAACGGCGCATCCCCTGCCTCGAGCTCAACGGCCACTGGGTCTTCTCCAAGAAGTCCATCGACAAATGGCGCCAGCGGGAGACTCGGCGCGCCTGAGGTGGCGACGGTCGCCATGGTCGACCGCGACCATGCATGGGCGATCCTGACCGAGTTCACCAAGGGTGACGGCCTCCGCAAGCACGCGCGCGCGGTCGAGGCCTCCATGCGCGCCTACGCACGGCAGTACGGCGAGGACCCCGAGCGGTGGGGCGTCGCCGGCATGCTCCACGACTTCGACTACGAGATGCACCCGCGCGCGCCGCACCATCCCCTGAAGGGCGCCGAGATCCTGGCCGGCCGCGGCGTGCCCGCCGACGTCATTTACGCGATCCTGGCCCACGCCGACTACTCCGGCATGCCGCGCGTGAGCCTGCTCGACCGCGCGCTCTACGCCTGTGACGAGCTCACCGGCTTCGTCCACGCCTGCGCGCTCGTCCGCCCGGGACGGGTCATCACCGGGCTCGAGCCGGCGTCCGTCCGCAAGAAGCTCAAGGACCGGGCGTTCGCCCGGACCGTCAATCGCGACGACGTCTATCGCGGCGCTTCCGAGCTCGGCGTCGACCTCGACCAGCACATCACGTTCGTAGTCGCCGCGCTCTCTTCTGTCGCTCCCGACATCGGACTCTCGACCGCGTAGCCCGGATTGTCCGTGACGTCATGAGCGCGAGGGGGGCGGGTGCTGTCGCAGGGCAGACTCCCGCAGGGCCGGCTCCGTCACCCACTCGCCTCAAACCGCCGCCCTGCGAGCGGCGGAGAGGCTTCGGGGGTCCCACTCCGCCGTCCCTGCGGGAGTCTACCCTGCGCCACCCGCCCGGCTCCCGCTCGTCGCTCGTCGACAGTCCAGGCCCGGCCTAAGCTCACATGTCGGGGCCGCGGGCGATCGCGCATGTGGACATGGATGCGTTTTATGCGTCCGTCGAGCAGCGTGATCGGCCGGAGCTGCGGGGGTATCCGGTGATCGTTGGCGCCAATCCGCGCGGGCGTGGGGTCGTGTCGGCCGCCTCGTACGAGGCGCGGCGGTATGGCGTGCGGTCGGCGATGCCGATCGGCAAGGCGGCGCGACTCTGTCCGCACGCGATCTTCCTGCCCGTCGACATGGACAGGTACCAGCAGGCGTCGCATCAGGTGATGGCGATCCTCGCCGACTTCTCGCCCCTCGTCGAACCGGTGTCGGTGGACGAAGCCTTCCTCGATCTTACCGGCACCGAGCCGCTCTTCGGCGATCCCCCGCGCGCGGTGGCGCGGGTCAAGACCCGCATTCGTGACGAGACGGGGCTGACGGCGTCGGCCGGCCTTGCCGCGAACAAGTTCGTGGCGAAAGTCGCCTCGGACCTGCGCAAGCCGGACGGCCTCGTCGTGGTGCCGCCCGGCACGGAGGCCGCGTTCCTGGCCCCGTTGCCGGTGGAGCGTCTGTGGGGCGTGGGCCGGGTGATGGCCGACGCGCTGGCCACGCTCGGCGTGGCCACCATCGGCCAGCTCCAGCGGATTCCGCGAGCCTCGCTCGTGCAACGTTTCGGCGAGCACGGCGCCGATCTGCACGACCTCGCCTTCGGCCGCGACGATCGTTCCGTGGATCCCGTGTCCGCGCCCAAGTCGATCGGCGCCGAGACGACGTTCGGGACGGACACGCGAGACCTCGAGCGCCTGCATCGTGTGCTGCGCGAACACGCCGAGCGCGTCGGGCGGCAGCTGCGAGCGCAGCGGCTGGCGGGTGGGCGGGTGACGCTCAAGCTCCGCTTCGCCGACTTCACCACGATCACCCGGGCGCACAGCGGCGATCCGACTCAGGACGGCCTGGAGGTGTTCCGCCGCGCCGCAGGCCTCCTCGCCCGTGAGCGGCTGGATCAGCCCATCCGCCTCATCGGGGTGTCCGTGTCACGGCTTCAGGAGGAGGCCAGCGGGCAGTTGCCGCTGCTCGATCCCTCCGTCCTGCGCCGCGAGCGCCTCGCCCGTGCCGTCGATGCCCTCGCGCAGCGCTTCGGCGAGACGACCGTGGTGCCGGCGGCGTTGCTCCGCCGCCGCTCGCGCCCGTCTCCGGAACGCCCTGCCGCCGGGGACGACGCGGTATAATTTCGCCCACTTCGTCCTGGAGGTGTTCCCCATGACTCTTCGAACAGCTGCGCTCGTGCTGGCGTTCGTGCTGCTGGCGGCGCCGGCGGCCTTTGCCCAGAAGGTGCCCGGGGTGACGGACACCGAGGTCGTGATCGGCCTGACCACACCGCTGTCGGGCCCGGCCGCGGCCTGGGGCAACACGGCGGTCGCCATGGAGGCGTGGACCCGCTCCGTGAACGAGCAGGGCGGGATCAACGGCCGCAAGCTCAAGGTCGTCCTCAAGGACGACGGCTACAATCCGGGCCGCGCGGTGGCCAACCTCAAGGAGATGAAGGACTCCGTCTTCATGAGCGTGGGGCTGCTCGGCTCCGCGGTGTTGCAGGCGGCCAAGGACGACGTGGCCGAGTACAAGATCCCGACCATCAACCCCTACGGCAACCCCGCCATCTGGGCCAAGCAGCCCCGCGAGAAGCTCCGCTACGTCTTCGTGAACTATCCCGACTACGTGGACGAGGGCGAGTTCCTGCTGACCTATTCGGTCGGCAACCTCAACACCAGGAAGGTGGCGGTCTTCTATCAGAACGACGAGTACGGCAAGGGTGGGCTCGAGGGCATCAACCGCGGCCTCAAGGGCCTGGGCGGCAAGGCCGTCCTCGGTACCACCGTATCCTACGAGCTGGCCGATCGCGAGATGGGCACGCACGCGCTGAAGCTCAAGGACTCCGGCGCCGACACCGTCATCTTCTACTCGACGATCACCCACGGCGCCAACGTCATCAAGGAGATGGCCAAGGTGGGGTACCGTCCGAGGATCGTCGCGTCCTTCCCGCTCGGCGACTACGCGATCATGTATCGGCTGCTCGGCGAGCTCTGGGAGGGCGCCTACTTCGCCGGTCTCGGCGCCACCTACAACGATCCGCCGGGCAAGGCGATCGCCGACATCCTGGTCAAGCACGAGCCCAAGCTCGCCGGCAAGGAGAACACCGCGCTGGCCGGCGGCAGCGCCATCATCCTCGCGCTCGAGGGGCTCAAGAAGGCCGGGCGCAATCTCACCCGGGAGAGCTACGTGGAGGCGATGGAGTCGATCAAGAACTTCGACACCATGGGTCTCACCGCGCCGGTCACGTTCGGTCCCAATCGCCGGCACGGGCTCAACGCCGTCCGTTTGCTCAAAGCCGAGAAGGCGTCGAACAATTCCTATTCGGAGGTCATGCCCTGGCAGGTGTTCCAGCCACATTTCTGATTGGATGGGGGGGCCCCGACATGGCCCCCCATACCCCCCATACGCTCGGCAGCGCCCCGGCGAAGCCGGGGCGCTCCTCGACCCCGACGCGCTCGGCAGCGTCCCGGCGAAGCCGGGGCGCTCCTCGACCCCGATACGCTTGGCAGCGTCCCGGCGAAGCCGGGGCGCTCCTTGATTCGCGGGCTCTGAGCCTGCGTCCGCGACGCGGGCGCCGGGGTGGGCCGAACCTGCCCCGGGGTCCGGGAACTGCGTACTGAATGGGAGACCTGCTGAGCGTCAAGGACGTCGCCCTGCGCTTCGGCGGCATCACCGCGCTCCAGGACGTGAGCGTGACGGTGGCGGACGGGGAGACCCTCGCCGTCATCGGGCCCAACGGCTCCGGCAAGACGTCGCTCTTCAACTGCATCACCGGGATCTATCGGCCCACGGGGGGAACCATCACCTTTCGTGGGGAGGTGGTGCTCGGCCGGTCCCCGGACCACATCACCCGGCTCGGGATCGCCCGCACGTTCCAGAATCTGCGCCTCTTCCACAATATGACCGTGCTCGACAACCTGTTGGTCGGCCGTCACCTGCACTTCAAGAAGAGCCTGCTGGCCGCGGTCCTGCGGCGGCGGGGCGAGGAGATCCGGCATCGACGTCGCTGCGAGGAGCTCATCGAGTTCCTCAACCTCGAGCCGGTGCGAAGGGCGCGGGCGGCCGACTGTTCGTACGGCGTGCAGAAGCGCGTGGAGCTGGGCCGTGCCCTGGCCACCGAGCCGCGGCTGCTGCTGCTCGACGAGCCGGTGTCCGGGCTGACCCAGGAGGAGAAGGAAGAGTTCGCGTACTGGATCCACGAGATCCGCGGCCGGTTCGGCATCACGATCCTCCTCGTGGAGCACGACCTGCGCGTGGCCTCGCGGCTGGCCGGTCGCATGGTTGCGCTCGATCACGGCGTGAAGATCGCGGAGGGGACGCCGGCCGAGGTCCAGCGCCACCCGGACGTCGTGAAGGCGTACGTGGGGGAATGAGGCGCCGATGGCCCCGACGGTCCGCGTGACGCGCTGATGGCCCCACTGCTCCAGGTCTCCAGCATCGAGACGCTCTACTTCGACCGGATCTACGCGCTGTTCGGGGTGTCGCTGTCCGTCGAGCCGGGCGAGATCTTCACCGTGCTCGGACCGAACGGGGCGGGGAAGACCACGCTGCTGCGCACGATCGCCGGGCTCCTCAAGGACCAGCCCAAGAAGGGCGAGATCCGCTTCGACGGCCGACGGATCGACGGCTGGGCTCCGGAGGCGGTGGCCCGGCTCGGTATCGTCTACGTGCCCGAGGACCGCGGCCTCTTCAAAGAGCTCACGGTTGCCGAGAACCTCGAGCTCGGTCTGTGGGGACGCCGGGACGCCGACGTCAGCAAGGACCTCGACGTCGTGCACGGCATGTTCCCGATCCTCAAGGAGCGCGCGCGGCAGGAGGCAGAGACGCTGTCCGGGGGCGAGCAGCAGATGCTCGCGCTCGGCCGCGCGATGCTGCGCCGCCCGCGGTTGCTGATGCTGGACGAGCCGTCGCTCGGACTGGCCCCCCGCATCGCGCGCGGCGTCTACGAAGCGCTCGGCGCCATCAGCCGGACGGGAACGACGATCCTGCTCGTGGAGCAGAACGCGCGGCTCGCGCTCGGGGTCGCCGCCCGCGGCGCGATCCTGGAAGCCGGGCGGGTCGTCCTGGAAGACACCGCCGAAGCACTGACGCAGAACGCGGACGTCCAGGAGGTCTACCTGGGCGTGGGCACGACGACGGAGACCGCCACGCGGGGCTGGCGACTCTACCGGAAGAGGAGACGATGGTGATGCAAGTCACGGTGACGGGACGCACGCTGCCCGAGCTGTTCGCGCGCCAGGTGGAAGTCCAGGGGGACCGGCTCGCCATCCGGTTCAAGGAATACGGGATCTGGCACCGGGTGACCTGGCGGGAATACGGCGAGCGCGTGGCCGGCGTGGCCGCGGGCCTCCTCGCCTTCGGCCTGCGGCCCGGAGAGAACGTCGCGGTCCTCGCCGACAACCGGCCCGAGTGGCTCTACTGCCACCTCGGGATCCAGACCGCCGCCGGCGCCACCTGCGGCATCTATCCCACCTCGGCGCCCGAGCAGATCCAGTACTTGCTGAACCACTCCGAGGCGCGGCTGATCTTCGTGGAGAACGACGAGCAGCTCGACAAGGTTCTGGCCGTCGCCCCCGCCACGCGGCTCGAGCGCGTCGTCGTCTGGGACGCCAAGGGGCTGTGGGGCTTCACCGACGAGCGCGTGCAGTTCTTCGACGACTTCGTCAAGCAGGGGATGCTCCACGCCCAGGCTCATCCGGCCGCCGTGGCCAACCGCCGGGACGCCATCCAGCCCGACGATACCGCGATGATCATCTACACTTCGGGCACCACCGGACCACCCAAGGGCGCCATGCTCTCCCACCACAACATCATCTGGAGCACCGCCGCCGTCCTCAGCGTGAACTCCCAGTCGGGCGCCGACGAGGTCGTGTCCTATCTGCCCTTCGCCCACGTCTACGAGAATCTCATCAGCGTGTTCGGGGCGATCGGCGCCGGGTACGTCGTGAACTTCGTGGAGAGCCTCGACACGCTCTCGCAGAACCTGCGCGAGGTGTCGCCGACCTACTTCGGCAGCGTGCCGCGGATCTGGGAGAAGCTGGCCTCCACCGTCGAGCTCCGCATGGCGGACTCCACGCGCCTCAAGCGCGCGCTCTACCGGACGGCGGTGCGGGTGGGGCGGAGGTACGCGCGCGTGAAGTACGCGACGCCGGGGCCGTCGCCCGGGCTGCGGCTCCTCTACCGGCTCTGCTACTGGGCCGCGCTGGCCCCGCTCAAGCGGCGGCTCGGCTTCGACCGCATCCGGGTGGCGGTCTGTGGCGCCGCGCCGGCCTCGCCCGAGCTGTTCGAGTTCTACCACGCCCTCGGCATCCCGCTCGTCGAGGGGTACGGCATGACGGAGTCGACCGGCGTGATCTCCCTGAACCGTGTGGAGCAGCCCCGGGCGGGGACGGTGGGACAGCCCGTCCCGGGCGTCGAGGTGCGGATCAGCGACGACGGCGAGATCCTCACGCGCGGCCCGCACGTCTTCAAGGGATACTTCAAGGACCCGGCGCTCACGGCGGAGACGGTCGACGCCGAGGGCTGGCTGCACACGGGCGACGTGGGCGCCTGGGACGACGGTTATCTCAGGATCCTCGACCGCAAGAAGGACATCATCATCACGGCGGGCGGCAAGAACATCACGCCGGCCTACATCGAGAACAAGCTGAAGTTCAGCTCGTACGTGCAGGACGCGGTCGTCGTCGGCGACCGGCGGAAGTACCTGGTCGCCCTGATCCTCATCGACGAGGACAACGTCACCAAGTTTGCGCAGGACCACCGCATCCCGTTCACCACCTTCCAGGACCTCACGCAGAGCCCCGACGTCGTCCGGCTCATCCAGGCCGAGGTCGACAAGGTCAACCGCACGCTGTCCCAAGTCGAGTCGATCAAGAAGATCGCGCTCTTGCCGCGCCGCTTCTACGAGGAGGAGGGCGACGTGACCCCGACCAAGAAGGTGAAGCGCCGGGCGATCGAGACCCGCTACGCCGACCTGGTCCGGGGCCTCTACCGCGACTAGATGGATCTCGTCGACCGACCAATGGATTTCGTCTGACCGATGGATCTGGTCGAGTCTTACGCCGAGGATCTGAAGTTCGCGCGCAAGCGCGTCACGCAGGTCCTGCTCGGCGGGCTCCTGGCCGCGCTCGCCGTCTTCCCGTGGCTCGCGCCCGAGGGCGCTGTTTTCTCCGCCACGCTCGTCGCGCTCACCGCGATCGGCGTGATGGGCCAGAACCTCCTGATCGGCTACACCGGGCAGATCTCATTCGGCCAGGCCGGCTTCCTGGCCATCGGTGCCTTCGGCTTCGGCCACTTGCGCATCTGGGGCGCCCCGTTCCTGGTCGCCCTCGTGGGCGCCGGCCTGCTGGCGGCCGTCGCCGGCATTCTCGTGGGGTTCCCGTCGCTGAGGCTCAAGGGCCCGTACCTGTCGATCGCGACGCTCGGCTTCGGCGTCGCCGTCTACCAGGTCTTCGTCAACTGGGAGGTGCTGTCGGGCGGCCGCTCCGGGCTGGCCGTCTCCAAGCTCACGCCGCTGTTCGGGCTGTCCCGCAGCCAGTGGGAGTATTACGTCTACCTCCTGCTCCTGATGGTCTTCACGCTCGTCACCTACAACCTCATCTCGTCCTACGTCGGGCGCGCCTTCATCGCCATCCGCGACTCCGACATCGCGGCCGAGGTCAACGGCATCAACCTCACGCGCTACAAGCTGCTCGCCTTCGCGCTGTCGTCGTTCTACACCGGCGTGCACGGCGCGCTCTACGCGCAGGTCCTCGGCCACATCGAGCCGCAGATCTTCAACGTGCTGGAGTCGATCACCATCTTCGTGGCCGTGATCATCGGCGGCCTGGCCTCCATCGAAGGCTCCATCCTCGGCGCGGCCTTCGTCATCCTCGTCCCGAAGGTGCTGTCGGGCTTCCGTGAGCTGGTTCCGGTGATCTTCGGCGTCGCCATCCTGCTCGTGCTCGTGTTCCAGCAGCTCGGCTTGTTCGGCCTCTGGTTGAAGACCCGGCTCTACTTCCAGCTCTGGCCGTTCCGATGAGCGGCGAGGGCGAGATCTGCTGATGGCCAGGGGCCTGCAATACGCGCTGACCGGGTTGTCGGCGGGGAGCCTCTACGCGCTGGTGGCGCTCGGGATCGTGTTGATCTACCGGTCGACGCGGGTGCTCAACTTCGCGCACGGTGACATCGCGACCCTGGCGACGTTCGTGGCGTTCTCGCTGCTCTCGCGCGGCTACTCCTTCCCGGTGGCGCTCCTGCTGAGTCTCGGAACCGGGGCCGCCGTCGGGATCGCGTTCTACTTCGGCGTCCTGGTGCGCGCCCAGCGCGAGGGCGCCAACCTGCTCAGCATGGTGATCCTCACCCTCGGGCTCGCGCTGATCATCCAGGGCGTGGTCGTCTACGTGTGGGGCGCGGAGCCGGTCGCGCTGCCGTTTCCGATCTCGGACGTGAAGACGTACCGGGTGGGGGCCGTGGTGGTGAGCCAGCTCTCGCTGGCCACGATGGCGGCCGGGCTCGTGGCCAGCGCGCTGCTCTACCTGCTCGTGCAGCGCACGCGGCTCGGGCTCGCCATGCGGGCGACCTCGGAGAACGTGATGGCGGCCCAGACGCTCGGGATCCCGACCCGGCTCGTGCTCGGCGTGTCCTGGGGGGTCGCCTCGGCCCTCGGCGTGGTGGCCGGGATCTTTCTCGCCCCCGCGCTGCTGCTGGACCCGTTCTTCATGCTCGATCCGTTCCTCAAGGGCTTCGCCGCCGCGGTCCTCGGAGGGCTCAACAGTCTGCCGGGCGCCATCGTCGGCGGCCTGCTCCTGGGCGTGGCCGAGAGCCTGGCCGGCGCCTACCTGACCATCCAGTTCAAGAACACGCTCGCGTTCGCCATCATCATCGTGGTGCTCCTCGTGCGTCCGGAGGGACTGCTCGGCAAGGAATTCAAGGAGCGCGTGTAAGGCCCTATAATGGAGCCCGTGGACAGGCCGATCGCCTACGACAAGCTGGCGCGCGAGGAGCGGTTCGTCCGGATGCGCGCGCGCGACATCGCCGAGCGCCGGGTCGAGCAGGGGCTGTCGGTGTTTCCCACCCTGTCCTCCCGCGAATCCATGCGCGAGCGCGTGCACGGCATCCTCGTCGGCGAGCTGCAGGCGATGGAGGGGGCCGGCCGCACCGTCTACGACTTCCCGGACGCGCCCTGGGAGTTCACGCTGGACATGGCGCGACAGGTCTGGGACGAGTCGCGCCACGTCGAGATCTTCCTCGGGCTGCTCGATCACCTGGGTGGCTACGTCGGCGAGTTCGCGGAGACGACGATCCTCTGGCGGTGCGCGTGCGCGGAAGACGCGGCGGCGCGCGTGGCCGGAGTCAACCGCGGACTGGAAGGGCTGGCCTGCGACGTCTTCAACCAGCTCGTGCACATCGCGGCGAAGATCGGCGATCCGATCATCGAGCGCTCGGTGGACTTCGTGCTGGCCGACGAGATCACCCACGTGCGCATGGGCTCCAGGTGGCTCAACGAGCTGACCAGGGGCGACCCGGACCGCCGCCGGCGCGCCATCGAGTTCCAGGAGACCATCGACGAGCGCTTCAACCTCGGCGGCGTCCGCCAGGACGGCGAGCACGAGGAAGTCAGTATCTCGATCGCGCGGGACGTCCGTCGCCTCGCCGGCTTCACCGACGAGGAGATCGAGCGGCTCGTCCGCACCACCCAGCGATCTCCCGTGTACTGAGTGGGGGGCCCCGACATGGCCCCCCCCTGCGCTCGGAGCCGTCCCGGGAAACCCGGGACGGCCCTCGACGGACGGCCCTCGACGCCCCGACGTGACGCCCAACCTACGCCTCGCGCTCGGAAACGCCCCGGCAAAGCCCGGGCGTTCCTTGATGCCGCGATTCGTTCGCGGGCTCTGATCTCGCGCGCGGCGGCCCGCGCATGACCGCTCATCCGCTCGCCGGCCACTTCTCGGTCGAAGCCTCGGCCAAGCGCGTGCGCCATTACCGTTATGCCGAGGAGCGCCTCATGCGGATCATGGCGGGCGCCATCGCGCTCACGCCGGAGCTACCCGTGAAGCTGCTCTTCGGCCGGCACGTCTGGGATTGCGCGCAGCACGCCGATCTGTGGGGCCGGCGGTTGCCCGAGCTGCGCGCGCCCGCCCAGCAATCCGAGCCGGCCAACGACGGCGTGGCGCGTTTCTTCGATCTCGCGGAAAGTCGCGAGACGCGGCGCGAATCGATCGAGCGCGTGGTCGGCCTCTATCGCGTCGCCAAGCCGCATCTGATCGCCGTGTACGAGCGCCACCTCGCCATCGCCAACCCGATCTACGAGCCGCCGACCCGCCGCATCCTGGACCGTTGCGTGGAGGAAGAGCGCCGTCACGTCGCGGCCGGGGCCATCGTGCTCGAACGGCTGCTCGCGAGCGAGGGGGAGCGGAGGCGTGCCACCGAGTGGGAGGCCAGGCTGCGCGAGGCGCTGACTGCTGCCGGCGGTGTGGTGGGAGACGGCGAGGTGGCGTTCGCTGCCGTCGCGTTCCACCCGGGCGGAGCGCGAGACGTGGTCGCGCTCGACTCGACCTTCGACCCGGCGGTCCTGAGTCCGGAGGTCGTGCCCGGTGTGGAGGTGGTGCGCCAGGCCGTGAGAAGCGGGGAGTGGGCCAACGCCGAGCCGTTCATCGCGCCGGCGGTCCGCTTCCTCCTCGTGGCCGAGTGCGCGACGCTGCGGCCCGTTCGCGACGTGGCCATCGTCGCCCAGGCCAAGATCGGTCCCGGCTGCCGCCTCGTGAAGCTCCGGGTCCACGGGGCGCGCGAGCTGGCGACCCTGCAGCTCGAGTGGCGCCGCACGGGCGACGACTGGCAGGTGACGCGCGCCGACCGCGTGGCCACCGAGCCGCTCGGCTAGAATCCGTTCGGGGACGCCATGTTTGGCAAGGTCCTGATCGCCAATCGGGGAGAGATCGCGCGCCGAATCGCGCGCGCGTGCCGGTCGGTCGGGATCAAGACCGTCGCCGTGTATTCGGACGCCGACGCCGCAGCGCCGCACGTCCGGGATGCCGACGAGAGCGTGGCGATCGGTCCGGCGCGCGCCAGCGAAAGCTACCTCGCGGTCGATCGCATCGTCGCTGCGGCGCGCGCCCGCGGGGCCGAGGCCGTGCATCCCGGCTACGGCTTTCTCTCCGAGAACTGGCGGTTTGCCGCCGCGTGCGGCGAGGCCGGACTGGTCTTCATCGGCCCGGCCGCGGACGCGATTCGCACGATGGGCGACAAGATCGAAGCCCGGCGCGTGATGGAGGCGGCTGGCGTGCCGGTCCTCGGCGGCAGCCCCGGGCCCGTGGCGGATCTCGGCGCCGCGGCGCAGGCGGCGGCGGCGGTCGGCTTTCCCGTGCTCCTCAAAGCCGCGGCGGGGGGGGGCGGTATCGGCATGGCCCGCGTCTCGGGCCCGGACGAGCTGGTGCGAGCCTTCGAGACGGCTCGCCGCCGCGCGGAAGCTGCGTTCGGCAACGGCGCCCTCTACGTCGAGCGCTATCTGGCCCGTCCACGGCACGTGGAGGTGCAGGTGTTCGGCGACGCCCACGGCAACGTCGTGCACCTGCACGAGCGCGAGTGCTCGATCCAGCGCCGGCACCAGAAGCTGGTCGAGGAGTCGCCGGCGCCCGTGCTGTCCTCGGCCACCAAGGCCGGACTCGCCGACGCGGCGGTGCGCGGGGCGCGCGCGATCGGCTACGTCAACGCCGGTACCATGGAGTTCCTGGTGGACGAAGCGGGCGCGTTCTACTTCCTCGAAATGAACACACGGCTGCAGGTGGAGCACCCCGTGACCGAGGAGGTCACCGGCACCGACCTCGTCGTCGCGCAGCTCCGCGTCGCCGCCGGCGAGCCGCTGCCGTGGGGCCAGGCGGAGATCGTTCAGCACGGAGCGGCGATCGAGTGCCGCGTATACGCGGAAGACCCGACGAAAAACTTTCTGCCGTCACCGGGCACGATCACGCGGTTGGACCTTCCCGGCGGCGAAGGGATCCGGATCGAATCCGGTGTCGTCGCGGGCAGCGTCGTCTCCGTTCACTATGATCCACTGCTGCTCAAGCTGGTTGCCCGCGGCGACACGCGGTCCCAGGCGATCGAGCGGATGCAGGCGGCGCTCGGTGCGTGTGTGATCGAAGGCGTCCGCACGACGGTGCCGTTCCTGGCCCGGGTGCTCGCGCACGCGAGCTTCCGCCGGGGCGCGGTGCATACCCAGATGGTCGAACAAGGAACGTTTCATGCCTGAGGAGACCGTTCATGCCTGAGGAGATCAAGGCCCACATCACCGGCGTGGTGTTCCAGATTACCGCGAAGGCGGGCGACAAGGTCCAGGCTGGTGACCCGGTGATTGTGCTGGAGTCGATGAAGATGGAGATCCCGGTGGAAGCCCCGCGCGCCGGCGCCGTGAAGGAGATCAGGGTCCAGGAAGGTCAGACGGTCCAGGAGGGGGAGACGGTCGCCGTCCTCGAGTAGCGGCGCCGTGGGCATGAAGGACCTCGCCGACGACCTCGCTCGGCGCCGCGCGCGCGCGCGATGGGCGGCACGGAGGCCGTCGCCCGGCAGCACGCCGCCGCGAACCCAGAGGAGGAACGCGCCCACCGGGTCGAAGACTTCCGCAAGCTCATCGACCCTTACATCGCCGCCGGTGCGGCCCTGGTCGACGATGTCATCGACGGCAGTGTCAGCAGCCGATGAGGCCACCAGAGGAGTGCGCAGCTGTGCAGTGTCGTTGCGGAGGTGTGAAGTGCGAGTGTCGACGCGGAACGATCAGAAAACGGCAGGGGGCCGAGGGGGTGCGTAGCGAATAGTTAGCGAAGCACCCCCTCGGCCCCCTGCCGGCTCCGGACGAGCTAGTTCTCGACGAACGCCTTTAGATTTCGCCCGCGGAGCGGATGCCGCAGCTTCCGGAGCGCCTTCGCCTCGATCTGCCGGATGCGCTCCCGGGTGACGGCGAAGCGCTTCCCGACCTCTTCGAGGGTATGCTCGCCTTCCTCGCCGATACCGAACCGGAGCCGGAGAATCTCCTTTTCCTTGGGCGACAGCGTCGCCAGCGCGCGCTCGACCTGGGTCGTGAGGTCCTGGGTCAGCAGCGTGTCGTTCGGCGACCCCGCCGACTTGTCCTCGAGGAAGTCGCCCAGCTCCGAGTCCTCGCCAATCGGCGTCTCCAGCGAGAGCGGCTTGCGCGAGGACTCGAGGATGAGCCGGACCTTCTTGGCCGGCACGCCCGTCCGCTGGGCGAGCTCTTCCGGCGTCGGCTCGCGGCCCAGCTCGTTGACCATGGAGCGGTTCACGCGGGAGATGCGGTTCAGCGTCTCCACCATGTGTACCGGAATCCGGATGGTCCGCGAGTGGTCCGCGATCGCCCGGGTGATGGCCTGGCGGATCCACCACGTCGCGTACGTGGAGAACTTGAAGCCCCGCCGGTACTGGAACCGGTCGACCGCCTTCATCAGGCCGATGTTGCCCTCCTGGATGAGGTCCAGGAGCGACAGGTCGCTGCCCAGGTACCGCTTGGCCACCGAGACGACCAGTCTCAGGTTCGCCTCCATCAGCTCTTTCTTCGCCTGCCGCACCTCGCGGTCGCTCCTCGCGATCTCGGCGAGCAGTGCGGCCAGTTGGCGCCGGGGCAGGCCGGCTTCCTGCTCCAGCCGTCGGAGCTCGCGGGTGGCCCCGGCGGTGCGCCCACGCCGGACCTCGACGGCGAGGCGGTCGATGCGGGTGCAGTGCCCGCGCACCCGCGCCACCAGCTCGTCGATGAGTGCCGGCTTGAGGTTCATGCTCGCGACGACCTTCTGGATCGACTCCCGGTTGGCCGCGATCCACTTGGCGTAGTTCGCGCGGGTCGCCGTGGTGCGACGCTTGTCGACCAGGGAGGCCTGCAGGCGCCCGATCTCCCGCTCCAGGCGCCGGATGCGCGCGAAGGCGTTCAGCATCGGCTTGATCCCGCTGGCGTCGAGCTCCCCGCCTTCGGGTAGGACGATCACGTCATCGGCCGGGATGTCGTTCCGGCGGAGGCGGTCACCGATCTCCAGCAGGGCCTCCACGGCCAGTGGGATGCCGGCCAGCGCCCGACGCAGCGCAATCTGGCCCACCTCGATCCGGCGGCCGATCGAGACCTCCTGGGCTGCGGTCAGCAGCGGGACTTTGCCGATTTCCTTCAGGTAGAGGCGGACGGGATCCTCGCCCTTGCTCGGGAGCGGGGTGAAGGCCGCCTCAGGGATCGTGCCCTGCGTCTCCTCGGCCTCGTCCTCTGCGAGCGGCGCAGTCTCTTCCTGCGGCTCCTCCAGGGCGAGCGCCGTCGACACGGCGGGTGTCGTCGTTTCGCGTTCGGTCTCTCGGTCGATCGCTCTGAATGTCATCATGTCCCCGGAGTCTGTGTGGAGCTGCCGGCGAAAAAAACTCGTAGTCTCTGCACTTTGGATGTTTGCAAGTCGAGCACCGTTTCAGGCCTCTGTGAATTCAAGTTCCACGCCACGACCCGGAAAGTTTTCCTAAGGGTTGAGAAAGACGACGGTGACCGTATGACGCACCAGGCGGAGTGGGTATTCTGCTCCATCTATTCAGACCATTGTTGTCCTGCTATGATGACGCCGCCGAAGGGGGGTCCATGAAGGTCGACGTCCCCGAGGGCAGAACCGTTATTCCCCCACAGAGGAGTTCCCTCGGAGTCACCCCGCTGATGGCCGTCTCGCCGAGCGCCAGTTACAGCATCACGGTCCGTCTGGAGATCCGGAACACGCCCGGCATGCTCGGCCGGGTGGCGCTGGCCATTGGCGAAGCAGGGGGCGACATCGGCGCGGTGGACCTGGTCGAGTCCTTCCGAGCCCGGGTGGTCCGGGACATGACGATCGAGGCTCGCGACAGCGACCACGGGCAGCAGATCGTCGCCGCGCTCAAGCGACTGGCCGGGACCCGGGTCGTGAACGTCTCCGACCGAACGTTCCTGGTCCATCTGGGCGGGAAGATCGAGGTCCGCAACAAGGTCCCGATTCGAACCCGCGACGACTTGTCCATGGTCTACACGCCTGCGGTGGCCCGGGTGTGTCTGGCCATCCGCGACGACCGGGAGCGCGCATTCGCGCTGACCATGAAGCACAACACGGTCGCCGTGGTGACCGACGGCACGGCCGTCCTGGGACTCGGGAACATCGGGCCGGAGGCCGCCCTCAGCGGCATCCAGTGATCGGTCCCTGCTGGTCCGTGATCATTCCAGCCTACAACGAGGCAGCCCGCCTGCCGCGCTATCTGGATGACGTGGTGAGCTTCTTCGATGGCCGGGGCGCGCCGTGGGAGGTGCTGGTCGTGGACGACGGAAGCACCGACGGGACCCTGGCCGGCGTCGTAGCCGCGGCGCGGGCGCATCCGGAGGTCCGCGCCCTCCGCCAGCCGCACAACACCGGCAAGGGCGCGGCCGTGCGCCGCGGGATGCTCGAAGCGCGCGGCGCCTTCCGGTTGTTCGCCGATGCCGACGGGGCCACGCCGATCGGGGAGCTCAAGCGGCTGGAGCCGGCGCTGGCCGCGGGCGCCGACGTCGTCATCGGCTCGCGGGCGCTGGGCGATCACAGCGTCTCCGTCGCCGCCCGGCCACACCGGGTGGCCGCGGGCCGGCTGTTCAACTGGACGGTCGCGCGCCTGGGGCTCAGAGGCATCGCTGATTCGCAGTGCGGGTTCAAGGCGTTCACCGCCCCGGCGGCGCGGCAGCTTTTCGGGCGACTCCGCACCACGGGCTTTGGGTTCGACGTCGAGCTGCTGCTCCTGGCGCAGGCGGCCGGGTATCGCGTCGTCGAGGTGGCCGTGAACTGGGCGGACCAGCCGGGCAGCAAGGTCGGGGTCGTGCGGACAGGGCCCCGCATGCTGGGCGAGATCCTGCGCGCGCGCTGGCGGGCGGGGAGCGGGCGGTGAACCTGGCGCGGCGCCTCGAGGCGATCGAGACGTTCCTCGCCCTGGAGATGAGCGAGCGGGCACAGGTGCTCGAACGCGCGGGCGTCGACGTCGTGCACCTCGAGTTCGGCGAACCGGACTTCGAGGCGCCGGCGGTGGTGCGCGAGGCGGCCGAGAAGGCGCTGAAGGACGGGCGCGCCCGGTATACCCACAGCCTCGGCATCCTCCCGCTCCGCGAGGCCATCGCGGACCACTACGCGGATACCTACGGGGTCCGCGTGTCGCCGGAGCACGTCCTGGTCACGCCGGGGACGTCGCCCGCGATGCTGTTGCTGTTCGGTCACCTCCTCGATCCGGGCGACGAGGTGATCCTGTCCGACCCGTACTACGCGTGTTATCCGAATTTCATTCGCTACAGCGACGGCGTGCCAACCTACGTGGGCGTGACCGAGGAGGATGGGTTTCAGTTCCGGCCGGAAGCGGTCCGGGCCCGGATCACGCCACGCACCAAGGCGGTCATCGTGAACTCACCGGCCAATCCCACGGGCACCGTGCTCTCGGCCGAGCGGATGGCCGCGATCGCGGGGCTCGGGCCCGTCGTGGTGTCCGACGAGATCTATCACGGGCTGAGCTACGAGGGTCGGGACCGGTCCGTCCTCGAGTTCACCGATCGCGCCTTCGTGCTCAACGGTTTCTCCAAGGCGTTCGCCATGACGGGCTGGCGCCTCGGCTACCTCATCGCGCCCGCGGCCCACATGCCGGCCTTGCAGAAGATCTTCGGTAACTTTTTCATCTCGACGAACGAGTTCGTCCAGTGGGCAGGCGTGGCGGCGCTCCGTGAGGCCGGCGACGAGGCGCGGCGCTTCCGGGACGTCTTCGCCGGGCGGCGGCGCGCGATGATCGACGGTCTGCGGGCCATCGGGCTCGGCGTCGCCAGCGAGCCCACCGGCGCCTTCTACGTTCTCGCCAACGCCCGCGGGTACGCCGCCGATTCCCGGCGCCTGGCGCTCGAGATCCTCGAAGAGGCGCACGTCGCCGTCACGCCCGGCATCGCGTTCGGCGCCAACGCCGAGGGCTATCTGCGCTTTTCCTATGCCGCGTCGCTCGACCGCATCCAGGAGGGACTCCGCCGTATCGGCGCGTTCCTCGCGAGCCGCCGGCGTCCGGGGCCCTAGCCTGGATCCGGCGTACGTCGCCGTTCACCTGGAGGAAGACCGGCGGCACTGGTACTTCCTCGGCCGGCTCGCCGTACTGCGCGCAGTCGTCGACGCCTTCCGCCCCCCCGGGGCCCTGCGAGTCCTCGAGCTGGGTTGCGGCTCGGGCAACGTGCTCGGTGCGTTCGCCCCCCTGGGCGAGGCGGTCGGGATGGAGGAGCATCCGGAGCTCATCGGCGCCGCCCGCGCTGCCGGCCTCGACGTGCGTGCCGGAAGCCTGCCGCGCGATCTCGTCGTACCCGAAGGCTGGGCCGATCTCGTGCTGATGCTCGACGTCCTGGAGCATCTCGACGACGACGAGCAGGCGCTGCACACGGCGTGGAAGGCGCTGCGGCCCGGTGGCGTGATCCTCGTCACCGTCCCCGCTTTCGCGTGGCTCTGGAGTGGCCACGACGTTGCGCTCGGTCATCGCCGCCGCTACGCGGCGGGGGCGCTACGGGCCCTCGTGGCCGAGGCAGGATTCCGCATCGAGCACGTGAGCTACTTCAATACGCTGCTGTTCCCCCTCATCGTGCTGGCCCGGTGCTGGAAACGGTTGCGTGGTGACACGAGGCACGATCTCCGGCGACCTCACGCCATGGTCAACGGGCTGCTCGCGACGGCGTTCGGGTTGGAGCGTTTCGTGGTACCGCGGTGGCGGCTGCCGTTGGGTGTCTCGATCCTGCTTGTCGGCCGCCGGTGACGACGCCCGCCGCCACCCGTCCGGACCGACGGTCGTCGCACGGTCGCGGCGACTGGCTGATGGTTGCCGTTGCCGTGCTCGTCCTCGCGGGCGTCTCGGCGGTGTGGCTGCGACTCGACCGCGCCCCGCCCGTGTGGGATCACGCCAACCATCTCGAGCGGGCGGTGGTCTGCGCGCACGATCTGACGGCGGGCAACGTCCGCTACGTGCTCGAAGGCCGATCCTCCTTCTATCCGCAGCTCGTGCTCTGCCTCGCCGGCCTCGCCTATCTCGCCTGGCCCTCCGATGCCGCCTTCGGCCAGATCGTGATGCTCGGTTTTCTCGCCCTGGGGATGGCGATGACGTACGTGCTCGGGCGCCGCGTTGCCGGGGGCGCCGGCGGCGTGGTGGCGGCCGTGCTGTTCGGCGCGGCGCCGTTCGTCGTCCACACGATGCTGCGATTTCAGCTCGACCTGCCACTGGCCGCGATGGTGGCGACGGCGTTGGTGGTGCTCCAGAACACCGAGCACTTCAATCGGCGTGGATGGTCGTTCGTGTGCGGAGTCGTGCTCGGCCTGGGCCTCCTCACCAAAACGCCGTTTGCGGTCTATTTGGCGCCGGCGCTCGTACTCGTCGTCGCCGGTGCCCGGAACCGTCGCGCGCTGGCTCACGCCGGGCTTGCGATGATCCTCGCCGTTCTGGTCGCCCTGCCGTTCTACGGGCTGCGGCTCCTGACGATGGTGGGGCAGGTGGGTGCCCGCTCGTTCCGGCAGGCCGCGGAATCCGGCCATCCCGAGCCGTTCACGGCCACGGCTCTCGCCTTCTACCCGCTGAACTTTGCGGGGCAGTTCGGCCTGCTGGCGGCCGTGTTGACCGTCGTCGGTGTCGTCGTCGCCGTGCGGCGCCGGCACGCGCTCGTGCTCGTTGCGCTGGCTCCGCTCGTGCTGTTCTTCTTGATCCAGAACAAGAACCTTCGCTACACGCTTCCGCTGCTGCCGGTCGCCGGGGTGCTGGCCGGACTGGGCTTCGCCGCGCTGCCGGCCATGACGCGCCGCCCCGTCGCCGTGCTGGTGGCGGTGTTCGCGCTCGTGCAGGTCGTGGCGTCGGCGTTCGACGTCGTACCGGCGGCCCGCGGTGCGCTGCTCGGCGCCGGCATCGCGATGAACGCGGCGCCCGACCCGACGGATTGGCGGCAGCGTGAGATCCTGGACCGCATCGTCCGCGACGCCGACGCTGCCCGTGGGCGGGGGGAAGTTCGCGCGGGCGCGCCCATGGTCAGCGTGGTGCCGAACCACGCGTTCTTCTCGGTGGCGAACTTCCGCTATTACGCCGTGCGGGACGGCTTGCCGCTCCGGTTCATGCGCGCGTGGGACGAGCCGTTCGACCTCGGCTACATGATCGTCAAGTCGGGGGACGTCGGTCCGCCGTGGACCGCCGAGCGGATCAAGCGGATCGACGCTCGTCTCGCGACCGATCGTTCGCTCGTCGCGATCTATCCCGTCATCGGTGAGTTCCCGCTCCCGGACGGCTCGGTCGCGCAGCTCCGGGCCCGGCGCATCCCCACGCACCTCGAGGTTGCCCCCGAGCGCCTGGCCAAGGATCTGGAGGACGCCGTTCGCCGTCGCCTCCCCGACGTGGCGCGCGACGTCGAAGGATTGCAAGTAAGGTTGATCTGGGATCGCGACATCCTCGCCGGTCGAGTCCGGAGCATGGAAATCCGCGCGACCGCCGCGACGCTGAGCGACTTCGCGAGGCCCGACAGCTCCCGGCTTCGGGTCCGCGACGTCCGCGTGGTCCTCGACGACGTGCTCGTCAACCTGGTCAGCGTATCGGTCGACCACCGGCTCGACGTCCTCGAGGCCACGGCCCTGACGCTTTCCGACGCCACCGTGACGGCGCAGGACCTTCAAGCGTTTCTCGCCGGCTTGAAAGCGTTCCGGCGAGGACGGATCATTCTCGAGGACGGGGCGTTCGCGGTGAACCTCGGCCAGCCCGGTCTCGACGTGAGCGGCCGAATCCGTCTTTCCGCCTCGTCCGAGCGGCCGTTCGTGCTGATCGCCGAGCGCCTGAGCCTAGGAGGCGTGCCGTTGCCGGGCCCGCTCGTCGACTGGGCGATGCGCTCGTACGATCCGTCGATCCGGATGGCGCAACGGTTGCCGTTGCGGGTGCGGATCGGGCCGGTCAGTGTGACGCCGGAGGCCGTGCGTCTGGGCCGCGGGGCAGGGGGCTGACGAGCAAATGCGCGAAACCACGGACGCGAAGAAACGGCGCGCACGGCCGATCCTCACGCGGCTCGCGAAGGCCTACCCGGACGCGCGGATCGCGCTGGACTTCCACACGCCGCTCGAGCTGCTCGTCGCCACCATCCTGTCCGCGCAATGCACGGACGAGCGCGTGAACATGGTGACGCCGGCCCTCTTCCGCAAGTACCGCACGGCCCAGGACTACGCCCGGGCGGATACCGGCACGTTCGAGGAGGAGATTCGCTCCACCGGCTTCTACCGGTCCAAGACGAAATCGATCCTCGGCATGGCGCGCGCGCTGGTGGAGCGCCACCGCGGCGAAGTCCCGGGCGAGCGCGAGGCGCTGATGGAGCTGCCGGGGGTGGGACTCAAGACGGCCAACGTGGTACTGGGCAACGCGTTCGGCCAGCAGGCCGTGGCCGTCGACACGCACGTGTTCCGCGTCTCTCAGCGACTGGGCCTCGCCAAGTCGGACGAACCCGACGAGATCCACGACCAGTTGGTGGCCATCCTGCCCCGCACCGGGCTCACGCAGGCGACCCACCTGCTCATCACGCACGGCCGGGGCACGTGCACGGCGCGGCGGCCGGCGTGTCCGGCGTGCCCCGTGCGCGCGTTGTGTCCGTGGCCCGGCAAGACCCGCGCGTGAGATGGCTTCGCGTGGCAGGAATCGTTCTCATCAACGTGTTCGTCGCCGTCGTGCTGCTCGAATTGGCCCTGCACCTCTACAACCCGTTGCCATCCTCAGTGAAGCACAACAAGGTCATTCTCCACGCGAACAACCGCATCCAGCTCGTCCACGAACGGTCGGACAAGCTGCAACGCTCGACCACGTTCAGCACCAACTCGCTCGGCTTCCGGGGCCCGGAACCGCCCGCCGACTTCGACCGCTTCCTGACGTTGGTTGCGATCGGTGGCAGCACAACCGAGGAATTCTTCTCCGACGGTGACCGCACGTGGCCGGCACGCCTCCACCAGCGTCTCGGCACCGGTCTGCGAAACGTGTGGCTGAACAACGCCGGCATCGCGGGACACTCGACGCTCGGGCACATCGTCCTGGTTCGCGACTACCTGGCGAAGCTGCGTCCGAAGGTGGCGATCTTCCTGGTCGGACTCAACGACGTCGACAGCGAGGGAGATTTCGAGGCGCTCGAGCACTCCTACAACTTTCTGTACAACACGACCCAGGCCTCGTGGCGGCAACGGCTGTTCGGCTACGCGCTGAAGAGCGAGATCGTCAGTGCCGGGATCACCATCAAGCGCCGGCTGCGGGCGACCGAGCTGGCGCTGCCCTACGACCGCGACTTCGACGTGCGCTCCGCCCCGAGCCGGGAGGTGACCGAAGCCGCCCTGCAGGCGCGGCTCGAGGCGGTGAAGACACGGATGATTCCACCCTACGTCCGGCGGCTGGAGCGACTGATCCGCGAGTGCCAGGCCAGCGGGATCCTCCCGATCTTCGTGACCCAGCCCGCGCTGTACGGCAGCGGCTCCGACCCCGTGACCGGGGTCGACCTCGAGAGCATCAGGGTCGGCCAGTGGAATGGCAAGGCGGCCTGGGCCGTCCTCGAGTTGTACAACCAGGCGCTCAAGGACACGGGTGCCCGAAACGGCCTCCTCGTCGTCGACCTCGCCCGCCAGCTCCCGAAGCGATCCGACTTCTACTACGACCTGGTCCATCACACTGACGCCGGCAACGATGAGATCGCTCGGATCGTTGCCGGCGAGATACGGGGAACGTTAGAGGAGAAAGTTCCCCGGTTCAGAAGGGCTAGCGGCGGCGTCGACGAGGATTCTTAGCGCATCGGAATGTGTCAACGACTTGGCAGGTCGAGGGTAGCCGCCGCCGGTCGCCGTCCGGGCGGCCCGTTCGTTGACAGCCCAGGGCTTTTCCTATAAAGTCAATTTTCGCGCGAATTCTCCTGCTCTGTGGCCCACTTAGCCGAAAGGAAGACGATGCCGACGCCGATTCCCAAGGAGAGCGAAATCGAGCGCAAATGGTTCGTGGTCGACGCGGACGGTCAGGTGCTGGGACGGCTGGCCACCCGCATCGCGACGATCCTGCGCGGCAAGCACCGCCCGAATTTCACTCCCCATCTCGACGTCGGCGATCACGTAGTCGTCGTGAACGCGGAGAAGGTTCACCTCACCGGCCGCAAGCTCCAGAACAAGATGTATCGCTGGCACACCGGCTACATCGGCGGTCTCCGTGAGGTCAGCGCGGGCGTCATGATCAAGACGCATCCCGATCGGCTGATCGAGTGGGCGGTGCAGGGCATGCTGCCGAAGAACCGGCTCGGACGCGCGATGGTCAAGAAGCTCAAGGTCTACCGCGGCCCCGACCATCCTCACCAGGCGCAGCAGCCGGAGGCCATGCCGGAACCGAAGGGAGCCCGCTGATGGCGGCCGTCATCGATCGCTTCTATGGAACTGGCCGACGGAAGACATCGGTGGCGCGGGTCTGGATTCGTCCCGGCTCGGGTCGGATGGTCGTGAATCGTCGCGCCTTCGAAGACTACTTTTCGCGCGAAACGAACCGGATGATCATCGCGCAGCCGCTGCAGGTGACCAACACCTACGGCCAGTTCGACGTCGTCGCGACCGTTACCGGCGGCGGGCCCACCGGACAGGCCGGCGCGGTACGGCACGGCATCGCGCGGGCGCTCGTGCAGTTCGACGAGAAGCTTCGCCAGCCGCTGAAGAAGGCCGGCTTGCTGACCCGTGATCCACGGATGCGCGAGCGGAAGAAGTACGGCCAGCCGGGCGCGCGGCAGAAGTTTCAGTACTCGAAGCGGTAGCGCGACGATGATCCGTGTTGCAGTGGCGGGAGCGAGCGGCTACATGGGGGCCGAGCTCCTGCGAATTCTCCTCGGGCACCCGAACGTCTCGCTGACCGCCGTGACGTCGGACCGCCTGGCCGGTGAGCCGCTGGCCAAGGCGTATCCGCACCTGCGCGGATTCACCGAGTTGCGCTTCACCGAGCTCGACCCCGATCACTTCGTCGCCATGGCGGACGTCGTGTTCCTGGCCCTGCCGCACATGGAGTCGCAGAAGGTGGTGCCGGTGCTCCGGCGTCGGGGCGTCCGCGTGATCGACCTGTCCGCGGACTATCGGCTGCACGATGCCGCCGACTACACGACCTGGTACAAGGCGCCGCACATCGATCCCGACGGACTCGCCGAAGCGGTATACGGGTTGCCCGAGCTGCATCGCAAGGCGATCGTCTCCGCCGCGCTGGTCGCCTCGCCGGGCTGCTATCCCACCGGCACCATCCTCGCGACGGCGCCCCTGCTGAAAGCGGGGCTCGCGCGGCCCGAGGGCATCGTGGTGGACGGCAAGTCCGGGGTGACGGGCGCGGGGGCCCAGGGCCGCAAGATCGACCCGATGTATCTCTACACGGAGTCGAACGAGAACGTGCAGGCCTACGCGCTCGAGTCCCATCGCCACACGCCCGAGATGGAGCAGGAGATGAGCGCGCTGCTGGGGGCGCCGGTGCGGGTATCGTTCACGCCGCATCTAGTCCCGCTCAACCGCGGCCTCTTCACCACCGCGTCGGTCCCGCTCGTGCGCGCGCTCTCCACCGCCGACCTGCTCGCGGTGTACCGCGAGTTCTACGCGGGCGAGCCGTTCGTGCGGGTGCTCGACGAGGGGGAGCGGCCGACGACGCGCTCGGTGGTCGGCTCCAACTACTGCGACCTCACGGTCGTGGCGGATTCCCGAACCGGGCGCGCCAAGTGCGTGTCGGCGCTCGACAACCTGGGCAAGGGCGGCTCCGCCAACGGGGTGCAGGTCCTCAACATCCTGTTCGGCTGGAACGAGCGCACTGGGCTCAGCAGCCCGCCGGTCTATCCCTGAGGAGCGATCGTTAGCATTGGGCGAGATCGAGTGGCTGGGAGGCGGCGTCACCGCGGTTCCGGGCATTCTTGCTGCTGGTATCACGGGGGGCATCAAGCCGAGCGGCAAGAAGGACCTCGCCCTCATCTACTCCTCCTCTCCCGCGCGCGTGGCCGCCGTGTTCACCACGAACCAGGTCAAGGGTGCCTCGGTGCTGGTCTCGATGGACCACGTTCGCGGCGGCACCGCGCAAGCCATCGTCGCCTCCAGCGGCTGCGCCAACGTGTGCACGGGCGAGCAGGGGGTCAAGGACGCGCGTGAGATCACGGGAATCGTCGGTGAGTTGCTCCGCATCTCGGCCAAGCAGGTGCTGATCGGCGCCACCGGGGTCATCGGGGTGCCGCTGCCGATGGACAAGATCCGGAGCGCGCTCCCGAAGCTGGTGAAGTCGCTGTCGCCGCAGGGCGGGCGCGCCGCCGCCGAAGCGATCATGACGACGGACACGCGCCCCAAGGAAGCGGCGTTGCGCCTCGAGGTGAACGGCCGTCCGGTGACGCTCGGCGGGATCGCCAAGGGGGTGGGGATGATCGAGCCCCACATGGCGACGATGTTCTGCTTCGTCACCACCGACGCGGTCGTGACGGCCAAAGCCCTTCAGACCGCGCTGCGCCGGGCCGCGGCCCGCTCCTTCAACCGGATTACCGTCGATGGCGACCAGTCGACGAGCGATACGGTCGCCGTGCTCGCCAACGGGCTGGCGGAGAACGCGCCCCTCGAGTCGGGCGGGCGCGGTTTCCGGCAGTTCACCCAGGGTCTGGAGGCGCTCACGGGCCGACTGGCCCAGATGCTGGTCAGCGACGGTGAAGGCGCCACCAAGCTGGTGACCGTCGTCGTCCGCGGCGCGGCCAGCCGCCGGGACGCCCTGACCGCGGCGCGCAGCGTGGCCAACTCGCCCCTGGTGAAGACCGCCATCAACGGGCAGGACCCGAACTGGGGCCGGATCATGATGGCGCTCGGGAAATCGGCGGCGCGCGTGGAGCAGGACAAGGTCAGTATCGCCTTCGCCGACGAGCCGCTGGTGGAGCGGGGGGTGGGCAAGGAAGGCGCGCGCCTGGACCGAATCCGCGAGATCATGGGAGAGCCGGCCTACACGATCACGATCGACCTGGGGTTGGGCCGCGGAGAGGAGCGGGTGTGGACCTGTGACCTCTCCGAGGAGTACGTGCGGATCAATGCGAAGTACACGACGTAGCTCACTATCATTCACGCCGCGCGACTTCGGTGCGGGGCTTCACGCAGGGAGCCCCGATAGACGCGGCGGAGGCAAACCGAAGGAGGATGCATGGCTGCCCTGACCATGAAGGAGTTGCTCGAGGCTGGAGTGCACTTCGGCCACCAAACCAAGCGCTGGAACCCGAAGATGCAGAAATACATCTTCGGCGAGCGCAACGGCATCTACATCATCGATCTGCAAAAGACCCTCAAGAAGTTCCGTGAAGCGTACGCCTTCGTCCGCGACCTTGCCGCCGGTGGCGGCAGCGTGCTCTTCATCGGCACCAAGAAGCAGGCGCAAGACACCGTCTTCGAGGAGGCCGGCCGCTGCGCGATGTTCTACGTGAACCAGCGCTGGCTGGGCGGCACCCTGACCAACTTCGCCACCATTCGAAAGTCGATCGGCCGCCTGAAGAAGATCGAGGAGATGAAGGAAAGCGGCGCCGTGGAGCGGCTGCCGAAAAAGGAGGCCCTCCAGCTCGACCGCGAGCGCCTGAAGCTCGAGAAGGCGCTCATCGGGATCAAGATGATGGAGCAGCTGCCGTCCGCGGTGTTCATCATCGATCCGCGGAAGGAGAAGATCGCGGTGGCGGAGGCCCAGCGGCTGGGCATCCCCATCGTGGCCATCGTGGACACCAACTGCGATCCGACCGGCATCGACTATCCGGTGCCGGGCAATGACGACGCCATTCGCGCGGTCCGGCTGATCACCGGGCGGATCGCCGACGCGATCCTCGAAGGGCGCGGCACGCTCGCCAAGGACGAGGCCGACGAGGCGGCGGCCGAGGCCACGGCGGAGCCGGAGATGGCGGTCGCCGAGACCGAGGCCTGAGATGGTGTCCCCGGCGCAGATGGTCAGGGAGCTCCGCGACCGGACCGGTGCGGGGGTGATGGACTGCAAGGCCGCCCTCGAAGTCAGCAAGGGCGACATGACGGGCGCCGTCGAATATCTGAGGATGAAGGGGCTGGCCGACGCCCAGAAGCGGGCGCACCGCGAAGCGAAGGAAGGCGTGGTCGGCTCCTACATCCACGCGGGCTCCAAGCTCGGCGTCCTCGTCGAGATCAACTGCGAGACGGACTTCGTGGCGAACTCGGAGCCCTTCAAGCATCTCGTGAAGGATCTCGGCATGCAGATCGCCGCCGCCAACCCGACCTGGGTGGCGCGCGAGGACGTGCCGGCGGACGTGCTCGAGAAGGAGCGCGAGATCTATCGCGGGCAGATGGCGGACCAGAAGAAGCCGCCCCAGGTGCTCGACAAGATCGTCGAGGGCAAGCTGGAGAAGTTCTTCAGCGATCGCTGCCTGCTCGAGCAACCCTTCATCAAGGACGGGTCCGGCAAGACGCTCGTCAAGGAGCTCGTGGACGGCGTCAACGCGAGTACCAAGGAGCGCGTGGTGGTGAAGCGCTTCGCACGCTTCCAGATCGGCGAGGCGGGGTAGCCATGGCGGCGGGCGGCGGTGGTAATGGTCCGGCCTATCGCCGCATCGTCTTGAAGCTCTCGGGCGAGGCGCTGACAGGTGGCCAGGGCTACGGCATCGATCCCGAGACCCTGGTGCGGGTGGCGAACGAGGTGAAGGACGTCACCGCGCTCGGCGTGCAGATCGCGGTCGTCATCGGCGGCGGCAACATCTTCCGTGGCGTGGCTGCCAGCGTGGGCGGCATGGATCGCGCCACCGCCGACTACATGGGGATGCTCGCCACCATCATCAACGCCCTCGCCCTGCAGGACGCGCTCGAGAAAGTGGGACTGCAGACGCGGGTGTTGTCGGCCATCGAGATGCGGGCGGTGGCCGAGCCCTACATCCGGCGACGTGCCATCCGTCACCTCGAAAAAGGCCGGGTCGTCATCTTCGCAGCCGGTACCGGCAATCCATTTTTCACGACGGACACCGCGGGCGCGCTGCGCGCCATCGAGATCGGCGCCGACGCGATCATGAAAGCGACCAAGGTCGACGGGATCTACTCCGCCGATCCCAAGCAGGACGCCACCGCCGAGCGGTTGCCGCGCGTCACCTACATCGACGTGCTGAGCCGGCGACTTCAAGTCATGGATACCACCGCGATCTCGCTCTGCATGGAGAATTTGCTGCCAATCATCATCTTCGATCTGACGCGGCCCGGCAACGTCCGGCGGATCGTCCTCGGCGAGCCCGTCGGCTCCATCGTGTCGTCGTAGCCGGCCGGCGGGAAGGAGCGGCCATGGCCATGCAAGATGTCATCAAGGACATGGAGAGCCGGATGAATTCCGCCATCGACACGCTCGGACGCGAGTTCGCCTCCGTGCGCACGGGGCGCGCGTCCACCGGGCTCCTCGACAGCGTGCGCGTCGACTACTACGGCACGCTCACTCCGATTTCTCAGATGGCGTCGCTGGCGGTCCCGGATCCGCGCACGCTCGTCATCCAGCCGTGGGAGGTGGCGCAGCTTCCGGCCATCGAGAAGGCGATCATGAAGTCCGACCTCGGTCTGACGCCGGTCAACGACGGCAAAGTGATCCGGCTCGTCATGCCGACGCTGACCGAGGAGCGCCGCAAGCAGCTCGCCAAGAACGTCAACAAGATCGCCGAGGAGGGCCGGGTCGCCGTCCGCAACGTCCGGCGCGAGGCCAACGACAAGCTCAAGGGCCTGGCCCGCGACAAGAAAGTGTCCGAGGACGAAGAGCGGCGGGGCCACGATCAGATCCAGAAGACGACCGACAAGCTCATCGCAAGAGTGGACGAGCTGCTCAAGAAGAAGGAAGGGGAAATCCTCTCGTTTTAGTAAGATGGCAAGCTCATGCCGCTGAAATCCTCCAGCGCCGGCCTCCGCGCCGCGCCGGCCGCGCTCGATGAGGGCGAGCTGCGGGGGCTCGTCCGCTCGCGTCCCTTGCCCGCCCACGTCGCGGTCATCATGGACGGCAACGGACGGTGGGCCACCGGTCGCGGGCTTCCGCGCATCGCGGGGCACCGCGAAGGCGTGAAGACCGCGCACGCGGTCGTGCGCGCGGCCGGCGAGATCGGGCTCGACTACCTCACGCTCTACGCCTTTTCCACGGAGAACTGGAATCGGCCCGAAGACGAAGTGTCCATGCTGATGCGCCTCCTCGAAGAGGCGATCGTGCGCGAGCTCCCCCAGCTCATGGAGCAGAACGTGCGCGTGCGCCCCATCGGTCGCATGCGCGGGGTGCCGTCGGGGGTGCGGCGCGGCATCGAGCGCATGGCCGCGGAGACGGCGGAGAATACCGGGCTCACCCTGCTCGTCGCGTTCAACTACGGCGGCCGCGACGAGCTGCTGGACGCGGTGCGGACGTTGGCCGGCCAGGTGCAGGCGGGGAAGTTGGCGCCCGAAGACATCACCGAGGCCCACGTGAGCCGCGCGCTGTACACGGACGGCATTCCGGACCCGGACCTGCTCATCCGCACCAGCGGCGAGATGCGCATCTCCAACTTCCTGCTCTGGCAGATCGCGTACACCGAGCTGTGGATCACACCGACGCTGTGGCCCGATTTCAGTGCCGTTGATTTGTACCGCGCGGTCGCGGACTACCAGGGCCGCGCGCGCAGGTTCGGTGGGATTTGACGTGGTTGCCGGGGGGTGTCGCGCCCGCCACGCCGGCCGTCCGCCGAAGGACGGCGTATGACCACATGCTGAAGCGCGTCCTCAGCACCGCCGTGCTGCTCCCCCTGTTCATCCTCGTGCTGGTGGCGGCGCCGGCGGCGGTCTTCATCGCGCTCGTGGTGGCGGTCAGCGCCGCGGCCGCCTGGGAGCTGGGACGGATGTTCCAGCGCGCGGGTCGGCCGGCGTATCCCCGTCTGGGCGTCGCCGCCGCGTTCGCGGTGACGCTGAGCTTCGCCGTGTCCGGCGCATCGGTGATCGTGCTGACCGGGGTGGTGATGCTGGTCATGAGCGCCCCGGTGTGGGGGGGCGCTCCGCTGTCCATCGAGCCGGTGGCGGTGGGGCTGCTGGCCGCGGTCTACGTGGGATGGCCGCTCGGTCACGCCGTCCTCTTGCGCGAGCTCCCCGAGGGGGCGTGGCTGGTGCTGTTCTTGGTCGGCGTGACGTGGGCTGGTGAATCCGCCGCCTACCTCGTGGGCTCAACGGTCGGCCGGCATCGGCTCGCGCCGACGATCAGTCCGGCCAAGACGATGGAGGGTGCGATCGCCCAGCTCGTGGTCTCCGTGATCTCCGCGCTGATCCTGGGACGCTGGTTGCTGACCGCGTGGCCGGCCACCTTCACGGCCGGCGCCGGCGCGTTCCTCGGCGCGATGGGGCAACTCGGCGACCTCGCTGAATCGGTGGTCAAGCGAAGCCTCGGCACGAAGGACACGGGCGCATTGATCCCCGGTCACGGCGGGATGCTCGACCGGATCGACAGCCTGCTCTTCAACGTCCCGTCCTTCTACTACTACGTGAAGCTGTGGGGGGCGACGTCGTGAAGCGCATCACGCTGCTCGGCGCCACCGGATCCATCGGTCTCCGCACGCTCGAGCTGGTCTCGAGTTTCCCGGAAGAATTCTCGATCGCCGGTCTGGCCGCCCGGGGCTCGAACGTCGAGCTCATCGCCGATCTCTGTCGCAAGTACGCGCCGCAGGCGGTGGCGCTCCTGGACGAGGCCGCCATCGATCGGCTCGCCGCGCACCTGCCCGCGCCGCGGCCCGAGTTGCTGGGCGGGCCGGCCGGGGTGGCCGCGCTCGCGGGGGAAACGGAAGCCGACATCGTGGTGTCGGCGCTGGTCGGCGGCGCCGGGCTGCTACCGACGATGGCAGCGATCCGCGCGCGGCGACCGGTGGCCCTCGCCAACAAGGAAACGCTGGTCATGGCCGGAAGCCTCATGACGGCGGCGGCGCGCCAGGCCGGCGTGCCGTTGCTGCCCGTGGACTCCGAGCACAGCGCGGTGTTCCAGTGCCTGCAGGGACACAATCGCGGCGACGTCCATAAGATCCTCCTCACCGCGTCCGGCGGACCGTTCCGCGAGCTGCCCGCGTCCGCGCTGGCCGCGGTCACCGTGGAAGACGCCCTCAAGCATCCGACGTGGAAGATGGGGGCGAAGATCACCGTCGATTCCGCCACCCTGATGAACAAGGGCCTCGAAGTGATCGAGGCGCGCTGGCTGTTCGACGTCGCGTCGGCGCAGGTCCAGGTCATCGTGCATCCGCAGTCGATCGTCCACTCGATGGTGGAGTACATCGATGGCTCGGTGATCGCCCAGCTGGGCGTCGCCGACATGGGCGTGCCCATCCTCTACGCGCTCACGTACCCCGAGCGCCGGCCGACGCCGTCGGCGCGGCTCGATCTCACCCGGCTTTCGGGCCTGACCTTCTTCGCGCCCGACCCCGTCAAGTTTCCCTGCCTCGCGCTGGCCCGCGGTGCGCTCGAGCGGGGCGGCGCGGCGCCCGTCGTCCTCAACGCCGCGAACGAAGTGGCGGTGGCCGCCTTCCTGGGCCGCCGCCTGCGATTCGTCCAGATCCCCGAGCTGATCGAGCGCGCCCTCGGGAAGTATCCGATCGGCGAGCTCACGTCCATCGAAGAATGTGTCGCGGTCGACGCCGACGTCCGTCGCCTGGCGGCGGATCTGGTCGACGCGCTGTCGGGAGGTTTGTCGTCGTGACCACGGTGGTTTCTTTCGTCGTCGTCATCGGAATTCTCATCCTCATCCACGAGCTCGGTCACTTCATCGTCGCGCGGTGGTGTGGGGTCGGTGTGGAGCGCTTCTCGATCGGTTTCGGTCCCGTGTTGCTGCGCTGGCGCGGCCAGGAGACCGAGTACTGCCTGTCCGTCATTCCCATGGGCGGCTACGTGAAGATGCTGGGCGAGGAGAATCCGCTCGAGGGCGGTGCGCCGATGCCGTGGGATCCGTCCAAGGCGTTCGCGCTGAAGCCGCTCTGGATGCGGTTCCTCATCGTCTTTGCCGGGCCGGGGATGAACTTCGTGCTGGCCGCCGTCATCTTCATGGGCGTCCTCGCCACCGCCGGCCGGCCGGTGTGGGCCCCCGTGATCGGACGTGTGACCGAGGACAGCCCGGCGGCGGCCGCCGGACTCCGCACCGGCGACAGGGTGGTGGCGGTGGACGGCAGGCCCGTCGCGTACTGGGAAGATCTCGAGCGGGCGCTGACCTCGAGCACCGGCCAGCCGCTGTCGCTGATGATCGCCCGCGCCGCCGGAGCGACCCAGCCGGTGACGGTCGAGCCGCGTCTCACCGTCGTGCGCGATCTCATCTTCAAGGAGGCCCGCGAAACGTGGGAGATCGGCGCCGGCCCGCAGCTCACGCCGCAGATCGGCTCCGTGAACCCGGGATCACCCGCCGACAAGGCCGGACTGAAGCCGGGCGACGTCGTGAAGGCGGTGGCCGGACAACCCGTGTTCACGCCCGAGGACCTGATGCAGGCGATCCAGAAGCGCGGCGGTCAGACGTTCGAGATCACCATCGAGCGTGACGGCCGCCCGCTGACGGTGCCGGTGACGGCGATCGTCGTGAAGGAAAAGACGCCGACGGGCGAGACTGAAGTCGGTCGGATCGGCGTCGGCATCGTGACGAAGACGGTGAGCTACGAGCCGTATCCACTGCCCCAGGCCATCGCGTACGGCGCGGTCAAGACGTGGGACATGACCGTCCTCACCGTGAAGGGCCTGTGGAAGGTCGTGTGGGGGACCATCGACCGCTCGAACATCGGCGGCCCCATCCAGATCGCCGCCGAAGCCGGGCGCCAGGCCAAAGAAGGCGCCGCCTCACTGGCGCTCTTCACCGCGATCATCAGCGTGAACCTCGCGGTGCTGAATCTGCTGCCCGTCCCCATGCTGGACGGCGGCCACCTCTTCTTCTTCGTCATCGAAGGCATCCGGGGCCGGCCGCTCTCGCTCAAGAAGCGGGAGGCCGCCCAGCAGCTCGGCTTCGTGCTCCTCATGCTGCTCATGGTCTATGCGCTCTACAACGACCTCGTGCGCATCGACGCGTTTCGCTTTTTTCGATAGGGACGGGTGACATGACCGAACGGCGGAGAACACGGCAGATCCAGATCGGCAACGTCAAGATCGGCGGTGACGCGCCCATCACCGTGCAGTCCATGACCAAGACGGACACGCGGAACGTGGAAGCGACGCTGCTCGAGATCTGGTCGCTGGAGGCGGCCGGGTGCGACGTCGTGCGCTGCGCGGTGCCCGTGCGCGAGGCCGCCGAGAAGCTCGGCGAGATCAAGAAGCAGATCCGCATCCCGCTGGTGGCCGACATCCACTTCAACTACAAGCTGGCCCTCATCGCGCTCCAGCAGGGTGTGGACGGTCTCCGCCTCAACCCGGGCAACATCGGCGGCAAGCCGTTCGTGATGGAGGTCGTCAACCTCGCCAAGGACCGCAAGATCCCCATCCGCATCGGCGTCAACGCGGGCTCGCTGGAGAAGGATCTGCTCGCGAAGTACAACGGCCCCAGCGCGAAGGGGATGGTGGAGTCGGGGCTGCGACACATCCGGATCCTCGAAGAGTGTGACTATCCGGAGATGAAGATCTCCCTCAAGGCGTCCGATCCGTCCATGATGATCGAGGCGTACCGGATGCTCGCCGACCAGGTGGACTATCCGTTCCATCTCGGCGTCACCGAGGCCGGCACGCCCGGCGTGGGCACCATCAAGTCCGCGGTCGGCCTCGGCGCGCTCCTCTCCCAGGGCATCGGCGACACGATTCGCGTGTCCCTGTCCGCCGACCCCACCGAAGAAGTCCGCGTCGGCATCGACATCCTCAAGGCGCTCGGCCTGCGTCGCGGCGGCCTCACCTTCGTCGCCTGCCCGTCGTGCGGCCGCGCCGACGTCGACCTCGTCAAGCTCGCCCGCGAAGTGGAAGACGAGTTCAAGGGCCTCAACGAAGAGATCCACATCGCGGTGATGGGATGTGAAGTCAACGGTCCCGGCGAGGCGCGGGTGGCCGACATCGGCGTCGCGGGCGGGAAGGGGATCGGGTTGATCTTCAAGCACGGTGAGGTGATCCGCAAGGTGCCCGAGAGCGGGATCGTGCAGGCGATGCGCGAGGAGGTCGACAAATTCATCGCCGAGCGCCGGGCGGCGCAGGGGACGGAGGTCAACGCCTGATGGGCCAGTACAAGACGCACGTCTTCGTCTGCACGAGCGGGGAGGACTGCCCGACCCGCGGCAACGTCGAGGAGTACGTGAAGTATCTGCGGGGAGAAGCCGTCAAGGCCGGGCTCAAGACCGACGTCCGCGTCAACAAGGCCGGCTGCTTCTCGCAGTGCGGCCACGGGCCGATGATCGTCGTCTATCCCGACGACGTCTGGTACCACGGCGTGCAGGAGAGCGACCTGCCCGAGATCTTGAAGTCCCACATCCTGGGCGGCAAGCCCGTGGAGCGCCTGCGCTACGACCCGGGGGTGAAGGGGGCCAACAAGACGCCCGACGCCCACTAGGTGGGGGGCCCAGACATGGCCCCCCACACCCCCCAGCTCTCGGCAGCACCCCGGCGGAGCCGGGGCGCTCCTCGACACCGCGTTACCCGGACGGACTCCTAGCGATGCGGCTGTCCAAGTCCCTGGTTCCCACCCTCCGCGAGGAGCCGGCCGAGGCGGAGGCGCTCAGTCACAAGCTGATGCTGCGGGCCGGCCTCGTGCGCCAGCTCGCGGCGGGCGTGTTCGTGTGGCTGCCCATCGGCCAGCGCGTGCTCGACAAGATCACCGCTATCATCCGGGAGGAGATGAACGCGATCGGTGGGCAGGAGATCACCATGCCCGTCATCCATCCCGCCGAGATCTGGAAGCAGTCGGGACGGTGGGACGGCATTCCCGAGATGTTCAAGTTGCGAGATCGGCACGGGCGGGACATGTGTCTCGGGATGACGCACGAAGAGGTCGTCGCCTGGCTGGCCTCCCGCGAGATCCGCTCCTACCGCGACCTGCCGCAGATCTGGTACCAGATCCAGACGAAGGAGCGCGACGAAGCCCGGCCGCGCTCGGGTGTGTTGCGCACGCGCGAGTTCGTCATGAAGGACTCCTACACGCTGGATGCCGACGACGCGGCCCTCGACCGTTCGTACGCCGCGCACGAGCACGCCTACCGGCGGATCTTCGAGCGCTCCGGATTGCGGTTCCACGTCGTGCAGTCGGACACCGGCATGATGGGCGGCAAGAGCGCGCACGAGTTCATGGCGCCCAGCGCGGCCGGCGAAGACGAGATTGCGATGTGCGCCACCTGCGGCTACGCCGCGAACGTCGAGCTGGCCCGCGCGGTCCCGCGCGCGCCCGAGTTCCCCGCGGCGCCGCGCGACGAGGTCGCCACGCCGGGGGCACGCACCATCGCGGAGGTCGCGGCATTCTTGAAGATCGACCCGCGGCTCACCGCGAAGTCGCTCCTCTACGTTGCGCCCAAGGCCGGGCCGGTGCTCGTCATGCTGCGGGGCGATCACAGCCTCCACGAGCGCAAGCTCATGCGCGCGATGGGCGAGGAGTGTCGCGCCGCGCACCCGGACGAGGTGCCGCAGCATCTCGGCGTGCCGGTGGGCTCGGTCGGGCCGCTCGGTGCCCGCGTGCCGATTCTCGCCGACGACACGCTGCGCGAAGGCCAGTACGTCGTCGGGGCGAATCGCGACGGATTTCACACGCGCGGTGTCACCGTCGGCCGCGACTTCGAAGTCCGCTTCGTCGATCTCCACACGGCCCTGGCGGGGGAGGGCTGCCCGCAGTGCGGCGCACCGCTCGCGATCGAGCGGGTGATCGAAGTCGGCAACATCTTCAAGCTCGGGACGCGCTTCTCCGACGCTCTCGGCGCCACCTACCTGGACGAGGCCGGGAAAACCCGTCCGGTCGTCATGGGCAGCTATGGAATCGGCCCCGCGCGCATCGCGGCCGCCGCCATCGAGCAGCGAGCGGACGCCGACGGGATCGTCTGGCCGGCCGGCATCGCCCCCTTCCACGTCCACCTCGTCGTCATCAACGTCAAGGATCAGGCCCAGGCCACGGCGGCCGACGAGATCTACGCCGCCTGCACGCAGGCGGGTCTGGACGTGTTGCTCGACGATCGCGACGAGCGCCCGGGCGTGAAGTTCAAGGACGCCGATCTCCTCGGCATCCCCGCCCGCGTGACCATCGGCAACGCCTGGGTCAAGGAAGGGCTCTGCGAGGTGCGCGCCCGGCGCACTCGCCAGGACCGGAAGGTCGGCAAAGATGCCGTCCTCGACGCCATCCGCGAGGTGCTCGCGACCTCCTGAACTTGCCTCCCGCGCCGGCACGTGCTAAAGTCCTGAAAAAGTGGGCGTTGCCCACTTTTTTGATTTCGTGGGCACGCCAATGATGGATGACGAGCACGGGGGCCGGATCGAGAACATCATCCTGCCCGTGCTCCGCGATCACGGATTGGAGCTCGTCGATCTCGAATGGCGCCCCCGGCGCCCGCGGTCCGTGCTCCGCGTCTTCGTGGACAAGCCGGAAGGTGTGGGGATCGGCGACTGTGAGCGCGTGAGCCGAGAGATCGGTCACCTGCTCGATGCAGAAGGGGCGATCGCGGACCCGTATGATTTGGAGGTATCGTCGCCGGGGCTGGACCGGCTCCTGCGCTCAGACCGCGAGTTCAGGTGGGCGGTGGGCAAGCGCGTGCAGTGCTGGCTGGCCGGCGGCGAGGAGTTGCGGGGACGGCTCGCGCACGTGGGGCCGGACCGGTTGGTGCTCGAGCGCGACAGTGACCGGATCGAGGTGCCACGCCCGAGCGTGACGAAGGCGCGGCTGGACGCGGACGTGCCGTGGCCGCGGGTGAAGTCGGGGGAATGAATCGCGAATTGCTGATGGTGATCGAGCAGATCGGTCGCGAGAAGGGAATCGAACCTGAGGTTCTCTTCGAAGCGCTGGAGTCTGCCCTGCTCTCGGCGTCGCGCAAGAACCTCGGCGCCGCCGACAACATCCGCATGCAGATCGACCGCAAGACCGGCGCGGTCAAGGTCTACGGGCGGAAGACGGTGGTCGAGGAGGTGGCCGACCCGAAGATCGAGCTCAGTCTGGCCGAGGCCAAGGCGCTGAACGCCGAAGCCGAGATCGGTGACGAGCTCGAGCAGGAGCTGCCGCCTCAAGAGTTCGGTCGCATCGCCGCGCAGACGGCCAAGCAGGTGATCCTCCAGCGCGTCCGCGATGCCGAGCGCGACCGGATCTACGCCGAGTTCGCGGGCCGCGAGGGCCAGATCCTGCGCGGGGTGGTGCACCGGATCGAGAAGCGCAACGTCATCGTCGAGATCGGCAAGGGCGAGGCCATCCTGCCCGATCGCGAGCAGATCCCGGGGGAGCGCTACAACCCCGGCGATCGCTTGCGCGCCTACGTGCTCGAAGTGCGACGGACGGCAAAGGGACCGCAAATCACGCTGTCCCGGACGCATCCAGGCTACCTGGTGCGGTTGTTCGAAACCGAGATCCCCGAGATCCAGGAAGGGATCGTCCTCGTGAAGGCCGCGGCCCGTGAGGCCGGTGAACGCGCGAAGATCGCGGTGGCGTCCACCAAGCGCGACGTCGACCCGATCGGCGCCTGCGTCGGGCTCCGTGGCACCCGGATCCAGGTGATCAGCCGCGAGCTGCGGGGGGAAAAGATCGATATCATCGAGTGGTCGGAGGATCCGGTGACGTTCGTCGCCCGCGCGCTCTCGCCGGCCAAGGTTTCCTCGGTCACGGTGGTCGACGAGCCCGACACGGAAGGCCTGGCCGCGCTGGTCGTCGTTCCCGACAACCAGCTTTCGCTGGCGATCGGTAAGAAGGGACAGAACGCGCGGCTGGCGGCCAAGCTCACCGGCATGCGCATCGACATCAAGAGCGAGGCCGAGGTCGAGGCGGCGCGGTCGGAGTCCGGCGGCGAGCGGCCGACGGAGGCCGCCGGCGAGCCGGCCACGGAGATCCAGGACGCGACCCCGGGGCCCGCGGACGGCGCGGTCAACGGGTGACGGCGGCGACGGCGATGAGCCACGGCGTACCTGTCTCGGGTGCCGGCAGGTCAAGCCGAAGCGGCAGCTCGTTCGACTCGTGCGGGCCGCAGACGGTGTGGTCCGGGTGGACGCCCGCGGCGTTGTGCCCGGACGTGGCGCCTACGTGTGCGGAGAGCCGGCGTGTTGGGGGCGTGCGCTCGTGTCGCGACGACTCGCGCAGGCATTCAGGAAGCCTTGTGAGATGCGGATGGACCTGGTCGAGGAGGTGAGGGGGCTTTGGCAGCGACAAAGATAAAGGTGATCGAACTCGCCAAGGAGCTTGGCGTGACCAGCAAGGATCTGATGCTGGCCGCCGAGGAGATGGGGCACAAGGGCGTGCGCGCCATGACCCCACTCGAGGCCACCCTCGCCAATTCGCTGCGCGTGAAGCTCGGCAAAGGCCGCGAGCTGCCGGAGGAGCCGAAGCCGAAGCGACCGGCCCGCGCGAAGGCGCCGGAGGAAGGCGGCACGGGCGACGCCGCCGCGCTCCTGACGAAGTCACCGCGAGCGAGGAAGGTCAAGACCGCGGAGACCGAGGACACCCCCCTCGAGCTCCGTCCGACGGCGACGATCGTGAAGCCGAAGCCTGCCGAGACGACGGAAGCACCGCCGGTTGAAGTCGCACCGGAGCTGCCGGTCGTCGTCAAGCCGCCGGAACCCGTGGAGCTCACGCCGGCGGCGGTGGCTTCTCCTGCTGCGCCTCCGATTGTCGAGCTGCCGTGGTCTCCGAAGCCAGTCGTGACCACGCCGCCGCCGGCGCCGGGGACGCCGCGGAAGCCGGAGCCGAAGATCGTGCCGTTCCGGCCGCTCGAACGCCCGGCCGCGCCGCCGTCGCGGCCGTCGCGGCAGCCCGTCGGTCCGTTCGCGCCGCCGCGCATCACCGTCGGGCCTCCGCGGCTTACGCCGCCACTGCCGCCACCCCGGCGGGAACCCGCGCCGGTGGCGCAGGCCGCGAGCGCGCCCGCGCCACTCGCGGTTGAACCCCTCCGCCCGGGGGTCGTTTCGCCAGCGGCCGTGGCCGTTGTCGAACCACCGCCGCCGCCGCCCGCGCCGGCCGTCGACGTCAAGCGGGAAGTCGTCCGTGTGGGGGAATCGGTCACGGTGGCCGAGCTGGCGGAGAAGATGCGGCGGAAGTCGGGCGAGGTGATCAAGGCGCTGCTCGAGCTCGGTGTGATGGCGACGGTGAACGAGTTGCTCGATCCCACCGCGGCCAAGCTCGCCGCCGACAAGTTCGGCTTCGATCTCGAGATCCGCTCGGTGGAAGGCGATGTCCTCGAGGAAGAGGAGGCCGACGCCGGTCAGCTCAGCTTGCGGCCGCCGGTGGTCACCGTCATGGGTCACGTCGACCACGGCAAGACGTCGCTCCTCGATGCCATCCGACGCACGAAGGTGGCGGAGAAGGAAGCGGGAGGCATCACCCAGCACATCGGCGCGTACCAGGTCATGACGTCGCATGGCAAGGTGACCTTCCTGGACACGCCCGGTCACGAAGCGTTCACCGCCATGCGGGCGCGCGGCGCGCAGGCGACCGACATCGTCATCCTCGTGGTGGCCGCCGACGACGGCGTCATGCCGCAGACAGTGGAGGCCATCAACCACGCCCGCGCCGCCAACGTGCCGATCATCGTGGCCGTGAACAAGATCGACAAGCCGGAGGCGGACCCCGAGCGGGTGAAGCGCGAGCTCGCCAACCACGCGCTGGTGCCGGAGGAATGGGGCGGACAGACGATCTTCGTGTCCACCTCGGCGAAGAAGGGGACGGGCATCGAGCAGCTGCTCGAAATGTCCGCCCTGCAGGCGGAGATCCTCGAGCTCAAGGCGAACCCCGCCCGCTCCGCCAAGGGCGTCATCATCGAGAGCCGGCTCGATCGCGGCCGCGGTCCGGTCGCGACCGTCCTCATCCAGAACGGCACGCTGCACGAGGGTGAGGCGGTCGTCGTCGGCGCCCACTCCGGGCGCGTGCGCGCGCTCGTGGATCCGTTCGGACGCAAGACGAAGGAGGCCGGTCCCTCGGACCCGGTGGAGATCCTGGGCCTGAGCGGTGTGCCGTCGGCGGGCGACGTCCTGGTCGCCGTCTCCGACGAGCGCAAGGCCCGGCAGATCGCGGGCATGCGTCAGGACAAGGAGAAGGCGAAGGGCAAGGCGTCGACCCGCATCACCCTCGAGGGTCTGCAGAAGCAGATCGTGTCGGGCGAGGTCAAGGAGCTTCGGCTCATCCTCAAGGCGGACGTCCAGGGGTCGGTGGAAGCCCTCACGGAGTCGCTGGAGCGGTTGTCCACCGAAGAAGTCAAGCTGAAGGTCATCCACAGCTCGGTGGGCGCGATCAACGAGAGCGACGTCATGCTGGCGTCGGCTTCGAGCGCCATCGTGCTCGGCTTCAACGTCAAGGCGGAGCCGAAAGCGGCCAGCCAGGCCCAGGCCAACGGCGTCGACCTCCGCCACTACAACATCATCTACGAGGCCATCAACGACCTGAAGGCCGCGCTGGCCGGCATGCTGGCTCCGGAGATCCGCGAGACGATCCTTGGCCGCGCCCAGGTGCGCCAGGTCTTCGTGATCTCGAAGCTGGGCCCGATCGCCGGCTCGTACGTGCAGGAGGGCAAGATTGTTCGCAACGCCCGGATTCGGGTGCGGCGGGGCGACACCGTCATCGGCGACGGAACGGTCGGCTCCCTCAAACGGTTCAAGGATGAGGCGCGCGAGGTGCTGGCCGGTCTCGAGTGCGGCATCGGCGTCGACGGCGTGAGCGGGGTGCAGCAGGGCGACATTCTCGAGGTCTTCACGACCGAGGAAATCGCGCGCACGCTCTAGCCCCGCACGGAGAGGAAGATGTCGGTCGCGCGGGTGGCTCTCGGCACCGTCGAGCTGCACCTCCCGGACGTCGACTCCCTCAAGGGCAAGCGGCACGTCCTCAAGGGGCTGAAGGAAAAGGTCCGGCAGCGTTTCGAAGTCGCGGTGGCCGAGGTCGACCATCACGACCTGTGGCAGCGCGCCACGCTCGCGGTGGTGTGTGTCTCCCACGAATCCCGCCATGCCAACGAAGTGGTGTCCAAGGCACTCGAGTTCATCGAGGCCAACGTCGATGGCATGGTGATCGACGTCTCGGTGGAGATGCTCTGATGCAGGGAAAGCGGCTGGATCGTGTCAATCAACTCATCAAGGAAGAAGTCTCGATGCTGCTGCAGCGCGAGCTCAAGGACCCCCGTCTGGGCTTCGTGACCGTCACCGATGTGGAGACGTCGAAAGACCTCCGGGTCGCCAAGGTCTTCGTGTCCGTTCTGGGGGACGAGGAAAAGTGGGCGGCCTCGCTGGCCGCGCTCGGCAGCGCCCGAGGGTTCATCCGCAGCTGGCTGCGCAGTCACCTCGATCTGCGTGTCACGCCGCAGATCGACATCCGGCCCGACCGCTCGATGGAGCACGCCGCAAAAATCCAGCGCCTGCTCCAGGACCTGAATGACGGGACCTAGCCGTCGGGGGGCCGGACCCGCCATCCCCGAGAGCGTCCTTGCCCCGTTCCGCCGGCCGGCCGGGCGCGCGCTCATGCTGGGCCACGTGCATCCCGACGCCGACGTCCTCGGCACGCTGCTGGCGCTCGGGCTGGCGCTGGAGAGCCGGGGGTGGTCGGTCGCCTACGGTGGCCCGCACCCCGCGCCGGACGTGCTCGCCTTCCTGCCGGGCGTCGAGCGCTACACGCCGATCCGTGACGTCGCCGGTCCGTTCGACGTCGCCGTGCTCACGGACTGCCCCAACCCCGCGCGCACCGAAGGGTTGCTGGAGCGTGCGCGCGCGACGGGCGCGACGATCGTGAACATCGATCACCACCACGACAACCGGCGCTACGGCGACGTCGACTGGATCGATCCGGGCGCCGCCGCCACCGGCGAGATGGTGTTCGATCTGCTCGCCGCCCTCGGGGCGCCGCTCACGCCGGCCATCGCGACCAATCTCTACACGGCGATCCACACCGACACCGGCTCGTTCCGGTATTCCAATGTCACGCCGCGCACGTTCCACACCGCGGCCGCGCTGGCCGCCGCCGGCGCGGACCCGGCGTTCGTGGCAGGTTGCCTCTACGAGCGGCGGCCGGTCGACGCGCTCGGATGGCTCGGCGAAGTGCTGCGCCGGGTCCGGGTCAGCGACGATGGCCAGCTCGCGTGGCTGGCGTTGCCGGCCGGCCTGGTTCCCGAATCGTTCGTCGAGGCTGAAGACCTCGTGAACTATCCGCGGTCGATCGCCTCCGTCCGTGTCGCCTGCCTGCTCCGCGAGCGCGATGGGCAGGTGAAAGTCAGCCTGCGCGGCAAGGGAGACGTGGACGTGAGCCGCATCGCCGCCAATTTCGGCGGCGGCGGCCATCCGAACGCGGCGGGATGCAGCATTCCCGGCGCGCTCGACGCCGTCACCCCGCGCGTCCTCGAGTCGGTGCGCGCGTCGCTGGGCGCGCCGGCGGGCGCCCGGTCGTGACCGCGAGGGCGCTGCGCTCAGGGGTGACCGCCGCAACGCGACGCTCCGCAGTGCCGTGGTGACCGCGGCGGCCCTGCGGTCAGGCCTGCTGGTCGCGGACAAGGCCGCCGGCATCACGTCGTTCGACGTCGTGCGGCTCGTCCGCCGGCGGCTGCGCGCCCAGCGCGTCGGCCATGCCGGCACTCTCGATCCATCCGCGACCGGTGTCCTGCCGATCCTGATCGGCGAGGCCACCAAGCTGATGCCCTACCTGGCCGACGCCGACAAGGAATACGTGGTGACGGTCCGCCTCGGCGTGTCGACGGACACCTACGACCTGACCGGGCGAATCGTCGCCGAGGCACCCGTGCCGCCGCTCGACCGCGCGGCGCTGGAGATCGCGATCGGCCCCTTCGTCGGCCGCATCCGCCAGCTGCCCCCGATGTATTCGGCGGTGCACCACGAGGGCCGGCGCCTGTACGAGTTCGCGCGCGAGGGCGTGGAAGTCGCGCGGCAGGCCAAAGACGTGGTCGTGCACGCGATCACGGTCGAGGCCATCGCGCTTCCCGAGGTGCGGCTGCGCGTCGTCTGCGGGAAGGGAACGTACGTTCGCAGCCTGGCCGCCGACCTCGGCGCCGCCCTCGGCTGCGGCGGCGCCGTAGCCGGGCTCGTCCGAACGCGGTTGGGCGCCTTCACGTTGAGCGACGCGCTCGCGTCCGCCGCGCTGAGCACGGAGGAACCCGCGACGCTGTGGACGCGCGTGCTCCCGCCCGGGTCCGCGCTGCCGGATTGGCCCGCCGTGAGCGTCGATCAGCGGCGCGCCGTCGCGTTCGTCCACGGGCAGACGGTGGAGGTCGGCGTGGCCGCGGACGGAGCGCTCGTGCGCGTGCACGACGAGGCGGGCGTCCTTCTCGGCATCGGCGAGGTGCTGGCGCGCGGCAGCCGGGTGAAGCCGGTGCGGATCCTCCATGCGGACCATCAGGGGCCTCGAGTCGTATCCGTCTGACCCCGCGCCCGCGGCCGTCGCCCTCGGCATCTTCGACGGCGTACACCTCGGGCACCAGGCGATCCTCGACACCGCCGTGCGGCGCGCCCGCGCCGCCGGCCTCGACGCCGTGGCGTGCACCTTCGATCCTCACCCGATGGACGTGTTGCAGCCACAGCGGGCGTCGGCGCCGATCGCCTCACTCGACGAGCGGCTGGCCGTGATCGGCGAGCGGGGGATCGACGCCACCGTCGTGCTGGCCTTCACGCTCGAGCTGGCGCGGATGGAGCCCGAGGCCTTCGTGAAGGACGTTCTGCACGGCCGGCTCCGAGCACAGCAGGTGGTCGTCGGCTACAACCACACCTTCGGCCGGGGCGCGCGTGGTGATGCGCGCCTCCTGGAGGAGCTCGCCCCCCGCCTCGGGTTCAAGGCCACCGTGGTGCCGCCGCTGGTCATCGACGGCGTGCCGGTCTCGTCTTCTGAGATCCGGGGCGCGTTGCGTGCGGGCGACGTGGCCCGGGCTGCTCGCGATCTCGGCCGGCCGTACAGCATCACCGGGGAGGTGGTGCGGGGTGCCGGCCGCGGCCGTGGACTGGGGTTTCCGACCGCGAACGTTCAATCCGAGCGGCCCCTGCTCGTCCCCGCCGGTGTCTACGCGTGTCGAGCCCGGGTGGGGGACCGCGCGGAGCCCGCCGTCGTGAACATCGGCGTGCGCCCGACGTTCGGAGAAACAGTGCTCGCCGTGGAGGCTTATCTTCTCGATTTCTCGGGTGATCTATACGGATCGCGGGTGACGCTGGCGTTCGTCGAGCGGCTCCGGAGCGAGCAGAAGTTTCCGAACGTCGATGCGCTCCTGGCCCAGATCGCCGCCGACGTCGAGCACGCCCGCCGCGTGCTCTGAACCATCCCTTTACATCCGAAAAATCGCATGGTACCGTTTGGTCGTAATTAGCGACAAAACAAGGTGTTTTGAACCCGTCTGGGGCGATTCTCTCTGGGCGTGGCGATTGGAGGAGACCCACCCATGCCGTTGACCATCGACAAGAAGAAGAGCCTCATCGAGCAGTTCCGTACGCACGAGGGCGACACCGGATCCCCCGAGGTCCAGATCGCCCTCCTGACCGAGCGGATCAACAGCCTCACCGAGCACTTCAAGCAGCACAGCAAGGATCACCACTCCCGCCGCGGTCTGCTGATGCTGATCGGCAAGCGCCGGGGGCTCCTCGAATATCTCAAGAACGGCGCCCCGGACCGGTATCGAGCCGTCATCGAGAAGCTCGGTATCCGTCGGTGACGGTCCCTCTTCTCACCTGCATCTGCCGGGGTTTCCGCCAGTCGGCGCCGGCGGCGCTCGAGCGTCGCCCATCACCGGACGCGGACCCACGAGGACGAACGCTCGTATGAAACAAACCGTGGAAGTCGACGTCAACGGCCAGCCCCTTTCGATCGAGACGGGCTCGGTCGCGCAGCAAGCGGATGGCGCGGTCGTGGTGCGCTACGGGGGCACGATGGTGCTCGCGACCTGCGTTGCCGCCAAGAACGCCCGTGAGGCCCAGGATTTCTTCCCGCTCACCGTGGAGTATCGCGAGCGCGCCTATGCGGGCGGCCGCATCCCGGGCGGATATTTCAAGCGCGAGGGCGCGCCGGTCAAGAAGGAGACCCTGACCTGCCGCCTCATCGACCGGCCGATCCGGCCGCTCTTCCCCAAGGGATTCAAGAACGAGGTCCAGGTCATTTGCCTCGTCATTTCCGGAGACCCGGAAAACGATCCGGACATCCTCGCCATGAACGGCGCGTCCGCCGCGCTCTGCCTGTCCGGCATCCCGTTCGCGGGGCCGGTGGGCGCCGCTCGTGTCGGGTACGTCGACGGCCGGTTCGTCGCCAACCCCACCCACTCCGACCTGGCGCGATCCACGCTAGACCTGGTCGTCGCGGGCACCGAAGACGCGGTGCTGATGGTGGAGTCGGGGGCGCGCGAGCTGCCCGAGGACGTGATGCTCGAGGCGATCGCCTTCGGCCACGCCGAATGCAAGCGGCTGGCCCAGGTGCAGCGCCAGCTCGTGGCGCGCGCGGGGAAGCCGCGCTGGGCATTCGATCCTTCCGCGGGCCACGACGCCGTGCTGGAGGCCCGCGTCCGCGAGCTCGCCGCCGAGAAGCTGGCCGCTGCGTTCGCGATCCACGAAAAGCACCCGCGCGGGGAGGCCGTCGGCCGCGTGTTCGACGAAGTGGTCCAGGCGCTCGGGATGGACGAGAGTCAGAAGGCCGCCGTTCGCGAGGCGTTCGAGGCGGTGGAGCAGGCCGAGGTGCGCCGGCTGATCGTCGAGCAGGGCCGGCGCGTGGACGGTCGCCGGGCCGACGAGATCCGGCCGATCTCCATCGAGATGTCGTACCTGCCCCGTGCGCACGGCTCGGCGCTCTTCACCCGGGGCGAGACGCAGGCGCTGGTGTCGGCGACGCTCGGCACCAAGTCGGACGAGCAGAAGATCGAAGCGCTCACCGGCGAGTCCTACCGCAACTTTCTGCTCCACTACAACTTCCCGTCGTTCTCGGTTGGTGAAGTCCGCCGGTTCGGAGGGCCCTCGCGCCGCGACATCGGGCACGGCGCGCTGGCCGAGCGGGCGGTGGAAGCCATCCTGCCGCCGAAGGAAGAGTTTCCGTACACGATCCGGGTGGTCTCCGACATCCTCGAATCGAACGGCTCGTCGTCCATGGCCACCGTGTGCGGCGCGTCGCTCGCGCTCATGGACGCCGGCGTGCCGCTCAAGTCGCACGTGGCCGGCATCGCGATGGGCCTGGTGAAGGAGGGCGAGCGCTTCGGCATCCTCACCGACATCATGGGGACCGAGGATCATTACGGCGACATGGACTTCAAGGTCGCCGGCACCGACAAGGGCATCACCGCGCTGCAGATGGACATCAAGATCGCCGGGGTGTCCATCGAGATCATGCGCACCGCGCTGGCCAACGCGCGCGAGGCGCGCATGTTCGTCCTCGGCAAGATGCGCGAGGCCATCGAGAAGCCGCGGCCCGAGCTGTCACCGTACGCGCCGCGCTTCGTCACCATCAAGATCCGGCCGGAGAAGATTCGCGAGATCATCGGCCCCGGCGGCAAGGTGATTCGGGGCATCCAGGAGCAGACCGGCACCAAGATCGACGTGGAGGACGACGGCCGGGTGACCGTGTTCTCGCCCGACCAGGCGTCGGTGCAGAAGGCGGTCGAGATCATCCAGGACATCTGCCGCGAGGTGGAGCTGGACCGGATCTACCTGGGCAAGGTGAAGAAGATCGTCGAGTTCGGCGCCTTCGTGGAGGTCATTCCCAACACGGAGGGGCTGCTGCACATCTCGCAGATCGCGGACTCGCGGATTCGCACCGTGCAGGACGTCCTCACCGAGGGCGACGAGGTGCTGGTCAAGGTCATCGAGATCGATGGCAACGGCAAGATGCGGCTGTCCCGCAAGATGGCGCTCCGGGAGCAGCCCGCGCTGGCCGATCGCGAGAAGATCAAGAACCCCAATGCCGCGAACCCGCCGCGGGAGTGACGTGACCGAAGAATATCGGAAGACCGTCCTGCCCGGCGGCATCCGGGTCATCTCGGAATGGATGCCGCACGTCCGGTCGGTGGCCGTCGGTGTGTGGGTGGAGACAGGCTCGCGCCACGAGCCCCCAGGCCGCGCCGGCGTCTCTCACTTCATCGAGCATCTGGTCTTCAAGGGCACCGCCACCCGGACCGCGGAGGCGATCGCGCGGCAGATGGATTCGGTCGGCGGCCAGATGGACGCCTTCACGACGAAGGAGCACACCTGCTTCTACGTGCAGGTGCTGGACGAGCACCTGCCGATGGCCGTCGACCTGCTCACCGACATCCTGTTGCGCTCGCTCTTCGAGGCGGAGGAGCTCGAGCGCGAGAAGTCGGTGGTGCTGCAAGAGATCAAGATGGTCGAGGACACGCCGGACGACCTCATCCATGATCTCTTCGCCGCCCAGGTGTGGGGGGGGCATCCGCTCGGCCTGCCGATCCTCGGGACCCGCGAAGCCATCACCGGCTACCAGCGCGACACCGTGGTCGCGCACTTCGGCGAGTACTACGTGCCGCCGCGTATCATCATCGCGGTCGCGGGCAACGTGCGCCATGACCGCGTCGTCGATCTCTTCGGCGCCGGCTTCAACGGGTTCTCGCGGCCGGCCATCGAGGACGAATCATCCGCGCCCGTCATGTGCCCGGGAGTGAACATCGTCCACAAGGACCTGGAGCAGGTCCACCTGGTGATGGGCTTCCCCGGGCTGCCCCACGCTGCCCCCGAGCGCTACGCGATGTTCCTGCTCAACGATATCGTTGGCGGCAGCATGTCGTCGCGGCTGTTCCAGGAGATCCGTGAGCGCCAGGGCCTGGTCTACTCGATCCATTCGGGCGTGCAGGCCTTCCGCGATACCGGCACCATGTACGTGTACGCGGCCACCGACGCGCCCAACTTCTCCAAGGTTCTCAAATCCGTGCTCAAGGAGCTCCGCGATCTGAAGAAGACGGGGATCTCCGCGGAGGAGCTGCGCCGGGCCAAGGACCATCTCAAGGGCAGTCTCATGCTCTCGCTGGAGTCGACGTCGAGCCGCATGAACCGGCTGGCCAAGCACGAGATGCACCTCAACTCGTTCCTCACCATGGATCAGATGCTCGCCGCGATCGACAACGTCCGCCACGAAGAGGTACAAGCCCTCCTGGGCGACGTGATCGACGAGGAGCGCCTGGCCCTCACCACCTACGGTCCGCTCGACCGCCGGAACCTTCCGCGCGAGCTCCGCTCCGAGGGGTGATGCCCCCCGGAAGGGGTCTGTGCCCCCCTTCCGCCCGTTCGTAGGCCTGGCGGCCCCCCTTCGCCGGTTGATCGTCGTCCAGGGAGAGTGACCGGTCGCTCACCTCCCCCCCCCCCCGGCCGGATAAAAGACAACGCACGGCGACCGCGGGCGAAATCTGCGCTCGAACTGCCGAGTCCCTGAGTCGCCACTTCTCATGCTCCGGGTTTTGCTCTAAGGTGAGGGCGTGATCGAGCGGTACACGCGGCCGGCGATGGGGCGCTTGTGGAGCGACGAGGCGCGCTACACGGGGTGGCTGCGGTTGGAGCTGGCGGTCACCGAGGCGTACGCGCGGCGTGGCCGCGTTCCGGCTGATGCGCTCGCCCGCATCCGGGAGCGGGCGGCCGTCGATCCCGCCCGGATCGCCGAGATCGAGCGGCGGGTCAAGCACGACGTCATCGCGTTCCTCACCAGCCTGGAAGAGCGTCTCGGTACCGACTCGCGCTTCGTCCATATCGGCATGACCTCGTCCGACGTGCTGGACACCGCGCTGGCCCTGCAGTTGCGGGACGCCGCGGACCTGCTCATCGCGGGCCAGGAGCGCCTGCGCGCGGCGCTCGGTCGTCTGGCACTCCGCCACAAGGACACGCTGATGGTCGCACGCACCCACGGCGTGCACGCCGAGCCCACGACGTTCGGCCTCAAGGTGCTGGTCTGGTACGTCGAGGCGGGCCGCAATCTGGACCGGCTGCGCCGGGCCCAGGCCACGGTCGCCGTGGGCAAACTGTCGGGCGCCGTCGGCACGTTCGCTCACATCGGGCCCGACATCGAAGACGAAGTCTGCCACAGCCTCGGGCTGACCGCCGAGCCCGCGTCGACCCAGATCGTCCAGCGGGATCGGCACGCGGAGTACTGCTCGGCCCTGGCTGTGGCCGGCGCGTCTCTGGAGAAGATCGCGCTGGAGATCCGGCACCTGCAGCGGACCGAGGTGCTGGAAGCCCAGGAACCGTTCAGCGCGGGCCAGAAGGGCTCGAGCGCGATGCCCCACAAGCGTAATCCCGAGCTGACCGAGCGGATCTGCGGACTCGCCCGTCTGCTTCGGACCAACGCGCAAGCGGCGCTGGAAAACGTGGCCCTGTGGCACGAGCGCGACATCAGCCACTCCTCGGTGGAGCGTGTGATCCTTCCGGACTCCACGATCCTGCTCGACTACCTACTCGACCTGACGACGTTCGTGGTGGAGGGCCTCGAAGTCGACCCCGCCCGCATGGCGGAGAACCTCGAGGGGAGCTACGGACTCGTCTATTCCCAGCGCGTGCTGCTCAAGCTCACCGAGACGGGGTTGGCGCGTCAAGCGGCGTACGAGATCGTGCAGCGTAACGCCATGCAGGCATGGAAGGAACGACGCTCGTTCCTCGATCTGCTTGCCGCCGATCCCGAGGTCACCGAGCGGCTGTCACCCGCGGATCTCAAGGCCAGCTTCGATCCGACGTGGTACGTCCGCCATGTCGATGCGATCTTCCAGCGGGCGGGGCTTTTGTCGGAGAGGGCGGTTCAAGTGGCGCGCCCACAGGGCGCGACGGCCCCCTCCGATGCCTCCCCCAGGACCGATTGCGCCGGCGAAGCCGGCGCTCGACAGATCGATCTATGAACGCCAGCGCATGAAGGTGCGCGTGCTGGTCCGGCTGAAGCCCGGCATTCTCGACGTCCAGGGCTCGGCGGTGAAGCGGGCGCTCGGCGGCTTGGGGTTCAACGACGTGGGTGAGCTGAGGATCGGCAAGGTCATCGAGGTCGAGGTGGCGGCGGCGAGCGAGTCGGACGCGCGGGCGCGGGTCGACGACATGTGCCGGAAGCTCCTGGCCAACCCGATCCTCGAGGACTACAGCATCGAATGAGGGCACCTGCCTTGCCGTCGGAGAGCCAGGGTTGTAAGATGACTCCTGCCGCGGTTCGCCGGCTCGATGCGCGAAGCGGGAGGAGAGCCACCAGATCATGAGATTCGGCGTGGTCGTGTTTCCGGGCACCTGGAGCGACTGCGACTTTCACTACGTGATCTCGGAGGTGCTCCGCCAGCCGGTCAAGTACATCTGGCACCGTGAGCGCGAGCTCGCCGACTTCGACTGCGTCATCCTCCCCGGCGGCTTTTCCTACGGCGACTATCTGCGCGCGGGCGCGGTCGCGGGGCGTTCCCCGGTGGTCGAATCGCTGCGGGATTTCGCCAAGGGTGGCGGCCTCGTCCTCGGCTCGTGCAATGGCTTCCAGATCCTGTGCGAGGCGGGACTGCTGCCGGGCGCGTTGATGCGGAACGAGTGTCTGCAATACCGCTGTCAGTCCACGAACCTCGTCGTCGAGAACTCCGAGACGCCGTTCACGCGGGGCATCCGTCCGGGTCAGGTCCTGACGATGCCGATCTCCCACGGCGAGGGAAAGTACCACGCCGACCCCGAGACGCTCGCCGCGCTCAAACAACGGAACGGGGTGGTGTTCCGCTACGCGACGGCCGAGGGGCGCGTGACCAGGGCGGCCAACCCGAACGGCTCCATCGACAACATCGCCGGCGTCGTGAACGAGGAAGGCACGGTCCTGGGCCTGATGCCGCATCCGGAGCGGGCGTCGGAGGCGGCGCTGGGCGGCACGGACGGGCTGCTGCTGCTCCAGTCGCTGGTCGGCAGCCTGGTCGAGGACGGCAGCTTCCTCAAGCGGTAGTCGTCTCGCGCGGCACCTCCAAGGAGGCGGATGACGGGGGCGGAGCCGAAGGCGACGGTCGATCTCGCGCGCGAGCTCGGGCTGACCTCCGACGAATACGACCGCATCATCCGCGGCCTCGGCCGCGAGCCCAGCTACACCGAGCTCGGGCTGTTCTCCGCCCTGTGGTCCGAGCACTGCGCGTACAAGCACTCCCGTGTCTTTCTGAAGAACCTGCCCCAGACCGGCCCGGGCGTCCTGCAGGGCCCCGGCGAGAACGCAGGCGCGGTGGACATTGGCGACGGCTGGGCGGTGGTGTTCAAGATCGAGAGCCACAATCACCCCTCGTTCATCGAGCCCTTCCAGGGCGCGGCCACCGGAGTCGGCGGGATCCTCCGCGACATCTTCACCATGGGAGCGCGGCCTATCGCGATCCTCGACTCGCTCCGCTTCGGTGACCCGGACGACCCGCGCACGCGCCAGATCGTGGACGGCGTGGTGTCGGGAATCTCGTGGTACGGCAACTGTTTCGGCTGCCCGACCGTCGGTGGGGAGATCAAGTTTGCGCCAGAGTACGCCGGCAACCCGCTGGTGAACGTCCTCTGCGCCGGGCTGGTGCGGCACGACCGCATCTTCCGGGCGCGCGCGGAAGGCGTAGGGAATCCGGTCTTCTACGTCGGCAACAAGACCGGCCGCGACGGCATCCACGGCGCCACCATGGCGTCGGCGACGTTCGACGAGCACGCCCACGAGCGGCGACCGACCGTGCAGGTGGGCGATCCGTTCACCGAGAAGCTGCTGCTCGAAGCCTGCCTGGAGGCGATGGCGACCGGCGCCGTCGTCGGCATCCAGGACATGGGCGCCGCCGGGCTCGCCTGCTGCACTTCCGAGATGCCGGCGCGTAGCGGCACCGGCATGGACATCGAGCTGAGCCGGGTGCCGCAGCGCGAGACCCAGATGACGCCGTACGAGATCCTCTTGTCCGAGTCGCAGGAGCGCATGTTGCTCGTGGCGGCGCGGGGCCGCGAAGCCGAGGTGCGCTCCGTGTTCGCCAAGTGGGAGCTCGACGCGGTGGAGATCGGCCGCGTCACCGACGACGGTGTGCTGACCGTGCGCCAGGATGGTGACGTCGTCGCGCGCGTGCCCGTCGACCTGCTCGCCGAGGCCCCCCGCTACGAAACGCCGACCGCGCCTCCGGCCTGGTTGAGCGACGTGCGCGCCTTCGATCCGCTCACGCTGCCCGAGCCGGACGACTACGAGGACGTGCTGGAAAGTGTGCTGGCTGCCGCGTCGGTCGCCTCGAAGGAATGGGCGTATCGGCAGTACGACCAGCAGGTGGGGATCAATACGCTCGTGCTCCCCGGCTCGGACGCCGCCGTGCTCCGCGTCAAGGGTACCCGGCGGGCGATCGCCATCGCCACCGACGGTAACGGTCGGCAGGTGCTCGTGGACCCGCGGGTCGGAGCCGCCATGGCGGTGTGCGAGGCGGCCCGCAACGTCTCGTGCGCGGGCGGGCGCCCGCTCGGCGTGACGGACTGCATGAACTTCGGCTCGCCCGAACGACCGGAGATCCTCTGGCAATTCGCCGAGGCGATCGAGGGAATCGCGGAGGCCTGTCGGGCGCTCGATCTGCCGGTAGTGGGCGGCAACGTTTCCCTCTACAATGAAACCCTGGGGCAGGCGATCCTTCCGACACCGGTCATCGGCGTGGTGGGCGTCCTCGAGGACGCCGGGCGGCACGCTACCCAGTGGTTCAAAGATGGCGGGCACCGGATCGCCCTTCTGGGGCCGGACGCCGTGAGCCTGGGCGCGAGCGAATATCTCTGGACTCGTCACGGGCGGGTGGCGGGGCGACTCGCGGCGCTCGACCTCGGGGTGGAGCGCCGGGTCCAGGCGGCGGTGCAGGCCGCGGTCGGTGCCGGGCTCGTGACGGCGAGCCACGACTGCTCGGAAGGTGGGATCGCGGTGGCGCTCGCCAAGGCCGCGATCACCGGACCCGAGCGCCTGGGGGCGACGGTGGCGTTGCCGGTGGGCGAGCGCGCCGACCTCACGCTGTTCGGCGAGGGGCCGTCGCGGGTGCTTGTCACGGTGGACCCGCGGCGAACGCGGGAGTTCGAAGGCTTGATGGCGGAGTCGGCCATTCCATGGCGGTGGATCGGGACGACCGGAGGCGACCGTCTTCGCATCCGGGTGGGAGTAACGACGCTCATCGACGCCAGCGTCCAGACGCTGGAGACTGCGTGGAGGCATGGCTTTGACCGCCACATGGCGTGATGACGACCGGTTTCACGACGAGTGCGGCGTGTTCGGCATCTGGAATCACGCGGAGGCCGCGAATGTCGTCTATCTCGGTCTCTACGCGCTCCAGCACCGCGGCCAGGAATCCGCCGGCATCACCTCCACCGATGGCCACGCCTTCCACACCGAAAAGGCGATGGGATGGGTGGCCGACGTGTTCGGCCCCGAGCGGCTGCGCCGCCTGCCTGGCCACCGCGCGATCGGCCACGTGCGCTACTCCACCGCGGGCTCGTCGCAACGCCGGAACGCCCAGCCGATCACCGCCAACACCGCCCGCGGGCCGATCGCGATCGCGCACAACGGTAACCTCACCAACGCTGAGCAGCTCCGTAAGGAGATGGAAGCCGGCGGAGCGATCTTCCAGTCGAACTCCGACACCGAGGTGATCCTGCACCTCCTGGCCCGGGCTCCGGCGGCGCCGCTGGAGGAGCAGTTGCCTCACGCCCTCGCCCAGGTCAAGGGCGCCTACTCGCTGCTGATCCTCACGCCGGACGCGATGTTCGCCGTTCGCGATCCCAACGGCTTCCGTCCGCTGACCCTGGGCCGGCTCGGCGATTCGTGGGTGGTTGCATCCGAGACGTGCGCCCTCGATCTCATCGAGGCCAAGGCCGAGCGCGACGTCGAGCCCGGGGAGATCGCCATGGTCTCCGACGCCGGACTGAAATCCATCCGCGCGTTTCCCCCGGCGGAGCGGCTCTCCTGCGTCTTCGAGTATGTCTACTTCGCGCGGCCCGACTCCGTGCTGTGGGGGCGCACCGTCCACACCGTACGCAAGGCCATGGGCCGGGAGATGGCGCGTGAGCATCCGGTGCAGGCCGACATCGTGATCCCGGTGCCGGACTCCGGGGTGAGCGCGGCCCTGGGCTACTCGGAGGAGTCCGGCATCCACTACGAGCTCGGGCTCATCCGCAACCACTACGTGGGCCGCACGTTCATCGAGCCGCGGCAGGGGATCCGGCACTTCGGCGTGAAGGTCAAGCTGAACCCGATGCGCGAGATGCTGGAAGGCCGGCGCGTGGTCGTCGTCGACGACTCCATCGTGCGCGGAACCACCAGCCGGAAGATCGTCCGGATGGTCCGGAACGCGGGCGCCAGCGAGGTCCACATGCGGATCTCGTCACCGCCCATCCAGTGGCCCTGCTACTACGGCATCGACACCCCGACGCGCAAAGAGCTGATCGGGGCGAGCCACAACGTGGAAGAGATCCGCCGTTACCTGAGCGCCGATTCCCTCGGCTATCTGTCGCTCGACGGGATGCTGAAGGCCACCGGCACCGATCCGAATCAGTACTGCCACGCCTGCTTCACCGGCAACTATCGCGTCGGCGTCGCGCCCGAAGCGAGCCCACAGCTTCGCCTGTTCGAGGCTTAGATGGGGGGCCCCGAAATGGCCCGGTTGATCGAAAAGGGTTCGAAGGGCCCCCTTTACCCCCAACCGCTCGACGGGCCCGGGGGAACCCCGGGCCCGTCTCGACAGGGGGGATGCTCATCGTTCTCGGGCACTCCGACAACATCCTAGCCGCCGCGTCATGGAGCCGCTGACCTACCGCGCGGCCGGCGTCGACATCGAGGCCGGCGAGGAAGCGGTGCGCCGGATCGCGCCGCTCGCTCGGGCCACCGCGCGTCCCGAAGTGCTCGGTGGAATCGGGGCGTTTGCCGGCTTCGTTCGCGTGCCCAAGGGCTACGACGAGCCGGTGCTCGTGTCGTCCACCGACGGCGTCGGCAGCAAGCTCAAGGTCGCCTTTCTCACCAACCGACACGACACGGTCGGCATCGACCTCGTGGCCATGGGCGTCAACGACGTCATCGTGCATGGCGCCGAGCCGCTCTACTTCCTCGACTACATCGGCATGTCACGGCTGGAGCCGGCGCGCGTGGAAGCCATCGTGCGCGGCGTCGCCGAGGGTTGCCGCCAGGCCGGATGCGCGCTCATCGGCGGCGAGACCGCGGAGCTGCCCGATCTCTACGCGGCGGGTGAGTACGACCTCGCCGGCTTCGCGGTCGGCGTGGTGGAGCGCGCCCGCATCGTGGACGGCGCCGCGGTGAAGCCGGGTGACCGCGTGCTCGGGCTGGCGTCGTCCGGATTGCACTCCAACGGCTATAGCCTGGCCCGGAGGATCACCTTCGACGTGCTCGGTCTGTCGGTCGACGCGCCGTTTCCCGAGACGAGCCACGGCGTCGGCGAGGAGCTGCTGATGCCGACGCGCATCTACGCGGCGGCGGTGCGGCGGCTGCTGGGCGGCGTCGAGGTGCGGGCGATGGCGCACATCACCGGCGGCGGGCTCACCGGCAATCTTCCGCGCGTGCTTCCGGAGGGATGTCGGGCCGTGGTCCATCGCGCCGCGTGGGCGGTGCCGCCGGTGTTCCGCGTGCTGCAGCGGGCGGGGCAGGTGAGCGACGCCGAGATGTTCGCCACGTTCAACATGGGGGTCGGCTACGTGGCGGTGGTGCCGGAAGCGGCGGCCGCGGCCGCGACCGCGCTGCTCCGGGACGCGGGCGAGACCGTGTTCGCGCGGGGCGAGATCGTGGCGGGCCCGCGCGGAGTGGAGCTCGCGTGATGCGCATCGTCGTGCTCGGCGGTGGCTTCGGCGGCATCGAAGTGGTCAACAAGCTGGTGGGCTTCCGCAAGCAGATCCAGGTGGCGCTCGACTGGTGGCTCGCGGGCTTCTTCCCGCGGGATTCGGTGATCATGCGCCAGCCGCGGCGCTGTGCGGTGTGTGCAGAGGTGCACGCGCCCCGGGAGACGCACGCGGCGTGATCGCGTCTCCACTCCCGGTCGGCGTCCTGGCCTCGGGCCGCGGATCCAACCTCCAATCGATCCTGGACGCCTGCGCCACCCCGGGCTTTCCGGCCCGCGTCGTCGTCGTCGTCTCCGATCGCGAGCGAGCCCTCGCCCTCGAGCGGGCCCGCGCCGCCGGCGTCGAAGCGCTGTGGGTGAACCCGAAGGACTTCGAGGACCGCGAGGCCTTCGACCGCGCGCTGATCGCCGAGCTGCACGCGCGCGGCGTCGGGCTCGTGTGCCATGCCGGCTTCATGCGGATCCTCTCGCCGGCGTACGTTCGGGCGTTCGCCGGCCGCGCGCTGAACGTCCATCCCTCGCTCCTGCCGGCGTTTCCGGGGCTGCACGCGCAGCGGCAGGCCCTGGCCCACGGCGTGAGGGTTGCGGGCGCGACCGTGCACTTCGTCGACGAAGGTGTCGATACGGGACCGATCGTCCTGCAGGCGGCGGTGCCGGTGGAGCCGGGCGACAGCGAGGAGACGCTGGCCGCCCGCATTCTGGGGCAAGAGCACCGCATCTATCCGGAGGCGATCCGGCTGTTCGCGGAGGGTCGGTTGAAGATCGAGGGGAGAAAGGTGACCGTGAGTCGGGAGGCGGAACGATGAACGTGCGTCGGGCGCTGATCTCGGTGCACGACAAGACCGGAGTGGTGGAGCTCGCCCGCGGGCTCACCGCGCTCAAGATCGAGATCATCTCCACCGGGGGGACGGCCCGGCTCCTTCGTGAGGCCGGCCTTCCCGTTCGTGACGTCGCCGACGTCACGGGATTCCCCGAGATGATGGACGGTCGCGTGAAGACCCTGCACCCGCGGATCCACGGCGGCATCCTCGCGCGCCGCGATACCGCGAGCCATCTCGCCGCGCTCGACCGGCACCAGATTCCGCCGATCGACCTCGTCGTCGTCGCCCTCTATCCGTTCGAGGCCACGGTGGCTTCCCCGGGCGTGACGCTGGCCGAAGCGATCGAGCAGATCGACGTCGGCGGGCCGACGATGATCCGCGCCGCCGCCAAGAATCATGCGAGCGTGGGCGTGATCACGGACCCGTCGCAATACGGCGACGTGCTGCGCGAGCTCACCGCGAGCGCGGGTGGGTTGAGCGATGCCACCCGCGCGCGTCTGGCCCGCGAGGCGTTCCGGCGCACCGCCGACTACGACGCGGCGATCTCTTCATTCCTCGGAGGGGGGAATTCCCGCGAAGGGGGGCTCCGCCCCCCTTCCGACGCCCGCGGGCCTGACCGCTCGCTCACTGCCCCCCCCCATGGTGGCGCGGGCGGAGCCCGTGCGCGGAGCGACGAGCTTCCTGCGCGCGTGCGTCTCGAGCTCGATGGACGTCTGTCGCTCAAATACGGGGAGAATCCCCACCAGCGAGCGGCGTTCTATCGGGCACCGGGAGCCGCGTTCGGGCTCGGCGCGATGGAGCAGCTGCACGGGCCCGAGCTCGGATACAACAACCTGCTCGACTTCTCGGCGGCGCTCGGTTTGCTCCTCGAGTTCACGGACCCGGCGGCCGTCGTGATCAAGCACACCAATCCGTGCGGCGCCGCCCTCGGAGGCTCGGTGGCGGTGGCCATGGCCAGGGCGAAGGCGTGCGATCCCGTGTCGATCTACGGTGGCATCGTGGGCGTGAACCGCGAAGTGGATCGCGGCGTCGTGGCCGAGCTGGCCGGGATCTTCGTCGAGATCCTGTTCGCCCCCGCCTTCGCTCCCGACGCGCTCGACGAGCTCGTCCGGACGAAGAAGAAGTGCCGTGTCCTGCGGGTTTCGTGCGAGCGGCGGACGCTGCCCCCGTGGCTGGTCGAGTATCGCAGCGTGCTGGGCGGCGTGCTCGCCCAGTCCGTGGACGACGCAGACCTCGAGGAGTCCACGCTCGCGACGGTGTCGCGGCGTGCGCCCACGAAGCCGGAGCTGACCGCGCTCCGCTTCGCGTGGCGGGTGGCCAAGCACGTGAAGTCGAACGCCATCGTGCTGACGAGCGCCGACCAGGTGATCGGCGTCGGGGCCGGACAGATGAACCGCCTGGACTCCGCACGGTTGGCGGTGGCCCGCGCGCGGGAAGTCGGCCTGGACCCCGCCGGCAGCGTGTGCGCGTCCGACGCCTTCTTCCCCTTCCGCGATGGGCTCGACGTGGTCGCACAGGCGGGGGCCACGGCGGTGATCCAGCCCGGCGGATCGCTTCGCGACGAGGACGTCGCCGCCGCCGCCAATGAGCACGGCATGGCCATGGTCCTCACCGGAATGCGCCACTTCCGGCACTGATCACCGAAGCAATGGGGGAGACGGCGGGCGAGCGGATCTACGGGCTGCGTGAGCTGACCCGCATCCTGAGCCTCACCCCGCGGCGCACGGCTCAGCTACGCCGCCTCGATCTGTTGCGCACCGATGGCGGCTACACCTTCCGCGATCTGCTCGCGTTGCGCGCCGCCAGCGCGCTGCTCGACGCCGGCGCGTCCGTGCGCCAGATCCGGGAGGCGCTGCAGGCGCTGCGCCGTCAGGACCCCGGGCTGCGGCAGCCGCTCACCGAGGTCCGCTTCCTCGTGGACGGCACCCGGTTGCTCGCCCAGTCGGACAACGTGCGGTTCGATCCGCGCTCGGGCCAGCAGGTGCTCGCCCTCGACGCCGTCGACCTGACGGCGGCCGCGGCGGCCACCTTACCGACCGGACGCGTGCGGCCGCTGCATCCGCCGGCTCAGCAGGCCGAGACGTGGTTCGAGCGGGCGAGCGAGTGGGACGACGAGCCATCGCACTGGGAGGACGCGGTGGACGCCTACCAGCGCGTGGTCGCGCTCGACCCGAGCTACTCCGCCGCCTGGAACAACCTCGGGCTGGTGCTCCACCGTCTCGGTCGCTACCCGGAAGCACGCCAGGCGTACGCGACGGCGCTGCGCAACGATCCCGACTGCGCGGAGGCGGCGTACAACCTCGGCTCGCTGCACGAGGACTGCGGTGAGCCGGAGGAAGGCATCCGCCACTATCGGATCGCGCTCGACGTGTCGCCCGACTACGCCGACGCCCATTTCAACCTCGCGGCCGCGCTCGCCCGCGCCGGCCGCAACGCGGATGCGGTCCGGCACTGGCAGCGCTACCTGGACCTCGACGCCGCCAGCCCGTGGGCGCGCATCGCGCGCGCGCATCTCGAGCTGGTGGAGCCTCCCGAGGAGGGCCGGTGAAGGTTCTCACGGTGGGATGGGCGCGTACCCTCCCGTGGACGACGTGGATGCTGCGACAGAGCGCCGGATCATGGACGAGATCGTGGTGCCGACCGTCCGCGCGCTCGCGCGCGAGGGTACGCCCTATCGCGGTGTCCTCTAACGCCTTCGACGGCATGCACTTTCGCCGGGATATCGGGCGCGGGCTGCTCCGGCGGCCCCGGTGAGCGCCGTGGCGGCGCCGGTCCTGGTCGTCGACGCGACGGCGCCCGGCGCGGCGGTGCTGCGGCGCGCCGCCGAGGTATTGCGGCGCGCCGGGGCGATCGTGTTCCCAACGGAGACGTTCTACGGGCTGGGGGCCGACGCGTTACGGCCGGAGGCGGTGGCGCGCGTCCGCCGGCTCAAGGGCCGGCCGGATGACAGGCCGCTGCTGTTGCTCGTGGACTCGATTGCGATGGTGGAATCGCTGGTGACGACGATTACTCCCGCCGCGCGCGCGCTGATGGAGCGCCACTGGCCAGGCCCGCTGACCCTGGTCCTCCCGGCACGGGCCCTGGTGCCGGTGGAAGTGACGGCAGGGACGGGGACGGTGGGCGTGCGGCTGAGCTCGCACGCCGTCGCGCGTGGGCTGGTGACCGCGCTCGGCGGCCCCGTCACCGCGCCGAGCGCCAACGTGACGGGCGCGTCACCCCCCACGACCGTTGCGGCGGCCCTGGCCAGCCTGGGTGACGACGTCGATCTTGCTCTCGATGCGGGGGTGACCGCGGGCGGACCTGCCTCCACCGTGCTCGACGCCGTCGCGGATCCGCCGCGCGTGATCCGGCAGGGGGCGGTGATGCCGTGACGCGCGCGCGGAGGTTGTTGATGGGCGGCCGATGCGCGTGACGGGGGTCATCCAGGCCGGCGGCAAGAGTACCCGGATGGGGGGGCGTCCCAAGGCCTTGCTGGAGCTCGGCGGCCGGCGCATCATCGAGCGAGTGGCGGCCGCGATCGCCGGGGTGGTGGATGACCTGCTGCTGGTGACCAACACCCCGGAGCTCTACCGTTTCCTCGATCTTCCCATGGTCCCCGACGCGTTTCCGGACGGCGGTTCCCTTGGCGGTATCTATTCCGGCTTGCGCGCGGCTTCCGGCGACGCCGCCTTCACCGTCGCGTGCGACATGCCGTTCTTGCACCCCGACGCTGTGCGACTGGTCGTCAGCCGCGCCCCCGAGGCCGATGTGGTCATTCCTCGGGCGGGCGGCCGGCTCGAGACGATGCACGCGAGCTACCACAAGCATTGCCTCCCCCACATGGAAGAGCGGCTGCGCGCCGGACAGCTCAAGATCGTCGGCTTCTTCGACAAGGTGCGGGTGCTGACCATCGAGGAGGCCGAGCTGGCTCCGTACGGTGATCCCGCCGTGATGTTCATGAACGTCAACACGCCGGACGAGCTGGCCCGCGCCGCCCGCCTGGCCGGAGCCTGAGTGGACGCTTCCGTTTCCCGCCTCGATTCGATCGTCGACCTCAACGCCTTGCCCTTCGGTGTTCGCGAGCAGCTCTACCTGCGGCTGGTCCCCGACGAGCTGCTGCGGCAGCTCGCCATCGATCGGGCCACCCTGCGCGGCCCCGGCGGCGAGCGTCTCGTGCGCATCACCGCCCACGACGCCACCGCGTGGGCCCGAGTCGAAGTCCGGGCCGGCGCCAACGACCGCGATCCCGTGTTGCTGGTCGACATCGGCATGTCGGCGTTCGCCGTGCCCGAGCTGGCGTTCGTGCAGATCGGCAATCCCAGCGCCCCGCGGTTCGGCATCGACCGCGACGAGGACGGTCAGGACACGCTGCTCGGAACGAACGGGCGAAACACGCGGGAGGAAGCGCGCGCGCTGGCGGCGGGGCTGGCCCCGGGCCAGGTGCGCGGCGGCCTGCGGATGCTCGGCCGCGTGCTCGAGTGCATGGACGCCTTCTGCGCGCTGCTCGGTCGCGAGCTCTACCTGGTTGAGCCGCTCTTCTATCACTCGGCGATCCTCTACGAGCGCCACGGCTGCGACTATTTCATCGGGCGCGAGCGCATGGAGGAGATCCACGACGACTTCCACTCCGGCGGCGCGCTGGGCCAGCGGCTCGACGACTCCTCGCCGTTCCGCCGGCCGGAATTCGGGAACTCCGTGCGCGGGCGGAGCTGGGCCATCCACGACGGCGTGCTCGGCGAGCCGTGGAACCACATGAAGATGTACCGCGTCCCCGGCCGCCCGGCCGGTGTGTCGACGTTCCCCGGCGCGCGCTACTGAGCGTCATGGGACGCGTGCGTCCCGCGGCCGTCGTCCACTATCACGAGATCAGCCTCAAGCGCGGAAACCGTCCGCTCTTCCTGCGCCGGCTCGCGCGCAATCTCGCCCACGCCACCGCCGACGTCGGCCCCGTCGAGATCCGGCAGCTTCCCGGCCGCATCCTGCTCGAGCTTCGAGACAATCCCCGCCCGGAGGCGGTGCGCGACCGCGCGGCCCGTGTGTTCGGCGTGGCGAGCGTGGCGCTGGGCGAGCGCGTGCCGTCGTCCGTCGATGCCATGAAGGCGGCGGTCGCGCGCGCCATCGAGGGGCGGAGCTTCGGCTCGTTCCGCATCTCGGCGCGCCGGGCGTTCAAGACGTATCCGATGACGTCGGTGGAGCTCAACCGCGTGCTCGGCGCGTTCGTGCAGGAGCGCGTGCCGGCACGCGTGGACCTGCACACGCCGGAGCTTCAGATCCACGTCGAAGTGCTGCCGGCGGAAACGTTCGTCTACGCCGATCGCGCGCCCGGCCCGGGCGGACTGCCCGTCGGCGTGAGCGGAACCGTGGTGGCGCTGCTGTCGGGCGGCATCGACTCGCCGGTGGCGGCGTGGCGGATGATGAAGCGCGGTTGCCACGTCGTGTTCGTGCATTTCCACAGCGTTCCGTATCTGCCCCCGATCTCGCAGGACAAGGCGCGGAGCCTCGTGGGGCGGCTGACGGAGTGGCAGTACCGCTCACAGCTCTTTCTGGCGCCGCTCGGCGAGATCCAGCGCGAGGTCGTGCTCTCGGTGCCGCCGCCCCTGCGGGTCGTGGTCTACCGCCGCATGATGATCCGGATCGCCGAGCGCCTGGCGCGTTCCTGCGGCGCCGGCGCGCTCGTGACCGGCGAGAGCTTGGGACAGGTGGCCTCCCAGACGCTCGAGAACATCTCGCGCACGAACGAGGTCGCCGAGCGGCCGGTGTTCCGTCCGCTGATCGGAATGGACAAGCTCGAGATCACGGCCCAGGCTCAGCAGCTCGGCACGTTCGAGATCTCCATCGAGCCCGACGCCGATTGCTGCACGCTCTTCGTTCCCCGCCATCCCGGCACGCGCATCTCCGCCGACGAGATCGCCGCCGCCGAAAGCCGCCTCGACATCCCGCGGCTCGTCGCCATGGGCTACGACGGCACCCTGGCCGAGTCCTTCGCGTTCCCCGGCCCGGCCCGTGCGACGGCCGCTTCGGTATCGGGACCGAAGAGTGTCGCGGAATAGGTGTTTCGAGCGCCGGCTCCGCCGGCGCGAGGCCCCCTCCGAGTAATACATCCTGTTGAGGAACTTGACACCTGTGGCCCCCACCCGTATGGTGGCATCAGTCTTATGCAGCGTCTCGCCGATGTCGACCCCGATATCGCCAAAGCGCTGGGCGAGGAGGCCCAGCGACAGCACCGCAACCTCGAGCTGATCGCGTCGGAGAACTTTGTCTCCGAGGCCGTTCTCGAGGCGACGGGCTCCGTGCTGACCAACAAGTACGCCGAGGGGTATCCGGGACGCCGCTACTACGGGGGCTGCGAGGTCGTCGACGTCGTCGAGGAGCTCGCCATCGCCCGCGCCAAGGAATTGTTCGGGAGCGAGCACGCCAACGTTCAGCCGCATTCGGGCGCGCAGGCGAACATGGCCGTGTATTTCACGGTGCTCCAGCCGGGTGACGTCGTCCTCGGCCCAAACCTCTCGCACGGTGGCCACCTCACCGCCGGCAGTCCCGTCAACTACTCCGGAAAGTTCTACAAGATCGTGCCGTACGGCGTGCGCCGGGACACCGAGCGCATCGACCTCGACGAAGTGCGTGATCTCGCCCGCGCCCACCGGCCGAAGCTGATCATCGCCGGCGGCTCCGCGTTCCCGCGCGCCATCGATTTCAAGCCCTTCAGCGAGATCGCGCGCGAGGTCGGCGCCACGCTGATGGCCGACATCGCGCATCCCGCCGGGCTGGTGGCGGCCGGGCTGCACCCGTCACCGGTTGGTCTGGCCGACTTCGTGACGACGACCACGCACAAGACGTTGCGCGGTCCCCGTGGTGGCATGGTCATGTGCCAGGCCGCGCGTGCCCAGGCCCTCGACAAGGCCGTGATGCCGGGCGTACAGGGCGGTCCGCTCATGCACATCATCGCGGCCAAGGCGGTGGCGTTCCGCGAAGCCCTGACGCCGGAGTGGCGCGCCTACCAGCAGCAGATCGTTCGCAACGCCAGGGCGCTGGCCGAAGCGCTGCTCGGTCACGGATTTCGTCTGGTGAGCGGGGGAACGGACACCCACCTCATCCTGATGGACCTGACCAGTCGCCGGATCACCGGCAAGGACGCGCAGGAGGCGCTCGACCGTGCGTGGATCACCGTGAACAAGAACACGGTACCGTACGAAACGCGGAGCCCGATGGTCACCAGCGGTATCCGCGTGGGGACGCCGGCCGTCACCACCCGTGGCATGAAGGAGCCCGAGATGGTGCAGATCGCGGCGCTCATCGATCGCGTCCTTCAATCGCCGGCATCGTCGGCGACGGAAGCGGCCGTCCGGGGGGAGGTCCAGGAGCTCACGAATCGATTTCCGCTCTATCCCGGCAGGAGAGGGGCCCGATGAAATGTCCGTTCTGCGGTCACACCGAGGATCGCGTCGTCGACTCGCGCGTGGGCCGGGACGGTGAGTTCATCCGCCGGCGCCGCGAGTGTCTCAAGTGCCATCGGCGGTACACCACGTACGAGTACATCGAGGATGTCCTGCCGCACGTGGTGAAGCGCGATGGACGGCGCGAGCCCTTCGACCGGCAGAAGCTGCGTAGCTCCATCCTCAAAGCGTGCGAGAAGCGCTCCGTTGGCGTTCCCGCCGTCGACGACGTCGTGGCCGACATCGAAGCGCGCCTGCACGACCGGGCCGAGAAGGAGATCTCCAGCCTGGAGCTGGGGGACCTCGTGATGGAGCACCTGCAGCGGCTCGACCAGGTCGCGTACGTGCGTTTCGCCTCGGTGTACCGGCAGTTCAAGGACATCAACCAGTTCATGGACGAAGTGAAGGGGCTGCTCAAGACCGACAAGACCGGTGCCGCCGCCCCCAAACCTCGCCCCCTCGCCAAAAGTCCCAAGTAGCCCCGCGCCCGCGAGTCCGACTTCGTGGGGCGGTTGAAGGGCGGACGATCCACGTGCCCCGGCACACGACAGCCTTGGTGATCGGCCTCGCAATGGCCTCCGGTGTGCTCCTGGCAGGCTGTGGATCCACCACGACATATCTGCCGGCGGCCGAGAACCGGCCTCCCCTCATCGTGACGAACGCCTACACCCGCGGCGGCTGTGTCGAGAAGCTGAAGAAGGAAGCGCAGGAACGGAACGTGACAATCGAGGTGACGAAAGTCACGACGGATCTCGGGGTCGGTCCATTCCTCTTCCCCTTCGTGCGGGACTACGAGTGCCATGGCGAGGTCCAGGCTCCCGCGGCGGCGAAGTGACGTGACCCACACAGCCGGAACGGCCCTGCCGGAACGGGAGCCCGGCAGGGCCGTTCCGCTCTTCAGCGGCGGCTACTTCTTTTTCTTCTTCGCTGCCTTCTTCTTCGCCACGAGCCCACCCCCCTTCCTGGAGCGAGTGACGTCCGTGGGCATGCTAGAAGCGGCGGCGCGAGGCTGTCAAGGGCAAAGTCCCATATGCGGGGCCAGTTCGAGCTCCAAGACCCTACATCTGGGGTCAAAAGCGGTTGGGCCAGCACCGGCCTCTAGTTTGACAATCGCGCGAACGCGATGGTAGCGTCTGCGCTGTCTCACACGCGTACGCTGCACTCCAGGGAGACCCTGCCAATGAACCGGAAGCTGCGGAAGCTCGTGTTCGTCGAGCCCAAGTCCACCCACTTGCACGTCTACAGCCGCGTCACCATCCCACGGCTGGGATCGGTCCTGCTGGGCACGATCATGCGCAACAAGGGCTACGACGTCAGGGTCTACATCGAGGACATCAACGCGCTCGACATGAACGACGTGCTGTCCGCCGACCTCGTGGGTATCTCCGCGATCACGTCGACCGCGCCCCAGTCGTATCGCCTCGCCGACGCCGTCCGCGCCGCCGGCAAGATCGCCGTGCTCGGCGGCACGCACACGAGTTTCCTCCCCGAGGAAGGCCTGCAGCACGGCGATTTCGTCGTGCGGGGGGAAGGCGAATTCGCGTTCCAGGAGCTGGTCGACGCGATCGAGAGCGGTAGCGGCTTCGACAAGATCCAGAACCTTTCGTACCTGGCCGACGGCCGCGTGGTGAGTAATCCCGAGCGGGGGAAGATCCCCAACCTCGACGTGAATCCGATTCCCGACTACAAGCTGATCGAGGGCTGGAAGTCGGGAGGCGTGATCTCGGTCGCCACCTCCCGGGGGTGCCCGTTTTCCTGCACGTTCTGCTCGGTGCCGGGCATGTACGGGCACGCGTTCCGCACCCACTCCATCGGGCGCGTGCTGGAAGAGCTCCAGCTCTACCGCGACAACCTCTACACCTTCTTCGCCGACGACATCTTCACGGCCAACAAGAAGCGCTGCAAGGATCTGCTGCGCGGCATGATCGATCGGGGCCTCACCGCGCAGTGGGGCGCCCAGGTCCGGACCGAGACCGTGGACGATCCCGAGCTGCTCCAGCTCATGCGGGACTCCAACTGCTTCAACGTCTACGTCGGCTTCGAGTCGATCAACCCGCGCACGCTCAAGCTCTTCCAGAAGAAGCAGGACCTGGCCAAGATCGAGCGCTCGATCGAGCGGTTCCACGCGCACAACATCAAGATCCACGGAATGTTCGTGGTGGGCTCCGACGAAGACGACGTGGAGACCATCCATGCCACAACCGCCTTCGCCCGCAAGCACGAGATCGACTCGATCCAGTTCATGATCCTGACGCCTATCCCGGGCTCGCCCGACTGGGACACGCTCTACGCCAAGGGCGACAAATACGTCATCAACCGGAACTGGTCCCTCTACGATGGCCACCACGCCGTCCACCAGCCGCGCCGCATGAGTCCCTACGAGCTGCAGATGGCGGCCATCAACGGGATGGGGAAGTTCTATTCCTGGAGCGGGATCCTCTCGAGGCTGATCAAGCGCGACATCCACTACGCGACCATCCGCTACTGGGGCAAGAAGATGATCCGCGACTGGTGGAAGGACGACGAGAACCGCCAGTATGTGGCGTGGCTGCGCAACCAGCTGTACGCCGAGACCGCGCAGATCGGGACCGGCGCGCTCAAGACGGTGGGCTTGCCGGAGCTCCTGCTCCAGGACTCCGTCGGCCGGCTGCTGCACCGCTTCCTCGGTGAGCTGGGGGTGACCGTCGTTCCGCTCGCGGAGGCCGCGGTCGAGGGCGCCGCCAACCGGGCCCGCCAGACGGTCGACTGCGTGATCACGCCGATCGTCAAGCGCGCCGCCCAGGAGAGCGAGGAATTCTACGCCCGCCTGTCCGCCGTGAGCGACGTCGTCCGCCGTCAGTGGGACAAGCTGCCGGCCGTCGCGTTCCCGATGACGGCCGGCCAGGGCCCCGTCTTCGAGCCGTTCGCCAAGATCGGCCTGCTCTTCACCCGCAACCTCGACCGCATCCGCGAGGCCTACAAGACGGCCGGCGTTGCCGAAGGTCTCTGGGAGGCCGCGTAAACCCGAGCCCGCCGCCTAGCCTGGACTATTCGTGAACGCCCGACGCGTTCGCCGACCGGGGAGCACGGCCGGAGCTGGGGGGACGGGGTCCTCTGACCACAGCCGGCGGCGTACCGATCACCGGCGAGCCGTTCCCATTCCATACGGCGATGTCGTCGTCTCGCGGGGCGGGAAATGGGTCACCCGGACCCCATCCCCCCAGCTCCGCCCGTGTCCCCCGGTCGATCGCGGTGTGCGCGTTCACGAATAATCCAGGCTAGTACGGTTCGAGTTACTCGGTTCGGGCCTCCTGGACGGAGGACGGCCGGCGATGGTGACGGCGGCGCACGAACTCCTCGTTCAGTGGAATCCCCTTGCGGCACAGCGGGCACTCGGCCGGATCATAGGTAGGGAAGTCACGGCTCACGAGGCTGAAGACCGGGCGGCCGTCGAGATCGACCGACGTCCGGCGCCAGAGACAGCCGACGCCGATGACCTGGGCCCCGAGCTGCTCCACCAACTGGATCAATAGATTGACCGTGGAGCCACTCGACACGAGGTCTTCGACGACGAGCGCGCGCGTGCTCGGACGCAGCAGGCGCTGGAACTCGACGGGCAGGCTCACCCGACGCTTGCCGGCCGACATCCCCTTGGCGCCGTAGATGACGATGGGCCGCGAGGGATGGGCGCGCGCCACGCAGTGCGACAGGATCAGCGCCCCGGGGCCGGTCGAGACCACGACGTCGACGGGCCACTGGGCGAAGTGCTTGGCAATGACCGCGCCCAGGCCCTCGGTGAACGAGGGCTCGGTGGTGACCAGGGTCTTCTCGATGTACTCGGAGGTGTGCTGACCGGAGGGCAGGAGGACGTGGTCGTTGGCGTGATAGGCGCCCGTCCGTTTCAGGATCTCGAGATGGATCTTCTCGTGGACTTCGGCTTCGACGGCGACAGGATCTTTGCGGGGGGCGGGGCTCATCACGTCCTCCTGCCGCATTATCGCACGCCGCGCGGCCCGCGGCGGGAGCGGGTCGCCACCGGCCTTCCTTGTGCATGCTAAACTCACGGCGTGCGTGTCCTGGCGGTGGAAACCTCGACGCTCGCGGGCGGGGTCGCGCTCCTCGATGGCGAGCGCGTGATCGGCGAGTACCTGCTCGACGTGCGGATCACGCATTCCGAGCGGCTGCTTCCCGCGATCGATCGTCTCCTCTGCGATGCCGGTTGGACGCCCACACAGCTCGACGGACTCGCGGTGGCGGTCGGTCCCGGGTCGTTCACCGGACTGCGGATCGGCATCAGCACCGTGAAGGGGCTCGCCTTGGCCCTCGGATGTCCCATTGCCGCCGTCCCCACCCTCGACGCGTTCGCCGAGAGCTTGCCGTTCGCGGGGCTCCCGGTATGCCCGGTCGTCGCTGCGCGTCGCGGCGAGATCTACACGTCGCTCTACCGCTGGGACGGCGAGCGGATGCGGCGCGAGTGGGACTATCTTGCCATCTCACCGGCGGCGTTGGCGGCGCGGCTCACCGAGCCGGTCGTACTGCTCGGCGACGGGGCCGCCAACGTTGCCTCGCCGCTGGTGCGCCGCGTGCCGCCGCAGCGCCAGCTGCCATCGCCGGCCACCGTCGGCGTGCTCGGGATGGCCCGGCTGCTCGCCGGCGAAGGAGTGCGTCCGGCGGACCTGGTGCCTCTCTACCTGAGACCATCCGAAGCGGAGCTTCGTCATGGCGCCCTTGCCGTTCATTGAGCGGATGCGCCCGGAAGATCTGGACCAGGTGGTCGCCATCGAGCGCGTCTCGTTCTCGATGCCGTGGTCGCGGGGTGCGTTCCTGTACGAGGTGGAGCAGAACCAGGTCGCGCGCTGCTGGGTGATGCGCGAGGGCGCCCGCGTGACCGGCTATCTCTGTTTGTGGGAGATCGCGGACGAGATCCACATCACCAACGTCGCGGTCCACCCGGACGCCCGCCGGCGAGGGATCGGCCGGGCGCTGCTCCGCCGGGTCATCGAGGACGCCCGCCGCCGCCGGCTCCGGCTCGCCGTGCTCGAGGTCAGACCCAGCAATGACGAGGCCCGGGCCCTCTACGAGTCGTTCGGGTTCCGGGTGGTCGGCCGGCGCCACGGCTACTACTACGACACCGGAGAGGACGCGCTGGTGATGGAAGCCTCGTTCCCCGGGGCGGATTCCCAGAGCAAGAGCTCCACTGGGAACCGATAAGTCCGCCGGCCAGTTAGTCCCGGGCAAGCCATCGTGATTCAGCGTCGGTGTCCCCAGCACGTTCTCGGCGGTCTGGTCCTGGTCGTCGGGGCCTTGGCGGTCGTCTTGGTGCCCGCCATGCTCCTGGCCCAGGCGCCCCGACCGGCCGCGGCGCCGAGCAACGCCGAGATCTTGGCCCGGGGGAAGTACGTCTTCGGCGCCACCGGGGGATGCGGCTGCCACACCGAGCCGAGCAAGCCCACCGAGCCGAAGAAGGCGGTCAACGCCGGTGGGCGGCGCCTCGATGCGCCGTTCGGGACCGTCTACGCCACGAACATCACGCCGGACCGCCAGACCGGGATTGGAGGCTGGACCGACGAGCAGATCATCACGGCCACCCGCCTGGGGCGCCGCCCCAACGGGGAGCGGATCATTCCGGTCCATCCGTTCACGTCCTTCAACGGGATGGCGGCCGAGGACCTTCGCGTGCTCGTCGTGTACCTCCGTTCGCTTCCGCCCGTGAACCGCGCCAACACACCGAAGAAGATCACCGTTCCGCTGTTCGAGAGCGTGTTCCTTCCTGCCTGGCTGGCCGCCTTCGCGCCTCGCGAAACGCCGCCCGCCGCAGCGCCCACCAGCGGGCTGCCCCGCGGGGAATACCTGGTGCGCGCCGTCGGACACTGCGGGGAATGCCACACGCCGCGCGGCGTGACCCAGGCGGTCGACAACAGCCGATTCCTTGCCGGCAACCCGAAGGGGCCGGAGAACACCGAAGTGCCCAATATCACGCCCGATCCCACCACTGGCCTGACGTGGACGGTGGAGGAGATCGCGGAATACCTTGGCACCGGCAACAAGCCGGATGGCGACGTGGCCGGTAGCCTCATGGCGGAGGTGATCTACGGCAGCAGCGCGGGCTACCGAGACATGAGCAAGGACGACCTGCTGGCGGTCGCCCGGTATCTCAAGTCGATACCGCCGGTCCGCAACAGGATCGGGAAGTAGACGTGCAGCGACTGTTCCAACCATCCAGAAAAGGAGACGACCTCATGCGTGCATCGAAGCTTGCGCTCGGATTGCTCTTCGCCCTCGGGGCTGCGGGCTGCGCCACCACCGATCAGCCGGTCGCCCAGCGGCCCGGGGCCACGGGTGACGTGGTGGCTGAGCGGCAGCGGCTTATGAAGCTGCACGGCGCCCTCTGGAAGGATGTTCAGGACAAGGCCAAAGCTGGCAACATCGAGGGCGTCGCCGTCAGCGCGGAGGCCATGGCCCTCAGCGCGCAGCGTATCCCCGGCGTCTTCCCCCAGGGCTCCCTCACCGAGAAGTCCAAGGCCAAGCCCGAGGTCTGGCAGAAGTTCCCGGAGTTCGAGGCGGCGGCCAAGAACTTCGAGACCGAGTCGGTGAAGCTGCGTGACGCCGCCAATACGAAGAATGCCGTCGCCACCCAGGCCGTGATCAAGGACTTCGGCCGCAACGCCTGCGGCACCTGCCACACGCCGTTCCGGGTGCCGCCGCCGCGGCAGGGCTAGTCGTCTGCTCTCCGGCCGGAGGCGGCGCCGTCGCCTCCGGCCGGCTTCGCGCAGCGATGAAACGGGCGGCGGTCGTGGCCCTGCTCGCGATCGTCGCGGGGGCGCCGTTTCCACCGGGCGTGGCCGGGGAGACGATTGCGTTCAAGCTCCTTCCCGACTACTCTCGGGCAACCTTCAAGAGCGACGCGCCGCTGGAGACGGTGGTCGGCCACGCAACGGCGCACGGCGTGCAGGGCACGCTCAGCGTCGATCCGGAGAAGCCGGCCGGCGCGCGGGGTACCCTCCGGGTCGACATGAACAGCGTGCGGACCGGACTCGATCGGCGTGACGCCGACATGCGGTCGAAAGACTTCCTCGAGACCGACGTGGACGCGAACCGCTGGGTGACGTTCGAGCTCACCGGCGTCCACATCGGCGAGCCGCTCGTCGCCGGCCAGGCGATGCGGGCCAAGGTGCGTGGGATCCTCACCGTGAAGCAGAAGCCGCTGGCGCGCGTCGCCGACGCCACCGTGACGTGGCTCAGGCTGACGCCCGAGCAGCTCGAGGTGCAGAAGCGCTTCGGGTTCGCCGCCGACAACATCAAGGTGCGCGCGCGCCTCTTCACCAGCTTCAGCAATCACGGGATGCGGCTGCCCCAGATCCTCTTCTTCAAAGTGGCCGACGACATCGAGATCGAAACGGACTTGACGTTCGCGCGCGAGTAGGGCAGTGAAGAGTCCCGATGCGGCTGCTCATCGTCGATGACAACGGCGACGTCCGCGGGGCGATCGCCGAGGGCCTGCGGCGCATGGGCCACGAGGTCGCGACCGCGGCCTCGGGACCCGAGGCGCTCGAGCGTCTGAACGCCGACGCCGTCGACGTCGCCATCCTCGACATCCGGATGCCGGGGATGGACGGCCTCGACGTGCTCCGAGCCCTCAAGCGCGCCCGCCATCCGGTCGGCATCATCATGCTGACCGGGCAGGACGACGTCGAGGAGGCCGTGCAGGCCCACCGGCTGGGCGCCGACGACTACCTCGCCAAGCCCGTGCGGGTCGCCGATCTGGACCGGCTGCTCGCGCGGGTCGCCACCGCGGACCGCCGCTACCCCGACGAGGCGCGCGCGTAGCCCAAAGCGGTAGCCACGCCGTATCCTGGGGCCATGCCCGAGCCCCGGATCCAGGCACTCCTCGAAAAGATGCTCGCGGGCGATCGCCTGGCGCTGGCCCGTCTGATCACCCAGGTGGAAAACCGCACTCCGGCCGTGCCCACCATCATGCACGCCATTCATGGGCGTGGCCACGGCGCCTACGTGGTCGGGGTGACGGGACCGCCGGGCGCGGGAAAGTCCACGCTCGTTGATCGTCTCACCGCGTTGCTGCGCGGCGAGAATGCGACGGTGGGCGTCGTCGCCGTCGATCCCTCCAGCCCGTTCACGGGGGGCGCGGTGCTGGGCGACCGGATCCGCATGCAGGCGCACACCCTGGACCCGGGCGTCTTCATCCGGAGCATGGCCACGCGCGGCGCGTTCGGTGGGCTGGCTCGCACGACCGGCAACGTCGTCAAGCTGCTCGCCGCGTTCGGGTTCCCGTGGATCCTCGTCGAGACGGTCGGGGTGGGGCAGACCGAGCTCGACGTCATGAAGCTCGCGGACACGACCGTCGTCACGCTGGTGCCGGAGTCGGGCGATGCCGTGCAGACGATGAAGGCCGGGTTGCTGGAGGCGGCCGACGTCTTCGTCGTGAACAAGGCCGACCGTAGTGGCGCGCCCGCGCTCATGGCCGAGCTGACGTTCGGCGTCCATCTCGCGTACACGAGCGGTGGCGGGGGCCGGCGTGACGTCGATTGGGAGATTCCCGTGCTGTCGGCGGAAGCGCAGAACAACGTGGGGGTGGCGGAGGTACTCGCCGAGATCCGGCGCCACCGCGCCGCCCTCGAAGCCGGCGGCGCCCTCGCCGAGCGCCGGCGCGCCCGGCGGCGCGCCGAATTCCAGGCGCTGCTCACCGACGAGCTTGCCGCGACGGTGGAAGATCGATTGCGCTCCGGCGCGTTGAACGCGATGCTCGACGACGTTGCCGAGGGCGCCGTCGATCCCTACTCGGCGGCTCGGTCCATTCTCGACGTGATATCGTGGGAGCGCCCATGACCTCTCCCGTCCCATTTCGCGACACGTTCTGGAACATCCCTGCCTGGGCCCAGATCGCCCTCTACATCGGTGGTGTGGTCGCGATCACGATCTTCGTCCACGGCATGGTGCAGCGCATCCGGCTCTGGCGGGCCGGCCTGCCGGAAGATCGCTTCGACCGGATTCCCGACCGCATCAAGCTCGTCGTCGTCCATGCGCTCGGCCAGGTCCGCGTGCTGTCCCAGGCGTATCCCGGGGTCATGCACGCGATCATGTTCTGGGGCTTCCTCGCGCTGTTCATGGGCACCGTGCTCGCCACCATCGACTATGACGTCACGCTGCCGCTGTTCGGCTACAAGCTGCTGAAAGGCACGTTCTACCTCTTGTACGAGACGGTCCTCGACTTCTTCGGCTTGTTCTTCGTGATCGGTCTGGGCATGGCGGGGTGGCGACGGTTCGTCCTGCGCCCGCGGCGCGTGGACCCGACCGCGCGCTTCGCGGGCGTGCTGGCGCTGCTGTTCGTCATCAACGTGACCGGCTTCATCATGGAAGCGGCGCGGCTGGCCGTCGTGCAGCCGGCGTGGGCGCGGTGGTCGCCGGTGGGCTGGGGGCTCGGTCAGGGGATGCTCGCGGCCGGGATGTCGGAGGGCGCGCTGCGCGCCACGCATCTCGGCGTGTGGCTCTTCCACGCCACGATCTCTCTCGGCTTCATCGCCATCATCCCGTACTCCTACTTCGTGCACCTGATCACCACGCCGCTGAACGTCTTCTTCTCCAAGCTGGGGCCGCGGGGGACGATCAAGCCGATCGAGAACATCGAGGAAGCCGAGAGCCTCGGCGTCTCCAAGCTGGAAGAGTTCTCCTGGAAGCGGCGGCTCGACTTCGACGCCTGCGTGGAGTGTGGCCGATGCCAGGCCGCCTGCCCCGCCTACCTGGCGGGCACGGCGCTGTCGCCCAAGCAGATCATCGTCAAGCTCAAGCGTCACCTGCACGGCGAGCTGCCGGGCCCCATCCACGGCGAGCTCATCAAGGCCGACGAGCTCTGGGCGTGCACCACCTGCATGGCCTGCGTGCAGGAGTGCCCTGCCTTCATCGACATCGTCGACACCATCATCGACCTCCGGCGGTACCTGACGCTGTCCGAAGGCGCGCTGCCGTCCACCGCGCGCCAGTCGTTGCAGAACATCCAGCGCGCGGGCAATCCCTGGGGCCTGCCGCCTGCGGAACGGCTGGCGTGGGCGGAGGGACTCGAGGTGCCGGTCATGGAGCCGGGCAAGGAGGTCGAGTACCTCTACTGGGTCGGCTGCTCGGCCGCCTACGACAAGCGCAACCAGGCCATCGCGCGCTCGGTGGTGAAGATCCTCAAAGCGGCGGGGGTGAGCTTCGCGGTCATGCAGGAGGAGCGTTGCCACGCCGAGGTCGCGCGGCGGCTCGGCGAGGAGTACCTCTACCAGACCGTCCAGCAGGAGAACATCGAGAACCTCAAGCAGTACCGCTTCAAGAAGGTCCTCGCCCACTGCCCGCACTGCTTCAACACCATCAAGAACGAGTTCCCGCAATTCGGCGGGACGTACGAGGTCGTCCACCACGCGGTGCTCATCAACGAGCTGATCGCGAGCGGGCGCATCACGCCGCGCAAGAGGCTCGACGCCACCATCGCCTTCCACGACTCCTGCTACCTCGGCCGCTACAACGGCATCATGGAGGCGCCGCGCGCCGTCGCCCGCTCGGTGCCCGGTCTCCGGCTCGTGGAGCTACCCCGGAGCCGCGAGCGCGGTCTCTGCTGCGGGGGCGGCGGTGGGCACATGTGGATGGAGGTGCCGTCCGAGAAGCGGGTGAACATCATCCGCACCGAAGAGGTGCTGGAGACGAAGGCCACCGTGGTCGGCACCGCGTGTCCGTTCTGCCTGGCCATGATGGACCTCGGACGCAAGGTCAAGGGTGCCGAGGAAACGTTGCAAGTGAAGGACGTCAGCGAGCTGGTGGCCGAAAGCCTGGAATGAAGGCGTTGTTGCGGGCGCTGCCCCAGCTCGCGCGCCTCATCGCGCGGCTCGTCGGTGACCCCGTGCTGCCCCGGAGCGCAAAGATCGCCCTCGCGGCCGCCGCGCTCTACCTGGCCAGCCCGATCGACCTGATTCCCGACTTCATCCCGTTCCTCGGTTATCTCGACGACGTGCTTCTGGCCGCCGTCGTCGTCGACGGCATTCTCAACTACGTCGACCGGGGCCTCGTGCTTCGCTACTGGCCTGGCACCGTGGAGTCGCTCGACAAGGTCGCGCGGGCCGCGAGGGTGCTCGCGGTGTGGGTGCCGGGCCGGCTGAAGGCGCGCATCTTCGGGCCGCGAAGTGACCTTCCGCCGCCTTCACCAAGATGAGGAGCACGTCAACTATTCCTGGAAGTTCCGGCCGGCGTAGCGTGCGCGACGCGGGAGGGGCGGCGGCGGCGTTGCGCCGCCTCCCCAAGGCCGAGATGCACCTGCACCTCGAAGGCGCCGCGCGCTGGAGCATGATTCGCGAGCTCCATCCCGACGGCGCCGCGCTTCCAGAACGGCCGCCGTGGCTACGGCCCGGTCGCGGATTTCCGGACTTCGGGGACTTCCGCCAGGTGTTCCGGGACTACGTGCGGCCGGTGGCAGAGACGCCGGCCACGATCGAGCGGCTCGCCTTCGAAGTCACCGAAGACCTCGCCCGGCAGAACGTGCGTTACGCGGAGATGATCGTGTCGCTGCCGCTCTACACGGCGACCGGTCTGAGCCGCGAGGAGGCCTGGACCGCGATCGTGCGGGGTCGGGACCGGGCGATGCGGGTGTATCCGATCGACGCGCGGCTCATCCTTGGCATCGCGCGGCACCGGCCCGTTGCGACCGAGCTGGCCGTGCTGGAAGAGGTCGCGGACTTCGCGCTCGATCGCGGGTGGCTCTCGGGCATCGACCTGCAGAGTGACGAGCGGCTGGGAGAGAGCCGCGCGTTCGTCGACGTCTACCGCCGGGCCGCCGAGCTCGGGCTGAAGCTGCGGGCGCACGCGGGCGAGATCTGCGGCGCGGTGAGCGTGCGCGACGCGGTCATCGAGTGCGGCGCGGGGCAGATCTCCCATGGCGTGCGCGCCGTGGAGGAGCCGGAGCTCGTCCAGGAGCTCGTGCGGCGCGGCGTCGTGCTCCACGTCTGCCCGACCAGCAACATCATGCTGGGCTGCGCGAAGGACTACGCGACGCACCCGTTGCGCGCGCTGCTGAGCGCCGGCGTGGCGTGCACGGTGAACTCCGACGATCCGCTGCTGTTCGGGTGTGACATCAGCAGCGAATACGCGGATCTCATCGGCAAGATGGGCTTTTCGTTCGCCGAGATCGCCGCGGTCGCCCGGACCGCGTTCCGCGCCAGCCTGCTTCCGGAGGCGACGGTCGCACAATTCTGCGCCGAGATCGACGTCTGGGCGGCGTCGGTGTGATGTCCCCCTGGCACCCCGCTCCGCTGCACCGGTCACTGACCGGTAAGGTGTAGAATGACGGCATGAAGCAGGCATGGATGGTTGCGGCGGCATTGGCGATTCTCGCGGCGAGCCCGGCGATGGCCCAGCGGGTGGACATCGAGCAGCCGGCGCCCGACACCCGCCAAAACCTGGAGGT